>REEB01000229.1 GCA_007695295.1 Puniceicoccaceae bacterium
CCCCGGCATGCGGGTCACGCCCAAGCCCCTGCTGCACCTGCAATGCCAGCGTGTTAATGCCTCGCCGCGCGCTGGGAGTCTTCCATCTCGCAGTAGAGGACCTGCTCGATGCGGGGCGGCAATTCGGCGGCGACGGCGGCCTTGGTGCGGCGCAGAAGGTAGGGGGCGGCGAGGCGGCGGAGGCGTTCGTCGCGCCAGGAAGTGTCCTCGCCGGGAGCGGCGGCGGCCGGTCCGCTCCAGGCGCCGGGGAGGATGATGTCGATGAGGGAGCGGAGATCCTCGAGGCTGTTTTCGACTGGCGTGCCGGTGAGGAGGAAGCGGCCGTCGGCGGCGAGGCTACGGAGCGAGCGGGCGTTGAGGGTGCGGCGGTTTTTGGCGTGCTGGGCCTCATCGGCGAAGAGGCAGGCGAAGCGGAGACGGGCGAAGAACTCGCGGTCGCGCACGAGGGTGCCGTAGGACGTGATGACGAGGTCGTAGGCAGAGGCGTCGGCGGTGGCTTCGAGGCGGCGGTTGCCGCGGTGGATGAAGACGCGCAGGGAAGGGGCGAAGCGGGCGGCCTCGCGCCGCCAGTTTTCGACGAGGGAGGCGGGGCAGACGACGAGGGAAGGGCGTGGGGGGCCGGGCGGAGGATCGCATTGGAGGGAGGCGAGCAGGGCGAGGGCCTGGACGGTTTTGCCGAGCCCCATTTCATCGGCGAGGATGCCGCCGAGACCTTCGCGGTGCAGGTGGCGGAGCCAGGCGGCGCCGAGGTGCTGGTAGGGCCGGAGAGCGGCGGTGAGGTCGGCGGGCAACGTCGGCGCGGGGAGGCTGGAGAGTTCGCGGAGGGCGCGGGTCTGCTCGGCCCATTCGGTCGGCGGGCGGAATCCCGGGCTGACCTCTTCGAGGATGTCCTCGATGTCGTGAAGGCGTTCGCGGTTGACGAGGTGGCGGCTGCGAAGGGCGGGGCCGGCTTCGGGATTGCCATCGAGGGCGCGGCGGCCGGCCTCGACGCGGGCGAGATCGGCCGGGTCGATCAGGATGACGCCTTCGCCGGACTGGACCCAGTGGCGGCCCTGGACGAGGCTTTCCTGGAGGGCGCGGGGATCAAGGCCGGGGGCGGAGAGGGTGATGTCGACTTCCCAGCCGCCCTTTGTATCCAAATCGCTGCTACGGACCTGGCAGCCCGGGGCGGCAAAGGAGAGATGGGCGGTGCGGCGGCGGAAGTTGGGGGTGAAGACGGCGGTCCACTGCTGCTCGAGTTTGCGCCAGAAGCGTCCGAGGAAACCGAGGGTTTTATGGCGATCGCGGAGCCACCAGCGGCGGTTGGACGGCTCGAGCTTAAAGCCTTCGCTGCGGAGGAGGTCGGCGATCTCGCGGTAGGCGGGGTGCTCTCGGGAAGGCAGGCGGATGGCGAGGTAGTGCTCCGAGCCTTCAACCTCGGGGCCGGGGCATTCGCGGGGTGCGGGGCGGCTGTTTCCGTTGGGAGCGGGCGGGAGTTGTGAGGGTGGCGGAGTCTCGGGTGGGGCGTCGGAAGAGGCGGAGGGGAGGAGGGCGAGGCGATCGCCGGCCCAGAGCGCTGGGGTGGAACGGTCCGGGAGGATGAAGAAGCACGGCTCGGCGGCGAGGAGGCCTTGGAGGGTTTCGAGCTGCTCGCGGTTGAGCTGGAGAAAAGGGGCGAGTTTGCCACCGCACCACTGCTGGAGGACAAAGGCGGCGGCGCGCTGCTTTTCGGGAAGGTCGGCCAACGGGGCCTCGGCGGGGCGGGCGGCGGGGGGGATCTCCAGACGGAGCGGGACCGCGTCACGATCCCAGGCGGAGGTGAGATTGGGGGGGAGGAAAAAGTGGAGTTGCGGCGAAGGCGGTCCGGCCATGGCGCGGGCTCAGAGAAAGCTCTCCTGGCGGGGGGCGGGTGTTTCGGGCTCGGCCGGGGGTTTTTCGGTGAGGTGGCGGGGAGGGCCGGCGACCTTGCGGGCGAGGGAGGCTTCGCGGTCGGCCACGATGCGGTCGCAGAGCTCGAGGACGTGGAGGTGCAGCCACATGGAAGTGGCGCTCTCGGGCACGTAGCGGGCGGGGCCGTAGGCATGGATGCGGCCGACCTGGAGGAGACGGTCGTTTTGCTCGAACTCCTCCTGGGAGCCCGGCCGGTAGACGGCGTAGGTGCGGCCGCCATTGCGTTTGACGACGGAGAAGCTGGGCACATCGCTGGGGCCGTCGGCGATGTAAATCATGTTTTGGAACGGGATGCGCCGGTCTTCGGGGCGGATGTTGGCATTGACATCGATGGCGGGGTTTTTGCTGGTGCCCTTGTTGATCTCGAAGAGGGCGCGGGTCTTGGTGGTGTTGTCGACCATGTAGCCGATCTGGCAGATCTCGAACTCGGCCTCGATGGAGAACTCATCCTGGTCGAGAAAGCCCGGCGGGAGCGGATCTTCGATGAACTCGCAGCCCCAGAGGGCATCGACG
Source organism: Puniceicoccaceae bacterium (assembly GCA_007695295.1). Classification (GTDB taxonomy): domain Bacteria; phylum Verrucomicrobiota; class Verrucomicrobiia; order Opitutales; family Opitutaceae; genus REEB01. Next base: position 2,443 of record REEB01000229.1, read on the forward strand.
GAGGCGGCGATTTTGCTGCCGCGAATCATTTCGGCGAGGCCGGTGCTGACGATGTAGTGCTCGAGCCGGAGGTCGTGCTTGAGGTATTCCGGTTTGGAGCGCGGCAGGGCGCGGAGGGTGTCGAAGAAGCCGGGCAGGCCCTCATAGAAGTTGATCTCCTCGCCGCACTCGCGGAGGATGCGGTTGTTGAGTCCCTTGAGCGGCCCGTCGCGCACGTAAGTGAGGAGGTGATTGAGGTAAACGCTTTCGCCGGAGACGCGGATGCCGCGCCGCTGGTAGCGCTGCTCGAGCTGGTTGACCTCCTGCCAGAAGCGGCGTTCGTCGATCCCGAAACGCCGGAAGAGGGGGGCCTGCATGTAGCCGGGGATCAAAGTCTTGTCAAAATCCCAGATGCAGGCGATGATGTTTTGCGTGAAAAGGACGGAGTCCATGGCCGAGAAAAAGCAGCTTCGGATGAAAGGAGCGGAGGGCGGAAGCGATGCCGCCGGACCGGGTTGCGCAAGGAAGCAGGCTTAGCGGCACGGCCCGCCGGGCGCAACGCGCATTTTTATGGCCAAGCTGCCGGAGATCGGACCCTTTGTCGCCCGCCTCGAGGAGCTCGACGCGCAGATGGCGTCGCCGGATTTTTATGCGGACGCCCGCAGGTCGGCGGCGGTATCGCGGGAGCACACCCGGCTGACCGAGCTGGTCGCGGCGCACGCGGCGCACCGGCGGCTGGAGAAGGACTTGGCGGAGACCCGCTCGCTGGTTAAGGATGCGGCCGCCGAGAAGGAGTTGCGGGAATTGGCGGAAGCGGAGCTGCCCGAGCTGGAGGCACGGATCGTGGCTTCGCTGAAGCAGCTCCTGCTCCGGATGTTGCCCCCGGAGGAGACCGACAGCCGCAACACCATCATGGAGATTCGGGCGGGCGCCGGGGGTGAGGAAGCCTCGCTCTTCGCCGCCGATCTGCACCGGATGTACGTGCGCTACGCGGAAGCCAAAGGCTGGAAGGTGGAGCTGCTCAGCGCCAGCCTGTCCGAGCGCGGCGGATACAAGGAAGTCATCTTCTCCATGACGGGGGAGGAGGTGTACCGTCTGATGAAGTTCGAGAGCGGGGTGCACCGGGTGCAGCGGGTGCCGGACACGGAGGCGAGCGGCCGCATCCACACCTCGACGGTGACGGTGGCGGTGTTGCCGGAAGCCGAGGAGGTGGATGTGGAGATCGACCCCGGGGAACTGGAGATCACGGTATCGCGGGCGAGCGGCCCCGGTGGCCAGGGCGTGAACACGACGGACTCGGCGGTGCAGATCCTGCATCGTCCAACCGGATTGATCGTGTCCTGTGCGGAGGAGCGCTCCCAAATCAAGAACAAGGCCCGGGCGATGACGGTGCTGCGCTCCCGGCTGCTCCAGCGCAAGCAGGAGGAGGAGCGGGCGCGATATGCGCAGAACCGTCGCAGCCAGATCGGAACCGGAGACCGCAGCGAGCGGATCCGCACCTACAATTATTCCCAGACCCGGGTCACCGATCACCGCATCGGACTGACCCTGCATTCCCTGCCGGCGATCCTGGAGGGGGATCTTGATCCGGTGGTGGAGGCGTTGCAGGAGGCGGACCGGGAGGCGCGGCTGGAAGCGCTCCTGAAAGGCGTCGGGGAGCCGGCCGCAGCCGAGGGCGGCCGCGGCCCGGGGCGCTGATGAACAAGGCGGAAAACGTGCTCCGGGTTCTCGATGTGGTCAGAAAAGGGGCCGATTATCTGGCCTCGAAGGGGGTGGAGACGCCGCGGCTGGACGCGGAGTGGCTGGCAGCCTCGGCCTTGGGTCTGGACCGGATGCAACTTTATCTGCAGACCGACCGGCCCTTGGCCGAGGGTGAGCTCGAAGCGATCCGCGCGGGATTCCGGCGGCGGGCGCGCCGGGAGCCCCTCCAGCATATACTCGGGGAGTGGCCGTTTGACGGACTCAGCCTGAAGGTGGACCGGCGAGCGCTCGTCCCCCGTCCGGAGACGGAACAGTTGGTCGAGCGGATTGCGGAAGAGGCGGCAGGAAACCCGCCGGTTCGTATCCTGGATCTGGGGACAGGCGGGGGTGCGCTGGCTTTGGCGCTGGCCCGGCGGTTTCCGGAGGCGGAGGTGACGGGATTGGACACCTCGGCGGAAGCGCTCGACCTGGCGGAGGAAAACGCGGTCCGCAACGGACTGGCCGACCGGGTGCGCTGGATCCGGTCGGACTGGTTTGCGGGGCTGGGGCAGACGGCGGGATTCAACCTGGTGGTGGCGAATCCGCCCTACCTGACGGAAGAGGAATGGGCGACGGCGGAGCCGGAGGTGAAAGACCACGACCCGCGCGTCGCGCTGGTGGCGGCGGACGACGGATGCGCCGAGCTGCTCCGGATTCTACAGGAGGCCCCGGCGCGGCTGGCCCCTGGCGGACGCCTTTACCTGGAGACGGGCATCGCGCAGGGGGAGCGCCTACGGGCGGAGGCCCGGAGCGGGGAAGCCTGGAAGACCTTTCGGGTACTGGAGGATTGGAGCGGTCGTCCGCGGTTCTTTGCGGCCGAGCGAAAGTGACCAGGCGGGCTCCAAGTGGATTCCCGGCCGCCTTCCGGTGGAGCGCACCGGATGGTTCTTGCACCGCCGCAGCCGCCGGAAGAAAGTGGGGCGTTTTTTATGGCTGGCAAACCGCATGGGTGAAGCAGGCAAGGTAAACGGGGTGGATGCCGTGAGAGAGGGAGATGCCGTCACGGTGCGGTTGCTGGGGGACTGGCGACTGGATGCGGCGCTGCCCGAGCCCCGGTTGGCGTTGCCGCGCGGAGAGCCCCCGGCAACGGTACGGGTCGATCTTTCGGAAGTGGGGGAATGGGATTCGGCGTTGCCCCTTTATTTGGCCCGCTTGCTGGAGCGGGCGCGAAAACTGACCGGACGGGAGGAGCTGGAACTGGAAGGTCTGCCGGAGGACTTGAAAGTTGTGGTGCGGGCGGCCGGCCAGGTGGTGGCGCCGCCGACGTCGGACCGGAGTTCCCTCTGGCTGAGATTGCCAGAGATGACGGGCCGATGGAGTCGCCGGGCCGGGGGGGAGGCGGTGGCGATGGTGGACTTTTTCGGCCAGACCCTCTTTGCGTTGGGCGGAGCGCTGCGCCGGCCTTGGGCCTTCCGTTGGCGGGAGTGCCTGGAGGAAATGTATGCTTGCGGAGCGCGGGGGCTGCCCATCATCGGGCTGATCAGCTTTTTGGTCGGGTTGATCATGGCTTTTCAGGCGGCGGTGCAGTTGCGGCAGTTTGGGGCGGACATCTATGTGGCCGATCTCGTCGGCCTGGCGGTGGTGCGGGAGATGGGGCCGATGATGGCGGCGGTGACGTTGGCCGGCCGGACCGGGGCGGCCTATGCCGCCCATCTGGGCAACATGAGAGTGGGCGAGGAAATCGACGCTTTGACCATCCTCGGCTTTCGGCCGGTGGACTTTCTGGTGCTCCCCCGTTTGGCGGCGTTGGTCCTGATGACGCCCCTGCTGGCGCTTTATGCCAACGTGCTCGGCATCCTGGGTGGACTCGTGGTGGGCTCGATCGTGATCGACTTTCCGCCCTATCCGTACCTGCTCCAGACCCGCAGCGCGCTCGGCCTGATGGACGTGGGGACCGGACTGTTCAAGGCGGTGGTGTTTGGCTATCTCATTGGTTATGCGGGCTGCCTGCGCGGTCTGCATTGTGAAGCGACCTCGGCCGGGGTCGGCCGGGCGGCCACCTCGGCGGTGGTGACCGGCATCCTCCTCATCATCATCGCGGATGCGGTTTTCGCGGTAATTTTCAACGCCCTGGGCTGGTGAAAGGGGAGAGCAGGCAGGCGCGGGCAAATGGAGCAGTCGCACCCTTGGCGGCGCGTGCGCTTGAGGTCGGTTACGGTGGTCCGCCAGTCCTGCGCGAGCTCAGCTTCGAGGTGCGGCGGGGTGAAATCTTCGGCATCATGGGTGGAAGCGGTTGTGGCAAAAGCACCCTGATGAAATGCCTCGTGGGGCTGCTGGCACCGAGCGCCGGAGAAGTCGAGCTGCGGGGGCGCGACCTTTGGCGGCTGCCCTTGCGGGAGCGGGAGCAACTCCAGCGTTCCATCGGGGTTCTCTTCCAGGGAGGGGCGCTCTGGAGCTCGATGACGGTACGTGAAAATGTGGCCCTGCCGCTGGAGGAGTTCACCGCTCTGAACCGGGCGGAGCGTGAGCGGCTGGTTCGCTTGAAGCTCGAACTGGTCGGGATGGCGGATGCGGCCGACAAATTTCCCTCCGAATTGAGCGGCGGCATGCGCAAGCGGGCCGCGCTGGCCCGGGCGTTGGCACTTGATCCCGACCTCCTGTTTTTCGACGAGCCCTCGGCCGGGCTGGACCCGGTGACGGCCCGCCGCCTCGACGAACTCATCCTGCGGACCTGTCGGCTTTTCGGCACGACCATCGTGGTCGTGTCGCACGAACTGGGCAGCCTTTTCCGTATCGCCGATCGTATCCTCTATCTGGATGTGGACGCGCGGGGGGCGGTCGCCCTGGGAACGCCGGAGGAGCTGCGGCGCGGGGATGCCCCTCCTTCGCTGAAAGCTTTTCTTGAGAGTTGGGCGAGCCCGGGGCATGACGGTAGGTCGACACACTCTCTATGAAACGCGCCCCCACCATTGTTCTCGGATTCTTTGTCCTCGGCGCCCTCGCCCTCGGCGTGGTGGCGGTGGTGGCGTTGGGCGGGGGAGGATTTCTGCGCGGGGAGCACCGGATCCTGATTTCCTTCGATGAATCGGTCCACGGATTGGACATTGGTGCTCCGGTGAAATTGCGCGGAGTACGGGTTGGACGGGTAACGGGGATCAACGTGCTTTACCATCCGGAGACGAGCTCATCGGAGATCCGGGTGACCTGCCGGCTCGAACGCTCGCTGGTCTGGGATCCGGAGGGCAGGGAAGTGGCCCTGACGGATCGTGCGACCCTGCACCGGCTGGTGCGGGAAGGCCTGCGGGCGCGGCTGAGCCTCGTCGGCATCACTGGTCTGCTCTACATCGAAATGGACTTCGAAGATCCGAAGCGCCACCCATCGCCGGAGGACATCCTCGTGGACCGGATGGTAGTGGTGCCTTCGATACGATCGGCCCTCTCGGAGTTCACCGGCAACATATCTGAAGTGGTGGCGGGGATCGGCCAAATCGATTTTGCCGGTCTTTCGGACGAACTGATTCTCCTGCTGCGCAACGCCAACCGGGCGATTGAAGACCTCCGCTTCGATCGGCTCGGGGAGGATTTCTCGGTGATCGCGTCCTCGCTGCGGGAAATGGCGGAGGACGGCAGGCTGGTGCGGACGCTGGATGCCTTCCGCGAGACGATGGTCGAAGCCAAGGGGGTGCTGGAGCGGATTGAGGGGCAGATCGAGCCGATGGGTGGTGAACTCGCGGAAGTTCTCAGTGAAACCAAGCTGGCCCTGCAGGCCTTCACCCGCACGGGGGTGCTGTTGGAGGACATGCTCGGGCCGCGGGCGGCGCTGGACGACGAACTGCGCCGGTCGCTGGACAGCATTGCCCGGGCGGGGCTGGCGGTGGAGCGGCTGGCCGACTTTTTGGAGCGCAACCCGGGGGCCCTCTTGAGGGGCAAATGACGATGGGAAGCGGAGTCGGAGACATCTTGGTTTGGCGGAAAGTGGCGGCTGTGCTGGCCGGGGGCGTGATGCTGCTGGCGGCGGGTTGTCTGGGTGGATTGCAGCCGAGGGAGGACCGCACCCGGCACTACCTGCTGGAGGCGCCGGCCGCCGTAGAGGCACGGTCCTTGGTGGCGGAGGAGGCGATCCGGGTGGGAGTGCTGCCGGTGCAGGTCGCACCGTACCTAAGAAACAACTACATGGTGATCCGGGAGGGGGAACGGGGGGTGCGTTTCGCGGAGTTTCACCGCTGGGGGGAGCCGCCGGAACAGGGGATCGGCCGGGTGTTGGCGGCGTCGCTGAATGCAAGGCCGGAGTTGCGGGCGGTGAATTATCCGGTGAGCGGAGCCTTTCGCGCCGAGTTTGAAGTGGCGGTGCGGGTGGCGGCTTTTGAGGGCCGCCGGGGGGGGAGTGGCGGGACCACGGCGGAAGTCCGGCTGGAATGGGAGATTTATCGCCTGCCGGGTCGGGAAGCCATCGCCGCTGGCACTGCTGAGGAGAGCGAGCCCTGGCGGGATGAAGATTTCGATGGCTTGGTGGAAGCGCTTTCGCAGGCGCTGCAACGGGCGGCGGAGGCGGTGGCGGCGGCGATCAAGGAGACGCCGCGGGACGATGCCGGTCAGCGTTCTTCGAGGTAAAAAATCTCGATTACGCCAATGCCACTTGCTCCCGCGCGGCCGCGGAGCTGTACGGTATAGACTCCTTTGGGCAGTTCGACGAGCAGAGCCGCGTCCAACGGATGGCTGGGTGGAAAGGGTGAATCCGCGATGGCATCGGCCTCGGGTTGCGCCTGCCAGGGGCCCGCGCTGCCGATGACGACCCCGGAATTATCGTGGAGGGTAAGGAGCGGCTCCGGCAGATAGTCACCGAGAAACTGGGCGAGGGAAGGACCGATGCCGCGGATGAGGACCAAAGTGGGTGATTCCAGTACGATGCCGGCGATGAGAGCGGAGGCGCCAGCTGCGACCCGGCCGCGGGTGGAGACATTGATCAGCCGGCTGTCGGTGGCTTCGCCGACAAAAGAATCGAGATCGTTGACCTCGAAGCGGCCGATGCCGGCACCGTCCACCGTCGGATGGGCGACATGCACGGTATAGGCCCCGGGCGGGAGGGTGGCGAGGATGGAGGAGTCGCCCGTGTGCGGTGGTCCGAGGCCGCTGGCTTCGATGAGGTCCCGATCGTCGGAGGTCGTCCAACCCCGGTTTTCCGCCATCAGGGTGGAGCCCTGGAAGAGGCGGATGCGGGTTTCGCCGAGAACGCTGTTGCCCAGCCACTGGGCCAGGCCCGGGCCGACCCCGTTGATGAGAACGGTTTTCGGGTCGCTGCCTCCGCCGATGACGAACCCTCCGATAAGGGTGTCGGCGCCTCGGGCGGAGTGGCCGCGGGTGGAGAGATTGACGATGGGCTGGATGGTGCGCGGGGCTCCGGAAACGGGGGAGGCGAAGAGCACGCCGGACTCGTTTTCGGCCACGATATGGTATTCATAGGCCTGTCGTTGGTCGGCCCCGTGGTCGTCGAACTGGGTCGTTGACGTAGTGCCGATCAGGATACCAGTTTCGCCGCTATCCTTTTCCCGGCGGTAGACGCGGTAGGAGAGGGAACCGTCGACGGCGGTCCAGGAAAGGCGTGCTCCGGAGGCATTGCGGTCGACCTTGAGTTCGAAATGGGAAGGGATGAAGGAGCCGGAGCCGCCGTCGCCATCGGACGGCGGGACTTCGGGCGGGAGAACGGCATCCCAGTCGATGGAGCCGCCCAGCTCGAATACGAGCGAGCGGACCGCAAGTTCGGCGGCGGGCCCCTTCCAAGGTTCATCGATGAAGCGGGCGAGGGCGAATTCGCCGAAATCGAGTCCGGCATTGCCGCCGTGAAACGGCAGGTCGGTGAAAAGGACATCATCTCCGAGAGCGGCGGACCAGGTGTTGGCCCCGAAGTCGATTTCGACCGCGAGGGGCAGGTTGCCATGGAGGTAGATCTCCGAGGCGGGAAGGGGTGAGGCTGAAAAGCCGTCGTAGAGGACGATTTGGCCGGTGGGGGCTTGGATTTCCAGGCCGGCGAGGAAACGGCCTTGGGTATTGGTGAAGAGGAAGGCAAAGCGGGTGGGGCGGGCGCTTTCGGTGGCGTCGATGCGGAGGGAGGAGCGGAGGGTGACGACCGGATCGCCGCCTTGGGCGGGGCTGTAATAGAACGGCCGGGAGAGGTAGCCGACGGGGCGGTTGTCGCCTTCGGCGGCGAGGTAAGCCTCGCGTGTGGTGGAACCGCGGATACCGGCCTGGTCGCCGAGGAAGCGGCTCTGCCAGCCGTCGGCCCCGGCCCAATTGCCGGGACCTGACTGGTGGTAATGAAAGTCGGCCCGGTAAAGGGTGGAGCCGGCAAAGAAATTGCCCTCGAGGACAACCGCGCCTTGCTCTCCCGCGTAGCCATCGACGGCGATTTGGTAGCGGTTGTTTTTGCGTACCCGGATGGCCAGATGGCTGCGGGTGCCATGGGCGGTGTCATCGTTGGCACCGACCTCAACGAGACTGTGGAGGGCGGGGCCGCTGTAGACGGCGAGGACCGTGTCGATGCTGCTTTTGAGCGTGTTGATGTGGAGGACGCCATCCTCGGGGGCGGTCCACTCCCACCAGATGGAGCGCTGGGCGGGAAGGCCGGCGTGGGCGGGTTCGCCG
>REEB01000172.1 GCA_007695295.1 Puniceicoccaceae bacterium
GAAACCGACGTTGACCGAAAACCATGGTGTTGTCTATCCTATTGACTCCTCAATAGATTTCTTCCATGGTGAGGCTCTGGTGGAATGAACGCGGAGCGCTAAAAAACAAGTGAAAGCGAAGCACCGCATCGAGGGTTAAAGGGTTAGTCAGGAGGATCGATTCGATTTGGGGCTGGCGGCGGATTATCCAAGAGCGGTTTGTTGGACTTCGTCGATTTCTCTAATTGTGAACGCTCTTTGGCAAACTCCTCTCTGGGATCGATCAGGCCATAGCAAATGGAAAACAGCAGGATGGCCCCAAAGGTGATGAGAACAGTATCAGAATAGGATACATCCTTGAGTATGAGAAACGTTCTGCCATTCCGAACTTCGCTCCTGAGATCGTATCGGTGGTAGGCCGGATATTTCAACTCCACGGACTCTACTTCAATCTCAATTTCTTTGGGTAGCATGAGAAAATAGAGAGCGAGGAAGAGGATCAACAAGGGAGCAGTGCGGCCCAGTGCTCGCTTGATTCCGTAAACGGCGTCCTTGGAGTTGAGGGTTTTCATGATTTTGCTGTTCAAGCCACGGATGGACATAGATGGACCATGATTGATGACGAGGGCTTGCTCGGAAGGATTTGGGGGGAAACCATGGGGAAGATTGCGGGTGAGTCCCAACGGGTCAAGGGGGCGATTGCGCTCGCGGGCTCCTTCGGCTGCAAGGATCGGACTTTCCGGTAAGCGGTGAGACTGCGATTGGCTTTCCGCCGGCCCGCGGTTGAGGAGGCGTTTGGTGCGGAGAGGTTGGATTTCGGATGCTTGGCTCAGTCCCGCAGCCCGCTGCCTCCGGGGGGAAGCGGCTTGGCGTAGACGGGGGCGAACTGGGCCACCCCGAGGACGGCGAGGACAAAGAGCGTCAGTTGAGTCTGGGGGAGGGTGTCGGGAATGGCGAAGGTGCCGAGGATGACCGGGAGCTCGGCGAGGGAGGCGCCCACAACGAGGAGCATGAGGTGTCCGGGGTGCGGAGGGATCCGCGGCAGTACGACCCAACGCAGGACAGAGGCCAACAGCACCGCGGCCACCCCGGCCCAAAAGAACAGCGGGGCCTCCACGGCCGGATCGTTTTCGCCCGTGGGCAGACCGCCCCCGACAACGAACTGGATCATGAAAACTGAGGTGAGAATCGCGAACCAGATGATCCAAAGCACGAGTGCGACAGGCACGGGGGCGGAATGGTTTTGCATGTCCCGGACTAAAGGTCTTTCCTCAGGCGACGACAATGCAAAGGATCGCCCCTTCGTTTTCGGGCGGATCCAGCCTCAACCCCAAGCGTCCGGGAATAGTTCCCCCCCTGCCACGTCCTATAATCATGATTATGTCAAAACTGCTCACCCTTCCCCTTGCTCTTTTCGGTCTGGCTTTGGTTGCCGGCTGTGACTACGGCCAGGCCTCCGCCTCATCCGCCGCATCCGGCGAAAACGGTCCGCGGGCGAATTGGCAGACCGACTACGAGGCCACCTTGGCGGCCGCCGCCGCCACCGGAAACAAAGTCTTGGTGCAGTTCACCGGCAGCGACTGGTGTCCGCCCTGCCAAGCCCTGAAGCGCGACGTGCTCGACACCGAAGCATTTGTGTCTTTTGCCAACGAGAATCTGCACCTCGTGGAGCTGGATTTTCCGCGCAACATCCGGCAGCCCGCGTCCCTCGTGGAGCAGAACCGCACACTGCAGGAGCAGTACAACATCCGCGGTTTTCCCACCCTCGTGCTGCTCGATTCCGAGGGCAATGAACTCGACCGCAAAGTCGGCATGATGCGGGGCGGGGTCGACGCTTATTTGAGCTGGCTGCGGAGCAGCTAAGGTCCGGACCGCGCTGCAGTTGGGCGGGCACAAAGCCGGGCCGGTCCGCCCGATGATGCCGGCGTTTCTTCGCAGGGCTTGGTGCAATAGGTGATGTTGTGGAGTGTCTCGCGTGTCCGGGTTCGCAGGTCGAGACAAGCGGCTGCCGTGTCGAGCGCCGTGAGCGCGTGACTCTAGAAAGCCTCGGCTTGACCTTTCTCACGATCTCGCGCAGGACTAGCCGACCTTAATGACCTTGCTGCTCGACCGCATCCTCATCCTCTTCGCCCAAGTGACGATCTGGGCGACGGTGTTGTTTGTCCTTGCGGCCGTGGTGATGGGGTTGGCCAAGTTGGCCTTTTTGGCTTGGGCACTGGCGGGCGGTTAACGGTCCAATGAGCCCGCGGCGGCCCTTCCGGGCATAGCCGTTTTCGAGCATGTCGGTCTTGACCCGTTCCCCTCCCGGCGAGGGCGAAGCGGATTTTGTCCAGGTAGCGGCTGGCCTGAGGAAGGCCTCTTCCGGAGCGCCTTCCGGGACTTGGACTGCCCGTCAGCAACTTATCAGAAGAGAGGAGAGCGGGTTTTGTCACGCGGGGCTCCGCCAGCTACGCTGCGCTTCGTCCAACCCGCTTTGGCAGCGGACTGGTTCCGAGCGAAGCGGCATGACCGGGTGCGCCGCGAACCGGACCACGTCCGCTCTCCGTTCCCGAAAAGCAACATCCGTAAACCGAATGACGCCTGGTCCAGTTGTGGTGCCGGCGCCGGCCCTTCAGCCACGGGCCGCTTCGGCGTCGAGCGTTTCCAGCTCCGAGCTTACTTTTGTCCACTCCGCCAAGGCGGTGTCCAACGCTGTTTTGGTGGTTTCGTAATCGCGGATTAAACCGGCGGGATCTTCCCCGGGTCGGAAGGTGGCCGGATCGGCAAGGCGCTCTTCCATGGCATCGCGCTTTTTTTCGAGCACGGCGATGCGGTCCTCCAGTTCGGCGGCTTGTTTGCGCAGCGGCGCGAGGCGGGCGAGAGCGGCGGCTTTGCGGCGGCGGCGTTCGCGGGGTGAGGTGGAGGCATCGGGGGAAGCGGTCGCGGACCGTTCACGCTGGTCGGGGGCCGGGGCCGGCCCGCGGCGCTCCTCTTCCTCGAGAAGCTTGAGGTATTCGGCGACGGTGCCTGGAAGCCGGCGGAGGCGTCCGGGCGTGATTTCGACGACCTGGTTGACGATTGGGTTGAGGAAATCCCGGTCGTGGGAGACGAGGACGACGGCGCCGGGAAACTCCTCGAGGGCGCGGCCGAGGACGGCCTTGGAGGCCATGTCGAGGTGATTGGTGGGCTCGTCGAAGATGAGGCAGTTGGCGGAGAGGAGGAGGATGCGGGCGAGGGCGAGGCGGCTCTTTTCCCCGCCGGAGAGGACACGGACCTGCTTGAAGACATCGTCGCCGGAGAAGAGGAAAGCGCCGAGGACATTGCGGGCGAGGCCTTCGGAAACGCCCGTGCCGGCCGACTGGAGGGACTCCATGAGGGTGTGGTCGGGGTTGAGTTCCTGGGTCTGGTGCTGGGCGAAGTAGGCGGTCCGGACGCGCAGGCCGGTGACCCGCTCCCCGCTGTCGAAAGGCTCCACTCCGGCGAGGATGCGCACAAGCGTGGACTTGCCGGCGCCGTTGGGGCCGACGACCGCGATGCGTTCGCCGCGCTCGAGTTTGAAGTCGAGGCCATCGAAGATAACATTGTCGCCGTAGCGTTTGTGGAGGTCTCTCAGCTCCAGGACGACTTGGCCGGTGGGGGCGGGCTCGGGGAAAGTGAAGTCGATGGCGTCGCTGTCTTCGGGCAGCTCGATGAGGGATTCGCGCGCGAGGGCCTTGATCCGGCTCTGGACTTGGCGGGCCTTGGAGGCTTTGTAGCGGAAACGGTCGATGAAGCGCCGGGTGCGATCGAGGCGGCGGTCCTGGTTTTTCTTCGCCTGCTGCAGGACCTCGAGACGGTGGGCGCTCTCGATCTCATAGCGGCTGTAGTTGCCGGTGTAAACACAGGGGCCGGAGGGATCGAGCGCGAGCGTGCGCCGGGTGAGGGCATCGAGAAAAGCCCGGTCGTGGGAAACGAGGACAAGGGCACCGTCGTAGCTCTGGAGAAACGACTCCAGCCAGCGCTGGGAAGGAAGGTCGAGGTGATTGGTCGGCTCGTCGAGCAGGAGGATGTCGGGGGAGGCGAGGAGGAGCCGCGCGAGGCCGATCCGGATCCGCCAGCCGCCGCTGAACTCCGGCACCGGCCGCTCATGGTCGGCGTCGGTAAACCCCAGCCCGGCCAGGAGTTGCCCGCTGCGGGCGCGCAGCCGCGAGGCGTCGAGCAGCTCGAGGCGGTGCTCCCAGAGGCCGATGGATTCGAGCAGGCCGCTGTATTCAGGATCCTCCGACGAGAGGTCATGCAGCCGTGCCTCCGCTTCCGCGATGCGCCGGCGCAGGGAGAGGATCGACTCGGCGGCGGACTCGACTTCCTCCACGAGGGTGCGGTCGCCGAGCGGAAACCCGTCCTGGGGGAGGTAGCCGGTGGTGGTGCCGCGAGACCGGATGCACCGGCCGGCATCGGGCTGGGCTTCTGCGTTGATGATGCGCAGCAGACTCGATTTGCCCGCTCCGTTGGGGCCGACGAGCCCGAAACGATCCCGGGCGCCGATCGTCACCGAAAGGCCAGAAAAAAGAGTGTTCGGGCCAAAAGAAATCCCCAAATCTTCGAGCAGAATCATGGTTGGAGGAGAGGTTGGGGCAGAGGCGCGGGCCGGACAAGCGCGGCTTCAGCGCGCTCCGAAAAGGGCGGAGCCGACCCGGATGAGGGTGCTGCCCTCCTCGATGGCGGCTTCGAAATCGCCGCTCATCCCCATGGACAGCACCGGGAGGCGGACGCCGGCGGTCGATTCGAGCCGGTCCCGGCATTCGCGCAGGGCGGCGAAGCAGCGGCGGGCCACAGCCGGATCCTCGTCGAGCGGCGCGATCGTCATGAGGCCTTCCACCCGCAGGGCGGATCGGGCGAGGGCGGCGGTGAGCAGTGCTTCCGCCTCCTCGGGGAGGACGCCGTGCTTCGCGGGGTCGCGTCCGGCGTTGATTTCCAGGAGGATCGGAAGGGTGAGGCCGGCGGCCCCCGCATGGCGGGCGAGGGCGTCGACAATCTTCACCCGATCCACGCTCTGGATGCGGGCAAAGCGCTCGGCGGCCGGCCGGGCCTTGTTGCTCTGGAGCGGGCCGATGAGCTCCCAGCGCAGGCCGCCGCCAACCGCATCCATCTTGACGAGCGCTTCCTGGACGCGGTTTTCACCCACCGCGGGGAGGCCCGCTTCGACCACCTGACGAACCACCTCGGGTGGAAACGTCTTGGTCACCGGCAGCAGCTCGATGGAACCCGGGTCGCGCCCGCAGCGGTCGCAGGCCCGGGCGACTCGCTCGCGAAGGCTTTGGAGATTTTGCTGAAAGGGGCCGGGGATCGATTTCATTAATGATTCTGCACAAAAAACGGGATGAAATAAGTTGAAATAATGGTCACGGTAATGTAACCGTGGCTCCATGCAATTGGAGAATTTCAAGATCTTCACCGACCTGGTCGAAACGAAAAGCTTTTCCAAGGCGGCCAAGCTGAACGGGATCACCCAGTCGGCGGTCAGCCAGCAGGCGCGCTCGATGGAGCGGCAGTTCAAGACGCTGATGATCGACCGCAGCCAGAAGCAGTTTCAGCTCACCCAGGAGGGCAAGCGGATTTACGAAGCCGCGCAGGTCATTCTCCGCGAGTATGAAAAGCTCTGCAGCGAGCTGCAGGAAATGAAAAAAGTCATCAGTGGTACGATCCGCATCTCGACCATTTACAGCATCGGGCTGCATGAGCTGCCGCCCTTCATCAAGCGGTTTCTGACCGACTTTCCGGCTGTCAACGTCCGGGTCGAGTACCGCCGTTCCAATCTGGTGTACGAAGACATTCTGCACAGCTCGGTGGATTTCGGATTGGTGGCGTTTCCGACTAAAATGCGGCAGATCGACATTATTCCCTTCCGGGAGGACCGGCTGGTGTTGATCACGCATCCGCATCATCCGTTGGCGAAGGAGAGTGAAGTGGATGTGAAGGCCCTGGCGGGGCAGAAATACATTGGCTTCGATCCCGACATCCCGACGCGCAAGGCGGTCGACCATGTCTTCCGGGAAAATCGCATCGAGCTGGAGCCGGTGATGGAGTTCGACAACATTGAGACGGTGAAGCGGGCGGTGGAAATCGACGCCGGGATCGCGATCGTGCCCCACAACACGGTCAAGCAGGAAGTCACCAACAAAGGCCTGGCGGCGGTGCCGATCAAGGGCAAGGGGTTCACCCGTCCCTTGGCCATCCTGCACCGCAAAGGCCGCATCCTGACCCCGGCGATGCGCAAGTTCATCGAGACTCTGACCGGAAAGCCGGAGAAGGAAAAGAAGAAGGAGAAGGAAGCCAAAGCCTAGCCCGCGCCCGGGGGGGGCGCATCCTACCGCCACCGGTTCCGCCCATCGCCGCCCCGGAGCCGCCAACGCGAGTCGGCGGCCCCTTGGCTATTGCCGGCGGTCGGCGTTGTTTCGTTCGAAATGCTTTGCGGTGCTCAAGCAAAAAAGGTCGCTGTCGAAGAACTTCATACCGGTGGTTGAAATTTCTCCACCCGCTTCTTTCTGCCAAGGACTTCGCCATGCTCAAGACCACCTACGCCCATCTCAACACCATTCAAAAAGGATCTTTCGCCGAAGCTTACGCAAAGATGGCCTTTACGTTGGAAGGCTTCGAGGTCTACACCACAGAATTCGACGATCGCGGAGTTGATTTCGTCGTACGATCTCCAGGCGGAGGTTTCTTTTCCGTGCAGGTCAAGTCCACCGGTGAAACTGCACAGCCCTGCATCTACGCCGGCAAATTCTCGCTGACCCCCGACTTTCTCTTTTGCGCGGTCCGACTGATCGAGGGCGAGGAGCCGGAGCTATTCCTAGCCCGAGGCTCGGATTGGATGCAATCCGAAGGCTGCCTCAACTTCAATCGAAGGGGTGGTCGCGCCGGATCCTATTACGAAATCCGGTTTTCAAAGCGCCATACCAAAAGCTTGGAGCAGCATCGCTTCGCCAACTACGTCTCCCAATTGCGGACGGCTGCAGAGCCCTCCATCAAAAGTGGTCGTTTTCCCGCAGTGCCGCCCACAGCGAAGGCCTCCAGCCGGTTGATTCGATCCGAGGCCGGCCGCAATTAAGCGGAGCGGAGCGGATCCTACGATCCCTTTTCCGGATCTGTCCACGTGAGTCGGTAGACCGTCTTCTCCAAAAGCAATCCAATCGCTCCGGACAGTCCGTTCAACTCCGGGATTGCACCAATCGGAACCCGTCCGAGGCTGGTGCCATGACGCGTCGCAAACGGCCCCGGTTTCTGCTCTGGCTCGCGATCGCCTCGCTGGCGGTGATCGTGGTTGTGGCCACGAGTGCATTCAGCCAGTTGCGGCGCAGCCTGCCCCGCTTGGATGGCGAAGCGGCTCTGCCCGGGCTGGCCGCCGCCGCCAGCATCGAGCGGGATGCGCGCGGGGTGGTGCGGATCAGCGCGGAAACCGAGCTGGATGCCGTCAGGGCCCTGGGGTTTGCGCACGGGCAGGACCGGTTTTTCCAGATGGACCTGGCGCGCCGCGCCTCCGCCGGTGAAATGTCCGCCCTGCTGGGACGGATGGCCGCCGCCTACGACCGGCAGCGGCGCTGGCACCGCTTCCGGCACCGGGCGGAGGAAATTATGGCGGCCTTACCGGCGGAGGAGCAGGCCGTGCTGGCGGCCTATGCGGAGGGAGTGAATGCCGCCCTCGCAGGACTGCGGGCGCGGCCGCCGGAGTACCTGCTGCTGAGGACGCGCCCGGAGCGGTGGGTGCCGGCGGACAGCCTCTTGGTCGGATTTTCGATGTATTTGGATTTGCAGGACGGTTATGGATTTCTCGAGCGGAGACGGGCTCTGGTCCGGCGGCTGATGACGCCCGAAGTGGCGGCGTTTTTTCTCGATCACCCCGCCGCATTTGAAAAGCCCTTGGACGGCAGCCGGCTGCCCGAGCCCCCGCTGCCGCGGGCGGAGCATTTTCCCCACCTTGAACGCGGGGGCGGCGACCTTCTGCCGGTGGATGCCCCGGAGGAAAGCGGCCTGCCCGGCAGCAACGCATGGACGGCGGGACCGGAGGCGACCGCCGATGGCCGGGCCTGGCTGGCCAACGACATCCACCTTCCGACCTCGGTGCCGGGGATCTGGTATCGGGCCACCGTCGGCTACACCGCGACGGACGGCCGACCCGTGGAGGTTCACGGCGCGACCATGCCGGGGGTGCCGGTGTTTGTGGCGGGCAGCAACGGGCGGCTCGCCTGGGGGGTGACAAACGCACCCGTCGCCCACCTGCGGCTGCTGGAGATCGAGGCTGCCGGTGACGGGCGCTGGCGTCTGGCGGGGGGCATCGGGGACGCCTTTGCCTTGGAGCGCCACGAGGAAACCATCACTTGGAAAGACGGCTCCAGCGACACCCTGGTCATCGAGGAGACGCCTTATGGTCCGGTATTTCCGTTGACGGAACGGGCGGAGGAGACTGAAACCAAGCCGGTGGTCCACTGGGTGGCGCACCGGCCGGGAGCGCTTTCCCTGGGGCTGCGCCGGCTGGAAACAGCCGCGAGCGTGGAGGAGGCAGTGCGTGCCCGCACGATGATGCGCAACACGGCACTGAACCTTCACCTCGCCGACCGGGACGGGGCGACGGCGTGGGCTTTGATCGGCAGGGTGCTCGGTCCGGAGGCACCGGGTGAGCCGCCCATCATCTTGGATCCGAAGGAGCTTCCGCTGGTCCGTGATCCCGGGGACGGAATTATCTGGAACGCCAACCACCGCATGCTCGGCGGAGCGGCCCATGAACGGACGGGGGAACACCGCTATGCCGACGACTCCCGGGCAGTCCGTATCCACAGACGCCTTACAGAAACGGCTCCGCACACCCGCGCGACCTTTGCCTCCCTGCAATGGGATGAAGTGTCCCTTCTGATCGCGCGTTGGCACCGGCTTGCGCGCGAGGTGGCGGAGAAACTCGGCGAGGAGGACCGCGCCCTGGCGCTGAGCCTCCTGGAGGCCCCCGAGGGCCGGGCCGCCGCGGCCTCCGCCGGCTACCTGCTGGTGCGGCAGTTTCGGGAAGCGACCCATCTCGGCGTCGTCGGCCGGCTCCTCGCGCCCTGCTACGATTCCGACCCGCAGTTTTCCCATCGCGCCTTGAACGTGGAAGCACCGGTCTGGCGACTGGTGCAAGATCGCCCGCCCGGTCTGGCGGCGGAAGGAAGCGACTGGGAAAGCGAACTGGCTGACTATCTCCTGACGGCACTGCGGCGGTGGCAGGTGAGGGAGCGGGCGGTGCCGGTGCGGACCTGGGGCGAGTTCAACCGCCTCCAAGTGCGGCATCCCATCAGCTCGGCGATACCCGCCACCCGTCGCTGGCTCGACATGGAGGACCGGCCCCTCTCCGGCGATCTCTTCACCCCCTTGGTCCGCTTCCGGGGCTTTCAGGCATCCCTGCGGCTGATTGTCTCGCCCGGCCAAGAAGCCGAGGGGCTGTTGCAGACTCCGGCGGGCCAGAGCGGCCATTTCCTCTCACCGTTTTACCGCTCGGGTCACCGGGCTTGGCTGGAAAACGATCATGATGCGCTTTTGCCCGGGCCGGCGGTTCACCGGCTGGAACTGCGGCCGGAGGAGGAAAGAGGGTAGCGGCAAGGCCGGGCCGACTGGCCGGTGTGGCGATTGCAGTGTGGTGGTTTCCGGGCTGGCTGCGGCTCATCCAAGGCTGCGCACGAAAGAATGGCGCTCACTCCGGCCTGCGCTTGAAGAGGGCGAGCGTGAAGCCGTCGCCATTAAGCCGATGAGGGGGAATAAGCAGGGTCCCGTTGGCAGTGAGATCGGGCAAAGAGGCGGCGGCGAGCGGAGCTGGTAGAAAATCGGGATGAGTATCAAGAAAACGCTCCGCCACGCCGGCGCACTCGGCGGTGGCAACGCTGCAGACCACGTAGAGAATCCTTCCGCCCGGCCGGACCAAGGGCGCCAGACGTTGCAGAAGATTAAACTGAAGCTCGGTGAGTTCGCGGAGGCGCGCGGCGGTGATTTGGTGGCGGAGGAACGGATGGCGTCCCCAAGTGCCGCTGCCGGTGCAGGGCGCATCGACGAGGATGCCGTCGTAGTTGCCGGGTGGGCCCGAAGGCAACGGGTCTTCCGGGCGAATCAGCGGCCGGTAGTTTTCGGGAGCGGCCAGCCAAAGCGATCCCGTCTTCATGCCAACGGCGGCGGAACGGCGGATCAACTCGAGGAGGGCTTCGCGGCGGACATCGGCGGCATCCGGCATCGGATTCGCCTGGGTGAGGGCGGCGAGTTGCAGGTATTTGCCGCCTCCTCCGGCGCAGGCGTCGAGCCAACGCTCGCCCGGCCGCGGAGCGGCGAAATGCAGGGCGGCCTGTGATGAAATGTCCTGAGGAATCCAATACCCTCCTTCCGATGCCGGCGGGGCGGCAGCCCCATCGATACGCCAGGCCCCGGGAAGATCCGGACTGGGTGAGAGCGAAGGGTGGTCCGGCGGCGGTTCCGGCTCGGCGGGGTTGCGCGGGTGCCAGCGCAGCCAGGCCGGCGGCCGCTGAATGAGAGCGGCGATGCGGGTTTCGCAGTCGTCGTCGGAAAAGAAGGGGTCGAGAAAGTCCCGGATCTCCGAGTGCAGGAGCTGCGGCCAGGCGAAGGGCACGTCCGGGAACGCCCGCCGCAGGATTGCGGGATCGGGTTGCCCGGGGCGGTGCTCCCGGATGCGGTCGCGCTCCGGTTCAGGCAGATCACCGAGGTGCCGGTCCAGATC
>REEB01000275.1 GCA_007695295.1 Puniceicoccaceae bacterium
GGCGAAAGGAAATGAGCCGGTTGGCGCAAGCCACCGGAATCGGCCCCACCCGCCACCATCCGCCCCGGAGGGGCGGCGGACCTCCGCCATTGGCCAAGACGATTTCCGGCGCTGCGTTGTAACCAAAAATCACTGACATGGAACGTTGGGCGGCGCGCTCGGCGAGCACGCCCTACCCAGTCACCATCCGGTGGCTGGCGCATCCCCGTCCGTAGCTGCCGTCGTCAGACGGCGGTCCCCTCAGCCTTCGCTCGGAGCCCAGCGGAGAGCGCAGGCTGCCACGCCGGAGGCCGCTTGCGGCGTGGGCGGACCCCGCGCCGCCGACTTCAGCATCCCGGAGGGATGCCAGCGTGTAGCCGGTGGTTGAGCACCGCGAAACCACCGGTCACCCGTCTCCAGAAAAACGCACCCTGGAGGGGTGCCAGCAGCCCTCGCTCGGAGTGCCGCGGAGAGCGAAGGCTGTCACGCCGGAGTCCGCTTGCGACGCAGGCGGACCACGCACCCACCTGCCCCGCGACCACGGAGTTACCCGCCACCCGTCACGCTTTACCCATCACTCATCTCCCCACACAACGTCGCGCTCACGCACCTCACCCCGCGACCGCGGGGTTCCCCGTCTCCCACCTGCCTCGCGAACGCGGGGCTACCCGACACTCATCACTCTTCTCCCATCCTCCACCCCCGCCTCGTCACCTCGGCAGCTACCTCCGCGGCCCACCCCGTAGCTGCCGTCGTGAGACGGCGGTCCTGCCGCCCGCCTATCCCCGCAACTCCGCAAGGGGGGAGGCCGCGAGCAGCGTGGTCATCTCCTCGCGGCTGAGGCCGCCGTGCAGGCCGTGCAGGGTGGGGCGTTCCTGCCCGGGGTGCTGGTACCAGACGGTTTCGTCTTCGTGGGGCAGGATCAACAGGTTGCCGATCCGGGCACGGAAGCGTGGATGCTCCGGCCCGATCCCGAACAGTCCCGCATCCGCCTCCTCCTGCGCCCGCACCACCTCGGCCCGG
This sequence comes from Puniceicoccaceae bacterium, assembly GCA_007695295.1. Taxonomy (GTDB): domain Bacteria; phylum Verrucomicrobiota; class Verrucomicrobiia; order Opitutales; family Opitutaceae; genus REEB01. The sequence goes on from REEB01000275.1 coordinate 1,003, forward strand.
CCGGCCAAGCGCGTGCGCAGCAGGCCGTGGATTTCATCCAGCCGCTCCTTCCGCACCTGCAGGAAACAGTCCCGCGGGCTCCCCCAGGGGTGGATGACGCGCCCGCCCGGCGACACCGCCAGCGCCTCGCCCACTCCCGGGATGTCATTGAGGTAATGGGTGCGCGCGGGGTCGACGGCCACATGGCCATGGTCGGCGGTGACCAGCAAAGTGGTCTCCCGGGCCGTCACCGCCTCCACCGCGTCGAGCAGCTCGGTCCGGAGGAGGTGGGCGAAGCTGTTCAATTCGGCCAAGTACACCTCCGAGTGCGGCCGGTAGTGGTGGGAGACATGGTCGATGGCATCCCAGTAGATGTAGTGGTAGCACGGTTCCGGGTCGCTGCGGAGGTGGCCGCGCAGGAGGACGAAGAGCTCGGCCGCACTTTCGTAGCCGGTGACTTCCGCCCCGTCCTGGGAAACGGTCGAGTACGCGCTGCGGGCGTAGTTATTTCTCAAATACACCCGGGAGTGCACCCCGGCTTCGCGGAGGCGGCGGTGGAGCGAGCGGCCGTCAAAGAGCAGCCGGGCGGAGTGGCCGCGCCGCGCCAGTTCATCGCTGGGAGCACCGGGCCGCATCGATTTGAAGGGCAGGGTCACGATGACTTCGTCCAGCTCCTCGAGGTAAAGGTACCACTCCATCAGCCCATGTTCCTGCGGGGTGAGGCCGCTGTTGATGGCGGTGACGCTGGCCGCGGTGGTGGAGGGGAAAACCGCCGTCAGCGGCAGGACGAGGCCGCGGTCACGGATGCGCCGAAGCGCCTCGTGCCGCTCCGCGTGCGCCTGCCACTGGTGCCAGCCGAAGCCGTCGATCATCAGCGTCACCACCCGGGCGGGGCGCTTCGGGAGGACCGGGCGGAGGGCGGCGCCGATGTCTCCGGCGTCCGTCCCCAGCCCGAGCAGGTTTTCCACCAGGGTGGGGATGCGGGCGAAATTGAGCCGGCCATAATCGGGCCGGAGAAAGGCCCCGCGCCCACAGCGGCCTTCGATCTCGGCCAAGCGGTCTTCCAAAAGCATCAGGCGGGGTTACCCTGCTCCGCACTGACCCGCAAGCTTTGCGCCTTACGCGGCAGTTCCCGATGAGTTCGAAACTTATTCCAACTCCAGTTTGAGGCAGGCAAACAGCCGGTCGGGTTCGCCGGGAAGGTGCATCCGGTAGAATCGGCGGCTTTTGCTCGTATGCAGCCACTCCGGCGGTTCTCCGGCCTGCCATGCCTCGAGGTCTTCGCTCAGGAGGCAGCCCAAGCGTACCCCGGTTACATGACGGGGACTGGAGAAATGGAGTTCAGCCTGGCCGGCGATACGTTGCCACTGCAGCACTGGTCCCGTTTGTGCTTCGTCGGATGGCATGGCGGGAAGCCCGAAATAATAACACTCCAGATTGGTGTAACCGGTTTGCCCGGGGTCATCGCCGGGGCCGTCCTGACCTGCCGGCACCTGCTGGGCGGCAATCCAGTCGTGATAGGTTTGCTCCGGCTGGGCCGAGGCAATGTTCCGGAACTGGGTCAAACGTATCTCCTGCTCGCCGTAAATAATCTCGGCTTCCCCGGCGGGCAGAATTTCGATGCGCTCAAACGTGCCTTGCACGGACCCGGCTTGAACGATCGTAATCGTGTCGTCGGAGGCCAAATGCTCTGCTCCGGTGAGCATGCGGACGCGGAGCCCGCCTGCGGCGCTGAATGTATCGGTAACCACCAGCCGGTCTGTTTCCTCCGGACCTCCGATGTCGATTTCGAGCGTGGACGTTGCCGAGTGGTCGGCCGAACCGGCGATGGTGAGGGTGCGAAAATAGTCGCCCGGCCCGGGGGTCAGGATGCCATTTTGGTGCCAATCCCCTTGCAGCTCCAGCGTGCCGCCGCCCCCGATCCGTCCGTTGGGAGCGTTGACCAACAGGACACCAGGGGGAACCCGGGCCACTGTGCCAGGATGTATCTTCAAAAGCCCTTCGTTGGTCAGGTCACCCAACTCCAGCACGGTCCCGCTGCCGAGGGAGGCATTGGCTTCGATGCGTCCTTGATTTTTCAGGACACCAATGATTCGGCCCACGCCCGAGATGGAGTGCCCGGACTGCTGAAGCAGCACCTTGTCCTCGGCGATGACAAGGCGCGCATGGGAGAAACGTCCCAAGAGAAGCGATCCTGTGCCCGTTAATTCACCGTCTGCGATGAAGTGAAGCTGGGTTACGCTGGCCCCGGCCGTTGGATTTATCGCCAGGGTGGCATGGTTTTCCAGGATGCCCGCCGCCTGCAGCAGGGCTCCGCGCGGGATCTCCAATGGAGCTTGAAGGCAGATGGCCTCAACACTCGCCAGATTTCCCTCCACGCTGAAAAAGCCACCGCGGGCGGCTTCGAGCCGTCCTCCCGTCAGGTGAGTGGGTCCGGCCAGGAGCACTTCCCCCCCGTCGGCCAAGATGACGCCTTCAGTATTGTCGAGAGTGATACCATCCATTTCCAGGCGGCTGCCCGGCTGGGCTTCAAGGCGGCCCCGGTTGGTCCAGTGGCCGGAATGCAAACCAAGAGACGGACCGCTCCCAAGCGAGGCATCCGCGCGGACCAGGCCATGATTGAGGACGTTTCCGATCAGTCTTCCCGTTCCCACGATGGAGTGGCCGTCGTGGTGGGTCAGGGTCATGCCGGGTTCGACGGTGAGTTGGGTGTGGATCCCCGCCCGGGCCAGCCGGATCCATCCCGAGCCGTGAAGGTGAACATCAGTCTTGGCCTGGAGTCGGGTGACATGCGCCATGGCGGTTGGATTGACAGCGATGATGCCGTCGTTGACCAGCGAGCCTTCGAGGTTCAGCGAGGTTCCTCCGGGCAGTTTGAGGGGCGCTTCCAACCGGAGGTCCTTCAAGGTTACCGCTTGGCCGGCGATCTCGAACGCGCCTTCGCCAAGTGTTCCCAGACGGCCGCCGACCACTTGGGTTTGGCCGACCAAGCGTACGTCGCCGCCGGCGGTCTGGATCACGCCGGTGGGGCTGTTGAAAAGGTCCAGTCCATCCAGGTCCAGCCGGCTTTCCGTCCGGGACTCAAGCACGGCTTCGTTGAGCCAGCGGCCGTGTAGCAGCGCCAAGACAATGCCACTGCCGAGTGAGGCGTCAGCTTTCACGAAGCTTTGATTGAGGAAATCGCCGGTGATCCGACCCGTCCCGGCAATGGTGTGCCCGGCCCGTTGGATAAGTTCGTTTTCGGAGGAAATCGCTATCCGGGCGTGCCCCTCTCGGCCCAGGCGCACCTGCCCCTCACCCGTCAGCTCAACCGCACTGTCGATCGCCAGCGTGGTGACATGGGCGCCGGCGTTGGGGTTGATGGCGATCAGGTGCCGGTTTTCCATCGTACCCCGCAGGTTTAGACTGGCTCCGGAGGGTATCAAGAGCGGCGCTTCCAGCCGGACTCCTTCCAGCATGACCTGATTGCCCGCAACCTCGACTACTCCATCCGCATCAGCTTCGAACACTCCTCCCCTCACCGTGGTCGCTCCGGCCAATTCGATGGTGCCGCCGATGGCTCCGAGAACCCCGCCGCGATTGTCCAGCTCAAGTGTGTTCACCTCCAGAGTGGACCACGGCATCGCCTCCAGCCGTCCTTGGTTGGTCCATTGCCCTTGGCGCAGGACCAGCCGTCCACCGCTTCCCAGTGCGCCATCGGCACGGACGAGCCCTTGGTTGCCTACATTGCCGGTCAGTCGTCCGACCCCGGTAATGGTGTGGCCGTGGGCCTGGTGAAGGGTTGCGCCTTCCTCGATCTCCAGGCGGGCATGAGCGCTGCGGTGGAGGCGCAGCTGGCCGTTGCCCGTCAGCTCGAAATCGGCCTTCACCAAGAGTGGGGTCGCCAGTGCTCCAGCCGTCGGGTTGATCGCGATCAAGCCGTCATTCCTGATCTCGGAATCGAGCGTGAGGGTGTTTCCGGAAGGAAGACGGAGATTGCCATCCAGGTGAACCGATTCCAGCACCGAGTGCCAGCCCGTCGCCTCCAGGAAGCCGGCACTGTCCGACTCCAGGCGTCCGCCCCGGATGCGGGTCTCGCCCCACCTGCCGGCCAGGCTTATGGTGCCTGCCGAAGCCCGGATCAAACCGGAGGTGTTCTCGATGGATGCACTGCTGATGACCAAGAGCGATCCCGGCAACGCCTCGATCCGGCCGGTATTGCTCCAGTCCCCGTTTTCCAACCACAGTTCGGTGCCGACCCCGGCATCCGGATCGGCCTGCACGACGCCTGCGTTCTGGACGTTTCCCGTGATTTTGCCGACGCCCGCCACGGTGTGGCCGTCGTGGTGGAGAAGGGTTTTGCCCGTGTCCACGCTGAGTCTGGCATCGGAGTGCCGGGCGAGCAGAAGCCTGCCGCCTCCACTCAGGCCAATGTCCTCGGCGATGGTCAGAACCGTCGTATGAGCGGAGCCATCACGATTCACAAAAACCAGACCATCGTTCACCATCCCACTTTTGATCCGCAATCTGCGTCCGCCGTGGAGATCCAGTTCGCCAAGAGGGGTCACCTCCAGAAGGTCAATGGTGGTGGTTGCGCTGACGTTGAGCAGGGCAGGTGCGGGAGCACCGATGACCACATGCCAGTGGTCGACGCCCCCGCGGCCTTCCGAGGGGTAGACTGCAGTCGACCAGTTGCTGGTTTCACCTTCTTGCGACCAATGGTGATTGTCGGGATTGGCATTGGTCCAAACTGCGGTCACCATTTGGCTCCAGGCAGCTCCGGGCATCATGGCAACCATGAGCAAGGCCACCGCCAGCACGGTGAAGTTTGCGGAAAGCGGGGAGGCGGAGGTGGGACTGGTGGTGGCTTTGGGATGGAAACAAGAGACGAGGGAGGAAATGCGCAAGGGGTTCATGGCAATCAGGATCCGGGGGAGGACTACAGGGTCCGCAGTGGGAGCAGGGGCGGAAGTGGGAAGTATCGGTTACACCCCTCGAAGTCGGGGGCGGGGGGAGCCCGGTCGGCTTGGCGGCAAAGCCATCGGCGCCGAAAGGCGGCCCGGGATGCTAAAGGAAAGCCAGTCGGCAATAGCGGAGGTAGGCCGCCATGCTGTCTGCGGAAATACAAGGGGGGCGCCCGACAGAGGTCGGCATTCCGGTGATAAAAACCGAAGCGCTCAAGCTGCTTCTTGAATCAGCCACGGGACTTTTGTAATACTAAACTTTACCAAGTCGGGAAAGCGCACGTTTCTCCGGGAAGCCAATTAGTGCCTTTTGATGCCTTGGGCGTAAGAAGTGCTAATTTTCAACACTTGGCCCCTGTTTCTAACCGTGGCCAGACCGGCTGACGGCGGCCTTGCAGGGAGACCACGCTACCGGTTCCGCCGGGAGCCCCGATGACAGAATCGGTTTTCCGCCGGGCAATGGGGGGATGGTTCCTTTCCGGGCTTGCCTGCTGGAAGGGCCTCTTGCTTCGTAGTGCCAGGCATGCGACACCAAGGTTCCGAGGCAACCCTTCCGCGCCGTAGTCCCCGGGATCGGCAAATTTCCAACCCCGGGAGCCTTCGGACGGCGGTTTCCCTTTCCCCTTTTCCCTCATGAAACGGGTTCATCTCAAAGTCGGCCCGGAAAAAGGAGATCTGGTGGGCTCGGACCACCGGGTGCTGCAGGCGGCGGTGGACTACGTGGCGCGCCTCGGCGGCGGCACGGTGGAGGTGCTGCCCGGCGTTTACGACCTGCGCAATTCCGTCCACCTGCGCAGCCGGGTCACCCTCCGCGGCCATGGCGAGCAAACCGTCCTGCGCAAGACCGCCGCCGCGCAGAGCCCGCTCCACCTTGATGGCGACTTCGGGGAAATGGAAATCACCCTCGAAGAGCCCGAGGGTTTCCTGCCCGGCGACGGCGTTACCGTGAGCGATCGCGCCCATCCCGGCTTCCACACCCTCGTCGCCACCATCCTCTGGCGGCGGGACCGGACTTTCGGCCTCGATCAGGCCATGAGGGGGGACTACCTCGTACAGCGCGGGGCCCGGGCCGCCACCGCCTTTCCCGCGATCAGCGGGGTCGACCTCACCGAGGTTGCCCTCGAAGACCTGACCATCGACGGAAACAAGGCCGAAAATCCCCACCTCGACGGCTGCCGGGGCGGCGGCATCTACCTGCTTCGCAGCGATCGGGCCGTCATCCGCCGCTGCACGGTGCGTGATTTCCATGGCGACGGCATCAGTTTCCAGCTCAGCGCATCGGTGGTGGTCGAGGATTGTGTCTGCCGGGGCAATACGCACTTCGGGCTCCATCCCGGCAGCGGCAGCACGCGGCCGGTGATCCGGGGCTGCCTCGCCGAAGGCAACGGCGAGGTCGGGCTCTTCGTCTGCTGGCGGGTGAAGCACGGCCGCTTCGAGGAAAACACCCTCCGGGCCAACGGCCGGACCGGCATCTCGCTCGGCCACAAGGACACCGACAACCTCTTCCGGCGCAACCAGGTGCTGGGCAACGGGCGGGAAGGCGTGCTTTTCCGCGCGGAGCTGGAGCCGATGGGCGCCCACCGCAATCGCTTCGAGGACAACGTTATCCTCGACAACGGAAGCGGGGAGGCCGGCGTCGGCATTGAGATCAGCGATACCACCCACGACCTCGACTTCCACGGCAACCGGGTGGGCAATGCGGAGACGCGCCGCCAGCGCATCGGCGTCCGGATCGGCGCCGCGTGCCGGGACATCCGCCTCACCGACAACGATCTGGAAGGCAATCGTGACGCCGCCATCGAGGATCTTCGCCCGGAGTCCGGGACCTGAGCGATGGAGCCGGACCTGGACCCTGCCATGCGTCATAAGGTATCCGGAATTTTCTTGCGGCGAACGGAGAGCGGACTTTCCAGTCCGCTGTGTGCTGGCACCGGAGAGCGGACTTTCCAGTCCGCTATGCGCCCGGCCCAGCCCCGCGCCCGCGGGGTTAAGACCGTGTCCCCTTCTGTAGCTGCCGTCGTCAGACGGCGGTCCTCCCCGTCCCGCCGGAGTCCGCTGGCGGCATAGGCGGACCATTACCCGCCGACACCTTGCATCCCCATGAAAACCACCGTCCCCGCCACCGATCTTGCCCGCTTTGTCAACGAAGCCCCACTGGCCGACACCCATGAACACCTGTTGCGGGAGCAGGAATATCTCCGGGCGGCGCCGGATGTGCTCACGGTGCTCTTCGCGAACTACCAGGCCCATGATCTGATCACCGCCGGGGCCGACCCCAAAGCCGTCAAGCGGGCGGGGGATTCCTCGGATCCCGACCTCAAAGCCCGATTCGCCGGCATTGAGAGCGCCTGGCGGCACTGCAGGTTCACCGGTTATGGAGAGGCGACGAGGCTGATGGCCCGCACCCTTTACGATCTGGAGGAAATCACGGCCGACTCCCTCGAAAAGGCCAACCAGCGCAACCGCGATTACCTCCAACCCGGCAGCCGGCTGCGCTTGCTTCGCGAGGTGGCGGGGCTGGACCATGTTCAGACCGATCGGTTCGAGACCAACTGCCTGCCCGATGCCGAGGCGCCGGACTTCTTCCATTACGACCTTTCCATGGCCGCGTTTGCCTCGGGCAACTTCGACGTCGGCGCCATCGCGGATCAGACGGGCATAGCCATTGCCTCCATCGACCAGCTCGAGGAGGCCCTCGCCAAGCTTTTTGACCGGTTTGGCCCCAACGCCATCGCCGTCAAAAGCCAGCACGCCTACCAACGCAGCCTGCGCTGGATGGAGCGCACCCGGGACGAAGCGGCGGCGGCCTTGCGCCGGAAGTTGGATGACCGCGACTACACCGAAGAGGCCCGTCTCTGTCTCGGGGACTGGTGCCTCGACCGCGTGTGCGATCTCGCGCGGCGGCACCATCTCCCGCTCAAAATCCACACCGGTTACCTCGCCGGCAACTGGAGCCCCCATTTGCCCCGGACAGCCGCCGGCCAGCTCGGACCGCTGCTCCACAAGCATCCCGGAACGCGTTTTGTGCTCATGCACCTGGCCTATGGCCAACACACCGAGATCTCCGCCATCGCCAAGCAATTCCCCAATGTCTTTCTTGATCTCTGTTGGGCCTGGAGCCTCGATCCCCATGCCACCACCGGGATTCTCCGGGGCCTTCTCCACAGCGTGCCGTTCAACAAGCTCCTCGTCTTTGGCGGCGACACGGGCTATCCCCAATGCGCCGTCGGCTACGCCCTGCAGGCCCGCCGCGGGCTTGCCCAAGCCCTCGATGCGGAAGTGAGCGAAGGCTTGGTCTCTGAAGCCGAAGCGCTGGAAATCGCGGCTGCTCTCATGCACGGCAACGCCGCCGCTTGCTTCGACCGAGCGACTTGATCCGGTGGTGGAACCGCCGGGACCAGCCTCCTCATCTTCCATGTCCCGGAACGCCGGGGGCTCACGGCTCCACCACCCTCTCCGTAGCGAGCGGGTTTATCCCGCGATCCCTCCTTCCCTCCCGGGTCCACCCATGACGCATCACTCGCCACCCATCACTATTCTCATTCAGCCTCCCCCTCGCCGGCTACTCTTGCCGTAGCTGCCGTCGTGAGACGGCGGAAGATACCCTGTCCCTTCCCCATTATTTAGGTGCTGATCGGAAACGGCGGCTTCGGCGAAACCGCCCTACCATCGCCCCGTCCGGCCGAACCCTCACTGGTAGGGCGCGCTCGCCGAGCGCGCCGCCCCCCATTCGTAGCTGCCGTCGTGAGACGGCGCTGGAGTCTGGTCATCTGCAGCACCAAAGGTGCGGCACTTCGATAGCCCAGCCCAACGGGCTGGGTGATTGGGCCACAAGACGTTGCGGCCTGAAAGGCTGCGATTCCCACCTCGTAGCTGCCGTCGTGTGACGGCGGTCCCCGCATTCCGTATGATGTCGCGCTCCGGTGGCCGGCGCCACCGGCTAACATGCGACGCGCCTCCGGCGCTGGGTCGTAACCAAATGCTGAATAATAGCCTGTCCCTAATTCGTCATGTACCACCCCCGTCATCCGCCGCGCGACCGCGGGTTCCCTCGTTACTCATTACCCATTACGCCTCACCCAACCCCGTAGCCGCCGTCGTGAGACGGCGGTCCCTCAGCCTTCGCTCCGAGCCCAGCGGAGAGCGAAGGCTGTCACGCCGGAGTCCGCTTGCGGCATAGGCGGACCATTGCCCCCGCACGGGAGCAAGATGCTCCCGCCACTCTTTTCACTTTGCCCCGCGACCAGCGGGGGTCACGCGACCGCGGGATCACCCATTACCGACCTGCCCCGCGACCGCGGGGTCGGCCACCTCGGCTGCCACCTCCGTGTCCCTTGATGTAGCTGCCGTCGTGAGACGGCGGTCATCCCCGGCCCATGGCGAACCCAGACCGCCTTCCCGGGCGGGGGCATTCACCTTCAGTGCCGCCAGCGCGGCCCTGCGGCGGGACTGACAAAGTACCCGCCCCCAAGCTTCTATCCGGAACCCATGGGACCAATCGGCAGTGAAGGAGAAAACCAAGAGCCCGCCGGCCAAGGCGTCCCTGAAAGCATCTCGTAATCAGGCTTTTGTTTGAGACCAAAATCATCGAATAACCTCAATAACAACCTTGCTCCTGACTCCCAGAGCCGCAGAATCCGCAAAGTCGTGAAAACCTGGGATGAAACCGCCGGGCCATCCGGGGACTGGGAGGTCCAGTCCGACACCCGCTACCTCTACGACGGGTGGCTGCTCATTGCCGAGTACGACGG
>REEB01000092.1 GCA_007695295.1 Puniceicoccaceae bacterium
CTGGACACTTCCTGCGCCCAGGGCGGTTTTCTCACCGCCGCCACCTTTCCCGGAGGGGACCTCTTCAGCGTCCCCGCCGCCCGGCGCTACTACTGAGTCCGCACCATGTACCGCGCGATTTCATCGCGCACGGCCCGCAACTCGGCCTGGCGCGACCGATTGAAGTCGTAGAAGGCGGGGTCGTCGAGGGAGCGGGTGTCGCGCAGAAAGAGGGTCCGGGCCGAAGTCAGCAAGGCTTGGTCGCGGCGCGGCCAGTGGGAGCCGTCGAGGCGCTGCCCGTGGTAGTGGCGGCCCATGGCGTCGAAGTCGGCCCGCAGCCGATCCATCACCGCCGAACTCCGCCCCTCGAAAAAAGCCATCCACTCCCGGAGCCGCTCCTCACCCTCGGCCAGGCGGCGCGATTCACGACTGAATTCACCCCAGTGCAGCTCCTGCCATTGGGTGATGGAGTCCAGCCGGTAGCCGAACCAGCGCGTTCTCTCGAAGCGACTGAGGGCATCCCGCCCCTGCAACTCGATCGTGGTCGTGTGGCTGGCCACGCCAATGACCCGCCGCGGGGACTGCAACAAGATCGGGCTGCCGCTGTTGCCGCTGACAAACCGGGCATCCACTTCCAAGGTGCGCGCGCCAATCCCCACCACCCGCCCGGCCAAGCTGGTGAAGACTTCCCCGCCGAGACTGTTGCCGGTCACGAGTATCTCCCGGCCATGGGATGCCGCCACCTCCCCGGAAGAGGCCGGCTCCAGATAACGCTCCACCGGATCGATCGTGATCATGGCCACGTCATGGCCGACCGCACCGTGGAAACGCAGCGGAGGCAGCACCTGGCCGTTCGACAGCCGCAGCTCAATCCGCTCGCTGCCGGCCAGCACGTGCAGGTTGGTGATGACAAAAAAACGCTCGTGCCAGCGGAGCACGAATCCGCTGCCGATGGAGCCGTGCTCGGAGCGCACTTCCACCAGGCAGGCCAGGGTGTGCGGGTCGAGCCCGGCCTCCGCCGCCCGGCCGGCGGCCGGCTCGCTCCCGCGGGGTGCAATCCGCACCGGGGGTTCGCAGCCGGAGGCGAGCAACCCCATTGCCAGCAAGAGGCAAACCATGATGGGACGAGAGCAAGGCAAGGTCTCCCGTTGTGTCGCCGCCGCGCGGGCCGTCAAGCCCGCCGGATCCACCCCGGATCAGCTCCGGTCCGAAGGCAGCACTTTGGCCTTCACCCCTTGCGTATCGCCGTCTTTCGAACCCTGGTTGGCCATGAAGGCAATGAGGCGGTCGTTGAATTCCTTGGCCGGGTCGTGGCCCAGTTTCTTCAGCGCCTGCACGAGGGCCGCCACCTCCACCAACCGGGCCAAGTCGCGCCCGGGCCGAACGAAGATCTCAATGTGCGGCACCTGGATGCCGAGGATCTCATAAAAATTCTGCTCCAGCCCGGTGCGGTCCTCGTTGGCTCCCGGCACCATCTCCAGCAGGGACACGACCAAGTCGATCCGTTTCTCCAGCCGCACACTGCGCACCCCGAACATCTCTGCGACATTGATGATGCCGATGCCGCGGCACTCCATGTGGCCTCGGTTCAATTCCAGGCTGGAGGCCATCAGGTCCTTCTCGTCGATCAGCTTGATGCGGGTCAGGTCGTCGGAGACGAGGCTGTGGCCCCGCTCGATGAGGGCGAGCGCGCACTCGCTTTTACCAACTCCGCTGGAGCCGCGGATGAGCACCCCGATGCCTTTGATGTCCATGCTGGTGCCATGCTCGGTGGCGCTGGGGGCGAACTCATAGTCGATGCAGATGGTGGCGGTGTTGACAAAGTCCATCGTGATCATGGGCGTACGCATGAGGGCGAGGTTGCGCTTCTCCGCGATTTCCAGGAGCGAGGCGGTGGGGTGGAAGTTGCGCGAGAGCACGATGCAGGGGATGACCCGGTCGACGAGTTGGTTGAGGATTTCCCGCTGCCGGTCCTCGCTGAGCGTTTTCAGGTAGGTCATCTCGGCCGCTCCGAAGACTTGGATGCGTTTGTTGGCGAAATATTTGAAGAAGCCGGTGAGGGCGAGGGCGGGGCGGTTGATGCTGCCCTCGCGGATCACGCGCTGGAGGCCTTTGCGGCCGGAAATCAGCTCCAGCTTGAGTTGGTCGCCGTAGGTTCGCAGGAAACGCTCCACGGTGATTCCCTGCACTTGTCGTCGGACGGTTTTTCCCAGCATCGGTCGTTCAGAGGTTGAAGTTTTCTCCCAGGTAAATGCGGCGACTCTCCGGATCCTCGATCAGCCTGCGGCTGTCGCCGGAGACCAGCACTTTGCCTTGGTGGATGAGGTAGGCTCGGTCCACGATCCGGAGAGTTTCGCGGACATTGTGATCTGTAATCAAAATTCCAATACCGCGCTCCTTGAGTGAGAGCACGATCTTCTGCACTTCGGCCACGCTGATCGGATCCACCCCGCTGAAAGGCTCGTCCAACAGAAGGAAGCGGGGGCTGGTCACCAGCGCCCGGGAGATCTCCACCCGGCGGCGCTCCCCGCCGCTGAGGGTGTAGGCCATCTGCTTGGCGAGATGGGTCAGGCCCAGCTCCTCGAGGTGCCGGGCGACCAACTCCCGGCGCGCGGTGCGGTCGAGGTTGAGGGTCTCGGCGATGGCCAGGAGGTTCTGCTCCACGGTCAGCTTGCGGAAGACACTCGCTTCCTGCGGCAGGTAGCCGACTCCGAGCCGGGCCCGCCGGTGCATCCGCAGCCGGGTGATTTCCTCGCCATCAAGCAGCACCCGCCCGTCCGTCGCCGGCACCAGGCCCACGATCATGTAGAAGGTCGTGGTCTTGCCCGCCCCGTTGGGCCCGAGCAGGCCGACGACTTCGCCGGCCTGTACGTCCAGGCTGACTCCGTCCACGACCCGGCGCTTGCCGAAGACTTTGACCAGATCCCGCGCCGCAAGGGCGCCGGCGGCGGGATCCGGGGTGTCGGTGGGGTCGGAGTCTGGCATCGTCGGAACACTGTCCTAACAGACCGCCGGGGGGCTTGGGAAGCCCGCAGGCGCAGGGACGAGGGTGCCCCCGGCGGAGGGCGTTGGGCGCTATTGCGCGGGCCCTGCGTCGTCCGCCGGCGGGATTTCCTCAGCCGGCGGGGGCGGCGGCTGCGGGGGCGGCGGCGCCTGTTGCGGCGAGTAACCGAGGTCCGGCAGCATCGGCAGGCGCACCCGCACCGGACCGGCTTCGCCGCTCTCCACGATCGCACCCTGCTGCTGGCCGCGGAAAAAGGTCATCTTCGCACCGGACACGGTGCCCTGCGCATCAGTCACCACCGGGTTGCCGGTCAGCACGATCTTGTCCTCCAGCGGGCGCACCTCGGCGCGCTCCGCCCGGGCGGTCCGCCCTTCCTGCTCGATGAGCACGTTGCCGCTGGCCACGATCAGCCGGATGCGGCCCAACTCGCCGAAGGTCTCCTCGGCCTCGTCCAGACGCTCCGAATACAGCTCCAGCAGATCGCAGGTCACGGTCAGGTTGTTGCCTTGCAGGCGCACCGCCTCGCTGAAGACGAAGTAGGCGCGCTGGCCGTCGTTCTGCATCTCCAGGCGCTTGCCGGTAATGACGGTTTCATCGGGAGAAACCGCTGCCTCCGGGGATGATCCGAAAAGCGGATACACCGCGAACAGGGCGGCGGAAAAAAGTAGGGTGCCAAGGGATTTCATTTCAGGATGTTGCCGACCGACTCGCGGAAGACCACCCGCACGTCTTCGTCGATCCGGATGGTCTGGGTGTCGCCGAACCACTCCCAGTCGGTGCCGCTGATCTGGAAGTTGAGCGAAGTGATCTCGATCGGTCCGGGGCCGGCGGCGCGGGTTTCATGGGGAAAAAAGACCGCCAGCGGGCTCAGGATGGTGGTGTCGACCATTTCGGCTTCGTCGCCGGAGTAAAGCCGCAGCCGCATGTTGTCCACCTCGACCCGGTTGGCGTCAAGGTAGCGGCCCACATCGCCCCGCAGATCCCAGGTGCGGTAGCCGGCTTCGTTGAACATCGGCAGGCGGAAGTTTTCGATCGGAGCGTTGGGTGTCATCTGCGCAGCCAAAGCGGCTGCCAGGACGCAGGCCAGCAGTTGAACCGCGCCGGTCGCGAGGGAAGGTCGGTTGGTCGCCGGGATCATGAGGATTCCTTGGAGACGCCCTCCGCTGCCCTGGTGTTCCCTGCGGACCTCCGCGCCGCCAAGAGGAGGTCGCAAACTTCCCGGACCGCGCCGCGGCCGCCGCCGCGCCGGGTCACCCAGTTGGCCGCGGCCAGGACCGGCCCCATCGCGTCCGGCACCGCCACGCCGATGCCCGCCAATTCCATCGCCGGGATGTCGATGTCGTCGTCACCCATGTAAACCGCCTCCTCCGGGGCGATGGCGAGGGCGCGCAGCAGCTCATCGAGGGCGGCGCGCTTGTCTTTGCGGCCCTGGATGAGGTGGGGGACTTTCAACTCTTCGGCCCGGCGGGTGGTCGCCCCGGAGTGCCGCCCGGAGATCCAGGCCAGCTCGATCCCGGCGTCCCGCACCCGGGACAGCCCGAGGCCATCGAGTACGGAAAAGCCTTTCGATTCATGGCCGGCCGAGGAAACCTGGACGGTGCCGTCGGTGAGGACGCCGTCCACGTCCATGGCGAAGAGCCGGATTTTGGCCCAGCGCTCCGGCGGCGGAGGCGGCCGGGCGCCGGCGGAGGCCGGGTTCATTCCCCGCCCTCCAACCAGGCCAGCAACCGCTCCAGGACGGAGTCGCGCGAGGGCCGGTAAACCGCCTCCAGCTCGGGCGCGAAGGGCACCGGGGTGTCCTCCGAGGCGATCCGCAGGGGCGGCGCCTCCAACTCGTAGAAACAGGCCTCGGAGACCCGCACACAGATCTCGGCGCCGAAACCGGCCGTACGCCGCGCCTCGTGCACGACCGCGAGGCGGTGGGTGCGCCGGACCGAGGCCAGCACCGGCTCCAGGTCGAGCGGGGAAAGGCAGCGCAGATCGATCAGGTCCAGGCTCCAACCGTATTCATCTTCCAGATACTGAAGGGCGCCGTCCGCGAGGTGGACCATCTCGCCCCAGGCCACCACCGTGGCTTTGTCGCCGGAGCGGACGGCGCGGGGATGCCAGACTTGGCGGTAATCGGGGTTGAAGGCCACCGGAGCCTTCAGCTTGCGGTAAAGGCCTTTGTGCTCGAAAAGGAGGACGGGATTGTCGTCTTCGTAGGCCGCCAGGAGCGCGTCAAAGGCGTCCTGCGGCGTGCTCGGATAGAGCAGCTTGAGGCCGGGGGCGTGCAGGTAGATGGATTCGAGGTCCTGCGAGTGAAAGGAGCCGAAGGTAAGCCCTCCGCCGCAGGGGAAGCGGAGAACGAAAGGGACCCCCGCCCCGGAGCGGTAGTGGTAGGTGCCGGCATTGAGCAGGATCTGGGTGGTGGCGTCGGTGGCGAAGTCGGCGAACTGGAACTCCACGATCGGCCGGTGCCCGTTGAGGGCGAGGCCGGTGGCGAATCCGATCGTGGCCGACTCGCAGAGCGGGGTGTTGCGCACCCGTTCGCCGCCAAACTCCCGGTGGAGGTGTTCGGTGACTTTGAAGGGGCCTCCGTAGGCGGCGATGTCCTGGCCGAGCACCAGTGCCTCCGGCCGCTCGCGCAAGATTTTCTCGTGCGCCTGCTGCAGCGCTTGGGCGAAGGTGAGTGGTTTTCCGCCCGCGGCTGGAATGGCCGGGTCCCAGTCCGCCTTCAGTATCCCTTTTGCAAAGACATCCTCGCGGCCCACCACCGCCGCCGGGCGGGGGCGGCCGAGGGCGATTTCGAGGCTCTCGTCCAGAAAGCTTTTCGCCGCTTCCTCGACTTCGCGGATCTCCGCCTCCTTGCCGGCCTCCAGCAAGCGCGCCCGCAGGCGGGGGTACGGATCAAGCGCTTCCCAAGCCGCCGTCTGCCCTTCCGGGAGGTAGTCGCAGGTGTCGTAGGCGGCATGGCCGCGCAGGCGGTAGGTGACCGCCTCGAGCAGAAAGGGGCGGCCGCTTTCGCGGATGCGCTCGACCAGGGGAGCGAGTTGCTCCAGGACCTGCCCGGTGTCCGAGACCTCCAGCGTCATCCCCTCCATGCCGTACCCCGCGGCGCGCCGGGAAAGGCGGTCGACGATGAACTGCTCCTTCACCGGCGTGGAGTAGGCATAGTGGTTGTTTTCCACCACGAAGAGCACCGGCACGGAGAAGACCGCGGCCAGGTTCATGATTTCGTGAATGTCCCCCGTACTGCTGGCCCCGTCCCCGAAAAACGCCACCCCGATGGCCGGCTTGCCTTTCCATCGCTGCGAGGCGGTCGCCCCGACCACATTCGGCGGCATCGAGCCGAGGTGGCTGATCATGGGGTAGCTGCGGTTGGCCGGATCGCCGTGGTGCACATTGCCCTCGCGGGCCTTGGTCGGACTGTCCGCGTTGGCGAGGTATTGGTTGAGGTGCTCGACGAGGTGACCGCTCCAGATGAGGTGGCCGGCCAGGGCCCGGTGGGTCCAGGAAACGCAGTCGATCGCCTTGTCCATGAGCAGGGCCAGGGGCACGATGAGGCCTTCGTTGCCCTGCCCGCCGGTCACGGTGCCTTTCATCAGGCCCTGGCGGAAGAGCTCCAGGATGCGGTTGTCCACCACCCGGCTCAGATGCATCCAGCGGTAGCAGAGGAGCAGGGCGGACTCGACGTCGGCGAGGTCCCCGGCGCGCAGGTCCCGCCGGGCGAAGTGTTCAGGAAGCACGGGTAAAGCCATCCGCCCTCCAGCCTGCCGCGCCCCGCGGAGCTGGAAAAGAAAAAACCTGCCGCCGCCGTGCTTCCGGCTCGACCCTCCCGGCCGCCGGCCGATGCTCCCCCACATGCGTTTCCGCCTGATCGCCTGCGATGTCGATGGCTGCCTCTCCCCGGAGGCGTCGGTGAGCTGGGACCTCGACCGGATTTCGACGGTTGCCCGCCGGGTGCGCGGCGCGGGCCCGCGCCCTCCCCTGCCCTTCACCCTTTGCACCGGCCGGCCCCAGCCCTATGTCGAGGCGCTGCTCAAACTTTTCGCCATCGACCTGCCCGCCATCTGCGAAAACGGCGCTGTCCTCTACCGCCTCGCCACCAACGAGGCCGCCTACGCCCCCGGTGTCACCGCGGAGCGGATACGGGCGATGGACGAGGTCCGGCGCTTCGTCGTCGGCGATCTGCTTCCCGCCGTCCCCGGCGCCCGCCTCCAGTTCGGCAAACAGGCCCAGGTCACCCTCTACGTGCCGGACCCCGGCCGCTTCCGGGATCTCGCCGGTCGCATCCGCGCGTTTCTCGGGCGGGATGCGGCCCAGTTCGTGGTTTCCAGCTCCCACCTCTACCTCAACGTCTCCCTCGCTGGCGTGGACAAGGGCACCGCCCTCGCCGCTGTCTGCCGCGAACTGGGCCTCGGCCGCGATGCGGTCGCCGCCATCGGCGACACCGAGGGCGACCTGCCGATGCAGGGCCACGCGGGTTTCTTCGCCTGCCCCGCCAACGCCACCGCCGAGGTCCGCGCACGCGCCAACTATGTCTCTCCCTTGGAAGAAGACCTCGGCCTGATCGACATTCTCGATCACCTCGGCGCGCCCAACTGAGCGGCGCGCGCCGGTTGCCGGAGCGCCACCACCGCCCCGCCTCTTCGTGCATGGATCCCGTTGCCCGAAAACGAAAACGCCCGCCTCCCACAGTGGGAAGCGGGCGTTCCAGAGAGCACGCGCGGCCGCCGGTCAGAAGCGGAAGCCCACCGATCCCGTCCAGGTCTTGGCGTCGCTTTCCTTCAGAAAGGCCAGGCCCAGGCTGAGGTTCGTGGTGATGAACTTGCGGGTGCGAAGTTCGTAGCCGCGGCTGCTGCCGCCGACATCGAAGTCTTCATAGATCCACTCCCCACCCACGCTCCAGGTCCGGTCGATGTAGAAATCGCCGCCCACGCTGTAGGCCTTGAAGTCGTCGCCGCGGGCGGCGCCGGCCTCAAGGTTGAAGGTGTAGCCATCGGCCACAAAGACATACTTTCCATCCAGCGCCCAGACGTCCGCATCATCGGAATAACGCAGACGGACCCGCAGCCCGTCCAGGGGCGTCAAGCCGACGCCGACCATCCAGTCGTTTTCGCTCATGCCGGAGCTTTTGATCCGGCTGAACTCCCCGATGAAATAGAGGGGACTCCGGGGCACATAGACCTCCAGCCCGCCCAGGAGGAGGTCCGCTTTGATCGGGCTGAGCCGGGTGTGGACAAAAGCGCCGTAGATATTGCTGGAACGTTCCAGGAAGGCCGCCTCCGCCAGGGCGTGTCCGGCCGTGCGCACCGGGGCGAAGTGAATTTCCGCTCCGGCTAGGTATGCCTTGGCCGTCCCATCGACGCCGTCGAGGCTCGTCCGGGCATAGGCTCCGGTAAGCTCGACTTGGTAGGATTCCGCGAGGGCGGACGTTGCGCTGATAACAAGTGCCGCCGAAGCGGCGATGATCCTGATTTGAGTGTTCATACGCTGATGTAAAAAAACCCGCCGCGGTGTGGGCGGTTGTTTCGATGAGCCCACCCGAATCCGGGAATGGATGATGGAAATGACCGCTTCCGGAAGGGAATCAAGCAGGACCGAATCGCCGCTTGAAAATAAATACCGACCCACGGCAGGAACTTTTTTCCATTCCCGAAGTCGCCGCCCGCCCGCCATTGGGCGGATGCCCGCAATCCGCTTGCGGCTTTCCGTCCGAAAGCGCTTCGCCGTCGGGCCGACGGGGGCGACATCGACTTTCAGGAATCCGCCGCGGACCGGGCCGCCGCCGCCCGAGCCTGCCGCAAGGCCCGGCAGGTCTCGCTTTCGAAGAAAGCCCGGTCGCGCGCGGTCAGTGTTTCCACTCCCTCCAGCTCGGCATCGTCGATGATCGCATGGGGGAAATACTTCCGCCGCAGCCAGAGCGCGACGTGCACCAAGCCGATCAGGACCGGCACTTCAATCAAAGGTCCGACGACGGTCGCGAAGGCCACGCTGGAGGCGATGCCAAAAACCGCAATCGCCACCGCAATCGCCAGTTCGAAATTGTTGCCGGAAGCAGTGAAGGCAAGCGTGGTGCTGCGGGTGTAGTCGGCCCCCACGGCCCGGCCCATGAAGAAGCTGATGACAAACATGATCACAAAGTAGGTCGCCAGGGGCACTGCGATCCGGAACACGTCCACCGGCAGCTTCACAATCGCGTCTCCTTTGAACATGAACATGACCATGATGGTGAATAAAAGCGCGATCAGGGTGATGGGGGAGATCACCGGTATGAACCGCCGATCATACCAGTCGTGGCCTTTGAGCGGGATCAGGATGACCCGGCTCAGGATCCCCGCCGCAAAGGGTATGCCCAAGTAGATCATGACGCTGGCAAAGATCTGGCCGATCGTTACATCCGCCAGGGTCGTTCCACCCACCCCCTGCACCCCGGAAAGGTCGATGCCCAAAAGGGGCGGAAGCAAGGTCACGAAGATCCACGCATAGAGGCCGAAGAACACGATCTGAAAAACACTGTTCAATGCCACCAAGCCGGCGCAGTACTCCGAATTCCCTTTCGCCAGCTGGTTCCACACCAGCACCATCGCGATGCAGCGGGCGATCCCGACCAAGATCAGCCCCACCATGTACTCGGGATGGTTGTGCAGAAATAGCACCGCCAGCACAAACATCAGCACAGGTCCCACGATCCAATTCTGTAACAAGGAAAGTCCCAGTATCTTCAGGTTGGAAAACACCTTTGGCATTTGCTCGTACTTCACTTTCGCCAGCGGCGGATACATCATCAGGATGAGCCCGGCCGCGATGAGCAGATTGGTCGTCCCCACCGTCACGGGGGCGAAGAGCGCCTCCGGATCGGCGATTAGAAAGTAACCGATCGCCACCCCGAGGGCCATGGCGACAAAGATCCAGACCGTGAGAAACCGGTCCAGCAGGGACATGCGTTTGGCGATGGAGTTGTTCATTCTTAATAAAATACTGTGGTGGGCGGCGGCGGGCGGGCTTCTAGGATTGGTCGCCGGCGAGAGCATCCCGATAACCGGCCGCATAGGCTTCGAACACTTTCCGGATTTCATCGCGGATGCGGCGGAAGGCATCGACTTCGGATTCGCCGGGATGCGCGGCTTTGGGCGGATCGTCAAACCCCCAATGGTAACGGTTGATCTGGCCGGGAAACACCGGACAGGCTTGGTCGGCGTTGCCGCAGACGGTGATGACGGTGTCCACCGTCCGGTCGAGAAAGTCGCTCATGGGCTTCGAGGTGTGCCCGGAGATGTCGATGCCGATTTCTTTTAGCACCTCGATGGCCTTGGGATGCACATAACCGGCGGGTTTCGAGCCGGCGCTGTGGATGTCGAAAAGATCACCGGCCGCATGCCGCAGGATGCCTTCGGCCATGTGGCTGCGGCAGGAGTTGCCGGTGCAGAGGATGAGAATGGTGGGCTTCGCCATGGGAATCAGTTGGTTCGGGTGACAAAATCAGAGTCGGGCAAGGGGTGCCGGGTACAGCCGAGCCTCGCGGTTTTTGGTCACACGGGCGCCCCGGGCCCGCAGAGGTTGCCCAAGCCCTCCCGGCCGACCGGCTCCACGGGACTCCAGGGGAGGAGGTAAACTTGGCTGCCGGCGTGGGTTTCAATGACTTCCCGGATGTAGCGGAGCTCCGCCCGGCCGCGTGCCGCAAGGACGGGTTCATCGGTATCCACTGCGGCCATACTTTGGTTGATGATCCAGGCGTGCGGCTCAATGCCGGCGCGGCGCAGGTCGGCCTGGAGGGCGGCCGCTTCGTGCACCGGGGTGGCCTCAGGCAGGGTGACCAGGAGCACGCGGGTGAACTCCGGATCGCGGAGGCGGGGCAAAAGCTTTTCGATCGCTTCGGACCGCTGGCTGCCGCGGCTTTGCCGGCCCAGTTCGCGGTGGTAGGACTGGGTCGCGTCCAGCAGCAGGAGGGTGTGACCGGTGGGGGCGGTGTCGAGCACGACAAACCCATCCTCACCTTGGGCGACCGTACGCGCGAAGGCTCGGAAAACCGCGATCTCCTCGGTGCAGGGCGAGCGGAGATCCTCCTCCAGCAGGGCGCGGCTTTCCGGGTCGAGGTCGGCGGACTGCTGCGCCAAGACCTCCTCGACGTAAGCTTTCGTCTCCACCTTGGGGTCGATGCGTTCGATCTCGAGGCCGCCGGCCCCCTCGCCAAAAGCGTCCCGCAAGTGAGCGGCGGGATCGGTGGTGGAGAGGCGCACCTTGGCGCCACGCTCGGCCAGGGCCAGGCCGAGGGCCGCCGCAACGGTCGTTTTCCCCACCCCGCCTTTGCCCATGGTCAGCACCACGCCCCGCCCGCGGGGCGCAAGCCGGTCCGCCAACTCAGCCAGGCCCGGCCGCTCCGGGAACGTGGCCGTCTCGGTTTTGTCATGAGTTTCCAAGGACGGCGCGGACTCGGCTTGAAAAAACGCCCGCAACACGTCCAGCCCGATGAGGTTGGTGGAAAGCAGGGGAGCCAGGTAAAGGGGGAGGGATCCCAGGAAACCGGATTCGGCATCAATGGCTTCGCGCTGGCGGCCCGCCCAGGAGCCGGACACCGGATCGTCCGGGCGGGTCGGCTTGAACCAGCCGTTGAGGGCCAGGGATTGGTTGGCAATGCCAAGGGCGGCCAATTCGGCAGAGGTGCGGCGGGCTTCCCGCAGAGCGGGCTTTTGCGCGCGGCTGACCAGCACGACGCGGGTTAGACCGGCGTCTTTCAGCACCTCGACGGCTTGGGCGTAGAGCGACCGCTGTTTCTCCAGACCGGCCAACGGGCCAAGGCAGGAGTTGCCGCTTTTGTTGTCGTTGAAAAACTGCGTCCAAGCCTTCGAGAGTGCCATCAGGCGAAGGGTGTGGCCGGTGGGTGCGGTGTCGAAAACGACATGGTCAAACGCCTCCCCGCCCCCGCCCCCCAGAAAGGCCGTGAACTCATCAAAGGCGGCGATCTCCATCGTACAGGCTCCGGAGAGTTGCTCCTCCATTTCGCGAAGGGCGGCTTCCGGCAGCAGGCCCCGCATCGGGCCGACGACTTTTTCCCGATAGGCGGCCGCGGCCGCTTCGGGGTTGATGTTGAGGGCAAAAAGGTTGGCGGCGCCCGGAACCGGCTGCGCCTCCCGGCTCAACTCCAAGCCGAGGACTTCGTCCAGATTCGAGGCCGGATCGGTGCTTACCAGCAGGGTGCGCCGGCCCGATGCGGACAGGGCGAGCGCGGTGGCGGAAGCGACCGAGGTCTTCCCCACCCCGCCTTTGCCGGTGAAGAAATAATAACGCGTGGCCGCCTCGGTGAGGGCGCGGAGCGGCCGGGGATCAAAAACGGTGATTTCGGACATCGGCGTCAGCCCGTCGTTTCGGCCGTGGCGTCCGTGGCCCGTTTCATCCAAGCGGAACCCTCGGTTTCATCCGGGTAGCGGCCCTTCATTTCAAGTTTGCCGTCGATGAATATCAAAGGCAGCACATCCGTGCCTTCCTTTTCAAGCAGGGCGCGAACCTCCGTGTTCTGGGCGAAACGCAGGGGCCTTTGGGCAAGGTTGTGGCGCTCGACGTGGACGCCCGCTTTGGCGAGTTGCGACAGCAGGCCCGCCACCCGTGGCAGGACCGGATCGACTTCGGGACCGCACACACCGGTCGAGCAGCACATGGGGGGATCGTAAACAGTGATGGTTTTCATATCGAAAAGAAGACGGTCGGGAAATTCATCTCAGGCCGGGCACTGCCCGACGAGGTCGCGGATTTGACGGGGCAGATCCTCGCAGGCGCCCACCATGCCCCGGATCGACTGGCGGCGTTTGCGGAGGTCGGCCGCAAAGGCCCGTTCTTCGCTCCGCAAGTCCTGGAGGCACTTCAGATTCGTCTCCAGCAGGGCGGAGGGATTTTCCGGGATGCGGCAGATCGTCCAGTTGTAGCAGCGCTCGGTCTCAACGGCTCCGCTTTCCTTGAGCGCTTTCAGGTGGCGGGAAATCTTGGGCTGTTCCAGCCCGAGGATGGAGGAAAGGTGGCACACGCAAAGCGGTCCCTCCAGGAGGAGGTTCAAAATCCGCAGCCGGGTCTCGTCGCAGAGGCAGCGGTACACCTTGGTCGCATTCATGCTGATCCGAATATTCGGACTTTCATATATTCGGCAAGCGGGAAATGGATTTTATCCGGCCTCGCCCATCGGCTTCAGGGTTCGGCGCTGATGGACGGCGACCATTGCCAGCCCTATCGACGGCCCCGTCGCCGGAAGGGATCCGCGGGCACAGGTCTGTTATTGGTCTTTGGTCCTCACGATTTCAGTTTCCGGCAGGGAGGGTGCGCTGGAACCGGGGAGCCAGGGCGAGTGCAATCCACCGATGGAGGCCGGGCGGCCTTCCCATGGGATGCGGGCTCTCCCCTTTGTGTGACCGGCGCTCGGGACGTCTTTACTGAGCGAGGATGTCTTCGGTCCAGGATAGGGCGGCCATCATGGCCGGGAACCCGATCGTGGTCAGCGTGAGGATGACGGCTTGGCGGATTTCCCCGGGTGAGCAGCCGGCGTCAAGCGCGCGGCGGGTGTGGGAGTGGACGGCGCCCTCGGAGCGCATCGCGGCGGCCGTTGAGAGCTTGATCAGCGCAACCGTCTTCGGGTCGAGCGGACCGGCGGCACGGAGAACTTGGCCGAGCTTCGCATAGGCTTCCGCAACCTCCGGATAGCGGTCTCCAAACGACCTGTAATGGGCGGGCAGGGAAGAGTCGGCGGATGGTTTTTTCATGGCGGTGGGCAGGGGATTAATGCGGGTCGAGTTTAGGCAAAGGCGGGCCGGGTGGGAAGCATCGACTGCCCCCCCGGAGGGATGGGAAGCGGTCTCTGCCTGCGGAGGCTGGGCGGACCGGTGATCAGAAGAGCTGGACCAGGGCGCGCTGCAGCGGCTGCAGCACCAGCGAGGGGAAGAGGCCAAGCAGGACCAGCACGGAGCCGCAGACCAGACACACCGCGGTACCGGCGGAGGTGTCGCGGGTCGGTGCGGCGTCCGCTGGAGCCGGGGCGAAAAAGACCTGCTTGAGTACGCGCAGGTAATAATAAAGCGAGACCGCGCTCATCAGCAAAGCCAGTGCAACCAGCCACAGGAGCCCCGGGACGGTACCCGGCGTCCCACCGGAAAGGGCGGCGGCAAAGAGCTGGAACTTACCGAAGAAGCCCACCAGCGGAGGGAGTCCGGCCAGGGAAAGGAGCGCCAGGGCCAGCACCCCCGCGGCCGCCGGAGCGGTGCGCCCGAGGCCGGCAAAATCCTCCAGGCGGTCGGCGCCGCGGGCTCGCAGCACGCACCCCGCCACCCCGAAGGCGGCGAGACTGGCCACGCCATAAATCACACTATAGAAAAGCACCGCCCGAACCGCTTCGGCATTGGCCGCCACAAGTGCCGTGAGGATGAACCCGCTGTGTCCGATGCCCGAATACGCCAAGAGACGGCGCACACTTTGCTGCGCGAGGGCGGCAAGGTTGCCCACCACCATCGAGAGCGCCGCCAAGACCGCGACCAACGGCGCCCAGCCCATCGCGAACGCCCCCCAGTCCGCGCTGCCCTCCACCACGCCAAATCCCAGCACAAGGACTTTTGCGACGATGAAAAACCCCGCCACCTTCGAGGCCGAGGCGATGAATCCGGCGGCCGGCGCGGGGGCGGATTGATAAACGTCGGGCGCCCAGAGGTGAAACGGCACCGCCGCAACTTTGAAACCGAAACCCACCAAAGCCAGCCCCACCCCGAGCGGGAGGATGGGTTCGACGGGATGTGCGGCCAACACCTTCGCGATGACCCGCAGGTCGATGCTGCCGGTGGCGCCGTAGATGAAGCTGAAGCCGAAGAGCAGAAAGGCGGCCGCCACACTGCCGAAGAAAAAGTACCGCAACGCCGCCTCGGCCGGCCGGCCAGCGGGGGCGGCAAAGACCACCATCAGGTAGAGGGCGAGCGAGGCGAGTTCCAGCCCGACAAAGAGAAGGAGGAGATTTTCCGTGCCGACAACCACCAGCAGTCCGAGCAGCGCCAGCAGCAGCAAGGCGCTGTTTTCCGCCCCGCGCCCTTCGTTCCCGCCGGCTTCTCCCCCGGGAAATAGAAACAGGGCGGTCCCCAAAGTCAGGGCAAGCAGGACGGCTTTGAACAGTCGGGTGAGTGCATCTACCACGATCATGCCCTCCAGCAACCGCCCGGACTCCGGTCCGAAAACCACCGCCGCCAGGGCCAGCCCCAGCCCCGCCGCCGTGACCGCAAGCACTGCTTTGCCGCCGCCCCGGCTTCCTCCGGCGCAGCCCATGCCAATCAGAACCAGCGCGGTCACCAAGACCGCGATTTCCGGCAAGACATGCGAAATCAGTTCCAGGTAGTTCACGGCAGTAACACGCGCATGAGATCGCTGTTCATGGCTTCCAGGATCGGGGCGATCCACGGTTGCGGATAAAGGCCGATGCCCAACGCC
Organism: Puniceicoccaceae bacterium; assembly: GCA_007695295.1. GTDB lineage: Bacteria > Verrucomicrobiota > Verrucomicrobiia > Opitutales > Opitutaceae > REEB01. Next base: position 15,413 of record REEB01000092.1, read on the forward strand.
GCCGCCAAAAGGAGGACGGCGCCGATGATTTCCGGCAGACTGATGGGTTCATACTGCGCTCCGGCGTCGGCGGATTCACGTCCCCCGGCCGCTCTGGAGAAAAAGGCCTGCTGCAGCGCCTTGAGGGTGAAGGCCACCGTCAGCAGCACTCCGATACCGGCCGGCAGCAGGAGCAGGGGAAAGGCGCCCCAGGTTCCCACCAAAACCAACACTTCGGCGATGAAGCCACTGAAACCCGGCAACCCCATCGAAGCGGCCGAGGCGAGGACAAAGACGAAGGCCGCAAACGGCAGCGCCCGCCGCAGCCCCAGGCCCGCGAGGACGGCCAGCTCGCGGGTATGCACGCGGTCGTGCAGCATCCGACCCGCCACCGCGAAGAGGAGCGAGGCGATCACACCGTGGGAGACCATCTGGAGCACCCCGCCGGCCACACCCAGGGATGTCAGACTGAGAATTCCGAGGAGCACAAAGCCCATGTGGCTGATGCTTGAATAAGCGATGACGAATTTCAGATCCCGCTGCGCCAAGGCCGCTCCCGCCCCCCAGGCAATGCCCACCGCCGCCATCGAGGCGAAGATCAGTCTCCACGCCTCCAGCCCTTCAGGAAACAAAGGCATCGCAATCCGAAGAGCCCCGTAGGCGCCAAGCTTCATCACCACCCCGGCCAGCAACATTGAGGCCGCCGTCGGCGCCGCCACATGCCCCCCGGGCACCCAAGTGTGAAACGGCCAGATGCCCGCCAGAATCGCAAACCCGAGAAAGAGCACCGGAAAGGCCCAGAGTTGCAGCCCGGGGGCGAAGCTTGCCGCCGCCAGTTCCAACAAACCGAAGGTATCCAGTCCCGATGCCACCCGCGCCGCCAGAATCCCGATGATGACAAGCGCACTCCCCACGATCGAGTAAAGCGTCAGTTTCATCGCGGCATAGCTCCGATTGGTCGATCCCCAGCCCGCGATGAGAAAATACTTCGGCACAATCACGATTTCGTAGAAGACCAGGAAGAGAAACAGATCGAGGCTGAGAAAAACACCGTAGGCGCCGGCGATAATCAGAAGATAAAGGGCGAAAAAATGCCGCGGCGCGCGCTCCACATTCCAGGAAAACAATATTCCCGCAACCGCCACCAAGGCGGTCAGCACGATGAGCACCAGGCTGATGCCGTCCACCCCGAGGTGAAACGTAATCCCGAGGGCGGGAATCCACTCCCGTTGGACCTCCAGTTGAAACCCCGCCGCGCCGGCGCCGGCGCCGAAGTCGAAGCTCCACACCGCCACCGCCACCGGCAGGCAGCCCGCGAGAGCCGCCGCCAGCGCAACGCGCCGGGCCAGCCCCGCCCGCCGCGCCGGCAGCAGGAAGAGAAGGGCGGAGCCAATCAACGCGGTGAGAAAGGTCCAGGCAATCATGGCAGCAGTGCGAAGCCGGAGTGAAAGAGACGCAGGAGCAGTCCGGGGAAGCACCCCAGAACGACCATCAGGCCGACAATCGGGAACAACATCAGCCCCTCCCGACGGGTGAGATCGGGAAAAGCCTGCCAGCGCTCGGGCAGAGGTCCGGAAAACACCCGGAGCAGCACCCGGAGCAGAAAGCCCGCCGTCAGCAACAGCCCCGGAAGCGCCAGCGCGACCCATCCGCCGACGAGGCCGAAAGCCCCTTTGAAGATCAGGAACTCGCCCACAAACCCGCTCAGCCCCGGAAGCCCGATGGACGCAAACAGGGCCACCCCCATCAGGCCGCAAAGCATCGGCGCGGCCGCCCGCAATCCCCCGAAATCATGCAGGCCCCGCAGCCCGCCGGAGCGCGCTTCAATGACCGCGACAAACGCAAACAACGTCGCCGCCGTCACTCCGTGGCTGAACATCTGGAAACAAACCCCGGCCAGTGCCGCCTCCCTCCCCGCCGCCAGTCCCGCGGCAGGCCCGGCCGCCGCGCCGACGGCGAAGAGCCCGAGAAGGCAATAGCCGAGATGGTTGATCGACGAGTAGGCGAGGATTCGTTTGAGATCCGTCTGCGCGAGGGCCGCGAGGGCGGAAAGCAGGATGGAAGCCAGAGCCAGCACCAGGAGCGGCGCCATCCAAGCCTGCATGAGCTCGGGAAAAAGCGGCAACAGAATCCGCAGCATCCCGTACAAACCCATCTTCGAAAGCAGTCCGGTCAGAATCATGCTCACGCCGGCAGGGGCTTCGGCGTAGGTGTCGGGAAGCCAGGTGTGGAAGGGCACCACCGGCACCTTGACGGCCAGGCCGAGAAAGACTCCGGCAAAAACCAGCCCCGCTGCAACCGGCGCACCCACCGCCAGGGACGGCATCAGCTCGCCCGCCCGCGCCGCTTCCGCCAAGTCAATGAAGTCGAAACTTCCGGTGGCCCGGAAGAGGGCGAGAAAGGCCAGCAGCATCGCGATGCTGCCGGTCATCGTGTAGAGGAAAAACTGATACGCCGCCGGGCCCGCCCGGTCGCCGCCCCACAGTTTGATGAGAAAAAACGCCGGGATCAGGGCCAGTTCCCAAAAGAGGAACCAGACCACAAAGTTGAGGGAGAGGAATACGCCCAGCGCCGCCGCCTGCAGGAGTGACATGAGTGCGAAGAAGAGGCGCGGCAGGGGCAGCTCCGGAGGCGTCATCCAGAGCGCAAATGGACCAAGCAGACCAGCCAGCAGCACCAGGAGCACGCCGAGCCCGTCGGCGCCAAAATACCACTCCGCCCCCAGGGCGGGTATCCAGTCGTACCGGAAAACAAACTGCAGTCCGCCGACCGCGGTATCGTAGCGGAGCACCGCGGCCAGCGCGAGGGCCAGACCGGCAAAGGCAAAGCCGAGGGCGATCCGGCGGGCCAGCCCGGCCGGAGCGAGGGCAAGCACGACGGACGCAAGAAGCGGCAGGGCGATGATAAGCGGAAGGAGCGGGTCCACGGGTGAAAAACGGCGGCGCTACAACCAGGCCAGCAAGAGGAGCAGACCCACGGCGCCGACGCCGAGAGTGGTTAACAAGAAGTGGAGTTGACCCCGGTGGGCCCGGTGCAGCCCGATTCCGCCCGCCCGCAGTCCCGCGCAGCCAAGATCGAAGCCATGGTTCAAACCCCGCCGGTCGAGCCGATCCGCGAGGGCGGAAAACAGGCGCGCCAGGGCTGCCGCCAGCGCCACCGCCCCACCCCAGATCCAACGGTCGAGGGCGGCGGCCAGGCGGCCGCTCCACCGGCAGGCCCGCACCACCGTGAAGTCGTAGGTGCGATCCCAATACAATTCCTCGGCCAGCACCCGGTGGCCCGCCCCGAGCCGGTCCTCGAGGGGGTCGCGGCCGGCGGCCTCCCGGCGGCCGGGATGGTAAATCCACCAAGCCAGACCCACGCCCGCTCCCACCAGCAGAATCGAGCCCGCGAGAAGCGGCCACACTTCAGGCGCAAGCAACCGCGAAAGCGCCCATTGCGCCTCGCCCCCGCGCACCAAGGCCTCGAACCAAGGCCAGGCCGGGGTGGCCACCACCAGAGGCAGCACCGAAAGCGCCGCCAAGATCACCAATGGGGCCGTCATCAGGCGGGGGCTCTCATGAGCCTGGGCGGCGGCTTCGCTGCGTGCGCGGCCAAAAAAAACCAGCAGCATCTGGCGGCTCATGTAAAAGGCGGTCAGAAAGGTCGCGGCCAGCGCGATCCAGAAGGGACCCGGCGAAACCGGCCAGGCTTGGGCGGCGTGCAGGATCGCCTCTTTGCTCCAGAAGCCGGAGAAGAAAAACGGAAACCCGGCCAACGCCATCATGCCAATGCCATAGCAGGCAAAGGTCAGCGGCATGCGCCGCCCCAGTCCGCCCATCCTGAGCACATCCTTCTCCTCCCCGCAGCCGTGGCTCACCGAGCCCGCCCCGAGAAAGAGCAGGGCTTTGAAGAAGGCGTGCGCCAAGAGGTGAAACAATGCCGCCACCGGCCCGCCCACTCCGAGGCTCAGCATCATGAAGCCGAGCTGCGATACCGTCGAGTAGGCCAGGATGCGCTTGATCTCGCGCTGAGCAACCGCGATGCACGCGCCGAGCAGGGCGGTCGCCGCCCCCACCCAGGCGACGACGGAAAGCGCCGTCGCCGAGGCCTCGAAAAGTGGATAGGCGCGGGCGACGAGAAACACGCCCGCCGCCACCATGGTGGCGGCGTGGATGAGCGCGCTCACCGGTGTCGGCCCCTCCATCGCATCAGGCAGCCAGACATGGAACGGCACCTGGCCCGACTTGCCGGCGGCACCGATGAACAGCAGCAACGCGATCGCGGTCGCCGCAGTCATGCCCCCGGCCGCACCGGCCGCGAGCCCCCCCAGGACGGCCGTCTCCAGTACGCCCGCCCCACCATCGTAGAAGAGCAGGGTGCCCGCCTCCCGATAGAGCCAGATCATGCCGAGAAACAACCCCAGGTCACCGATCCGGGTCACGATGAAGGCCTTGCGGGCGGCCCGGGCAGCGGCGGGTTTTTGAAACCAGAACCCGATGAGGAGATAGGAGGCGAGGCCGACCAGCTCCCAGCAGATGAAAAGCAGCAGCAGGCTGTTGGCCACCAGCAAGCCCAACATGGCGGCGGAAAAAAAGGAGAGAAAGCAGAAGAACCGCACCGCGCGGGGATCGCCGCCCATGTAGGCGATGCTGTAGATAAAAACCAGCAGGCCGACCAGACTCACCATCAACAGCACCGGGGCGTTGGTCGCATCGACGAGCAGCCCGAGCGGCACCACCGTCTCCGCCCCGAGCTGAAACCAAGTGAAGTTCAGCACTTCGCGGAAGCCGTCTCCGCCGGCCACCACCCGCACGAGCACAGTCCCGGAGGCGAACAGGGCGAGCGCCTGCGCCACAACGGCGATCGCGCCAGCCGGCCGCCGCAGTCGCCCGGGCATGAAGAGCAGAACCGCCGCCGCGGCCAGAGGCGGCAACGGGATGAGGGCGAGCGCAAGGAAGAGGGTGGCCGTTTCAGTCATGGGCAACCGGAAGTCGGCCCGGATCAATGGTCCGGAAATGCCGGTACACCAAGAGGATGAGGGCGAGGCCGACGGCGGCCTCGGCGGCCGCCACGGCGATCGAGAAGAGTGCGAAAACCACGCCGGTCAGCGAACCCGGTTCCGCGCCATACCGCCAAAAGGCGATGAAGTTCAGATTGGCCGCCGCCAGCATCACCTCGATGCCGATCAACATGATGATCGCGTTGCGCCGCAACAGCACGATGGCCAGTCCAAGGCAGAAGAGGGCCGACGAAACCAGCAGCACCAATTGCAGCGTGATCATGCGTCCGGCTTCCTTTCCACCAACGCCAGCGTCACCCCGCCGACCAGCGCCACCGTGAGAACGACTCCCACCAGAATCAGCGGCGGCACCGCCCCCGCCACCAGCTCACGGCCCAAGGCCGCGATCTCCAGGACCATGGGCTCCTCGGGGACTTCCCGGTACAGCGAGCCGCTGCCCAACACGGCCGCCGCCAAGGCACCGAACAAGGCCAGCGCGACCCCCAGCCCTCCTAGGACGCGGAGTCCGGCGAAGCGCCCGCCTTCCGTCTCCCCGCCTGCATCCTCCCTCCGGGTCAGCAGAATCACGAAAACAATCAAGACCGCGACCGCGCCGACGTAGACCAGCCACTGGATGAAGCCGAGAAACTCCGCCCCCAGCCAGAGGTAAAGCAGACCCACGCCGACAAAGCAGAGGGCGCCGACCAGGGCCGCGCGCACCGGCTCCCGCACCAGCGCCACGGCCGTCCCCGCGCCAAGGGTGAGAACGGCGAAGGCGAAGAAGAGCAGGCCGGAGGCAGTGAGATTCATTCTTCGGAAAATCGGTAGGTGCGAAGCGCGTTTGCCTCCGCGGATTGCAGGCGCGGAAGCAGCAGGAAGTACGGGGCCGTCACCACCGGAGTCACCACCAGCCAGCCGAGCCAGCCCCCGCCCGTGAAGTGCCAGAGCGCCGCCCCGGCCAGAACACAGAAACCGGTTGGGATCAGAAACAGCCAGGAAAAAGCCAACAACTGGTCGATCCGCACCCGCGGCATGGTGCCGCGAATCCAGATCGCCAAGAGGACCAGACCGTAGAGCTTGAGGAAAAACCAGAGGTAACCCGGGATGAAGTCGAGCACCGGCAGCGGAGCGTGCCAGCCCCCCAGGAACAGCGCGACGGCAAAACCACAGATGCCGAACAGGCCGATGTACTCGGCGAGGAAAAATACCGCGTATCGAAATCCCGAATACTCCGTCATGTGCCCGGCAACCAGTTCGGACTCTCCCTCCGGCAGGTCGAAGGGGCTGCGGTTGGATTCCGCGAGGGCGGCGATGAAGAAGAGCACAAACCCCACCAAGCCCCACGGCGTGAACACAAACCATTGCGGCACGAAACCGAAGGCGTGGCCCGCCTGCGCCTCCACCATCAGCGTCGGCGAAAGCGTTCCGGCCAACATCACCACCGCGAGCGCGGCCAGTAACAGCGGCATTTCATAACTGATCATCTGCGCGATCGCCCGCATCGCCCCGAGCAGGGAATACTTGTTGTTGCTCGACCAGCCCGCCATGAAGACGGCCACCTCGGCGCTGGCACCGAGCGCGAAAAAGAAAAGAATGCCGACGCCCAGCTCCACCACTGTCATGCCCGGGCCGTAGGGAAGCAGGGCGAGGACCAGAAATGCGGGCACGGCGAGCATGACGGGCGCGAGCAGGTGCATCCACCGGTCGCCGCCCGCCGGGACGATGTCTTCCTTGGTCAGCATTTTGATGCCGTCGGCCACGGGTTGCAACAATCCCCAGAGGCCGGCCCGGTTGGGGCCGTAGCGGTTCTGGATGCGGGCCAGCACCTTGCGCTCGACGATCGAGGTAAGGGCAAACAACCCCATGAAGACCGCCACGATGGTGAAGAGGGACAGGCTGATCGAAGCGAGGCCGAGCCAGGGTTCGCCCAAGCCCCAGCCTTCCGCCAGCCAGCCCAGCACCCCCGCCTTCAGGATCAGCGGAGCGGTCGCCGGATGGGCGAGGGCTTCAACCACCGCACCGGTGAGGATCCCGGGAGCCTTGCGGTCAAGCAGGAGCACCAGTAGTGTTGTGCCCACTACAAGGACGCCTGCCGCCGCGGCCAGCGTCAGCCCGGGGCGGCGGGCGGGAAAGGCCAGGGACGTCCGTCCGGGGGGCGGGGCAGCATCGCTGGGGATCGTCACCGCCACCGGCTAGCTGTTCTCCGGAGCTTCTGGTTTCGCGGCCGCCGCCTTGGCGGCGGCCTCTTTTTTCATCCGGGCGGCTTCCTCGCGTTTGCGCCGGGCCTCCTCCTTGCGGAACCGCTCCATCTCCAAGCGGGCATCGACCTCGGCCGCCTCGCGCGGCTTGATCCTGTGGTAGTAGGTGTTGGACTTGGCGAGACGGAGCTTGTTGTGGACCATGGGCCGGGTGCGCCCGGTGGCGGCATGTTCATAATCCGAGTCCATCTTGATGGCGTCAAAGGGACAGACCTCCGCACAGATCTGGCAGCCCATGCAGGCATCAATGCCGATCTCGAAACGCTCCGGATGTTTGGCGGGGCGGCCGTTTTCATCCCGGGCCTGCACAATGCGGATCGCACCGGAGGGGCACTCCCGCTCGCAGGTCTTGCAGGCCACGCAGCGCAGGCCCTCCACCGAATCGTTGCCATCATAAACGAGGAACGGGAAATTCCGGCTGCTTTCCGGCAAGAGCAGCCGCTGCTCCGGATAGGAAACGGTCACCAGCCGCCGCGGATTGCGGTAGCTGCCGAAAAAATTCCTTCCCGTCACCAGCATGCCTTTGAGCAGGCCGACCCCGGGCAGTTGCTTGAGTTTTCTCATCGGTCAACTTCTCCCAATACAATGTCGATGCTGCCGAGGATCACCATGACATCGGCGATCTTTGCGCCGACGCACATTTCCTCGAGCAGGGTCAGGTTGATAAGACTGGGCGGGCGCACCCGGTAGCGGTAGGGCTGGGGGCTCTGGTCGCTGATCAGATAAAAGCCGAGTTCGCCTTTGGGGGACTCGATCCGCCCGTAGGCCTCGCCGGCGGGTGGACGGAAATTTCTCAGTTTCGCCTGGGGGTTGATGACCGGCCCTTCCGGCAAATCGCGGAGGGCGGAGTCGAGTATGTTCAGCGACTCGCGCATCTCCAGGAGCCGGATCATGAGTCGGTCATAGACATCGCCCTTTTCACCCAGCGGGATGCGGAAGGAAAACCGGTCGTAGATCCCGTAGCGGTCCACCTTGCGGAGGTCATGGGAAAGGCCGGCCGCGCGGAGCAAGGGCCCGGAGACCCCGGCGTTGACGAGCCGCTTGGCTTCAACCCCCCCGATCCCCATGGTGCGGGCGCGGAGGATTTCGTTCTCGGTGAGCAGTTGCTCCATCTCGTCGAGAAATCCGGGGTAGGAGTCCACCACCAACCGGGCCGCCGCCGCCCAGCCCGGCGGCAGGTCGCAGCGGCAGCCGCCGAAACGCAGGTAGTCGCACATCATGCGGGAGCCGGTCAGCGCCTCGAAGAGGTCGAGCACGGCATCGCGCTGGCGGAAGCCATACATGAGCACACTGCCCCACGCCCCCATGTCGCCGAGAAGAAAACCAAGAAAGACCGTGTGGTTTTGCAGCCGGGTCAGCTCGGCGAGGATGACGCGCAGGTATTCGGCGCGCTCCGGCACTTCAAGCCCGGCCAGTTTTTCAACCGTGAGCGCGTAGGCCCAGTTGTTGGTCAGCGAACAGAAGTAGTCCAGGCGATCGGTGAAGGGCATGGACGCAAGGTAAGACATCCTTTCGGCCAACTGCTCATGGTTGCGGTGCAGGTAACCGAAAACCGGCTGCAGGCGGACCACGGTTTCACCGTCAAGGAGGGCGTTCATGCGGAAAACGCCGTGCGTGGAGGGGTGCTGGGGACCGAGCGACAACTCCAGGAGTTCCGTCTCCCCGGGGTCGGCGAATGGTGCCGTGCCCGCCGGCCATGGTGCGGCGCGCGTGAGGTTCATCTGTTTGCCTCCCCTTTCGCGGCGGCGGTTTCGATTGCGGGCAGGCCGTCCTCATCCGGCGCAACGTAATCCTTGCGCATGGGGTGACCCTCAAACTCGTCCCAAAGGAGCAGGCGGCGCAGGTCGGGATGGCCGCTGAAGGAAATGCCGTAGAGGTCAAAGATTTCCCGCTCCTGGAACTCCGCGCTTCTCCAGACCGGCGTCAGGGACGGCAATGGGGCCGGTGCTTCGCGGCCTGCCGCGCGCAGGCGCAGGATGACGGGGCCGTGCCGCAGGGCGACGGAGTACAAATGATAAACCGCTTCCAGATAGCCCGGCTCGGTGCGGGTGACTTTTTTTGTCACTTCCTTCGTCTCCCCGCCGACGGTTTCGGTGGTCGTGACGGACTCCGTCACTTCCCGGGGCAGCCAGTCGACGCCGGTGACGTTGGAGCAGTAGTCGAGTTGCAGCTCGGGATGATCGCGGAGGAATAACGCCACTTCGAGGGCCGCGTCCGGATCGACGAGGAGGGCGTCTTGGCCGGAGGGACCGGGATTGGTCCACCGCCGAACCCGCCCGGCGGAGCCGGGAAGGCCGGCCTCAAGAAGCGAGAGCAGGCGGTCGGGATCAGTCATGCCGTGGTCTCCCGTGGTGTGACCGCGTCGCTGCCGTCGTCGGGCGCGGCGTCGGGATCGGAGGGGGGTTGCCAGAGATCGGGGTTGAAGGGGGGCCGCAGGCCGGCCGGACCGTAGTTGGGAATCGGATACTCTCCGGGGACGGCCGGATCGGCGGCGCGGGAGCGGCCGGGGCCGCTGAGTTTTTCTCCCCGGATGAGTTCCTGCAGGCGGATGACGCCGTGCAGGAGCGCTTCCGGGCGGGGCGGGCATCCCGGGATGTACAGGTCGACCGGGAGGTAACGGTCAATACCGCGGAGGACATTGTAACCCTCGCGGAAGGGGCCGCCGGAAATGGCACAGGCGCCCATGGCGATGACGTATTTCGGGTTGGCCATTTGATTGTAGAGGCGCACCACCATCGGGGCCATTTTCTTGGTCACGGTGCCGGCCACGATCATGAGGTCGGCCTGGCGCGGCGAGGGGCGGAAGACCTCGGCCCCGAAGCGGGCCAAGTCATGCCGGGCCATGGTCGCGGCGATCATCTCAATGGCGCAGCAGGCCAATCCAAACTGCAGAGGCCAGAGGGAGTGCGCCCGGCCCCAGTTGTAGAGCGACTCAAGCGAGGTGACATGGACGCCGCGGCGGGCCAGATCCTGGCGCAAGCTTTCGTCGGTGGTTCCCATCGTGGTCATGGCCTCATTTCCAATTCAGGTAGCCCTTGGCCCAGCACCAGGCCAGGCTCTCCAAGAGTAATAAAACGAATACCGCCGCGACCAACACCGCACCCAGAGGCAAGTCGAGAAAGGCCACCGCGATGGGGATGAGAAAGATCGCTTCGACATCGAAGATGAGAAAGACGATGCCGTAGACGTAATACTGGGACTTGAACTGAATGCGGGCGGGTCCGGTGGCTTCGATGCCACATTCGTAGGCGGAATGCTTCGACGGTCCGGGCTTGGCCGGGGTGAACCACCGCAGCCACAGGTGCGACAAGCCGATGGGCACCAAGGCCGCCGCGACGGCTATCCCGAAAAAGATGCCCAGGGTGAGGTAGGCCTGTGGATCCGATGGCATGGCGGCGAAGCGATCGCGGGTGGTCAGCCCAACTTCCGCAACCGGACCCGGGTATCATAGAAGCTGACGCTCGCACCGATGGGATCGGAGAGGGCGGTGTTTTTGAGGAAGGGGTCGACCCGCATGACGGCGTTGGCGTTGATGCCACGCCCGCGGCGGTCGTCGCGCCGGAGGAGGTCGCCATCGACCCGCATGTCGGTGGCCCCGTTGCCCCATTGGCCGAAGCCGAGGGAAAAGGTCACCACGCCGGGTCGCATGCCTTCGACAACCTTGATTTTACCGGCCACCCGGCGCTTGCCAAGTCCGCCGAGATCCCAAACGCCGTCCGGATTGGTCGCGCTCTCGATCACGACTTCGTCGCCGGTTTTCAGGCCCGAGGCCCGGGCGGTCAGGCGGTTCATGAGGATAGCGTTTTCTGGAGTCACGGCGAGGAGCCAGTAGGCGGAATTGGTGCGGGTTTTGGTCTGCACGCTCTGACGGTAGGTGCTGAGGAGCAGCGGATAGTCGCTTTCGGTGTCCGCAAGCTCGCGGCCAAGGCTGTCGAGGACGGGATAGTGGCGCGCAATCCCGTCGTAGCGTTGTCCGGTCATGCTGTTGCGGAAGCGCGCGGTCTTTTCGCAGTAGAGATTGATCAGCCGGGCGTAGGCGTTGGTGAGCAACTCGCCGCGGTAGGTGTCGGGGTAGTCCTGATAACGGCCCCCGCGATTGAGCACATAGATCACTTTCTTCCACCACTCTTCGCCGACGGACTCTTTCCAGCGCTTTTCCTCAAAGGTGTGGCCGGCGAGGTGGCGGCGGGACTTTCTGAAAACCTCTTCCTCGCGCGCATCGGCATCAGGGACGGGGGTGCCGTCGGCGGCGACGTTGGCCACCATTTTGAGATAATAATGATCCGGATGCGTGAGCGGCATCCCGCCGCCGAAACCATCGGGGCCGAATCCGCTCAATCCCATTTTTTCGGCCATGGCCATCATCATGGACTCCAGCGTGATGGGCATTTCCTCGCCGAAGACGGTGCAGGTGTCGACCAACGGCGTGACCACGGGAGTCCGCACGGGTTGGACTTTTTGCGCGACGGACCCGTGGGATCCGTGGAACTCCCAGCGCTCATAGAAGGTGCCATCGGGGAAGATGTAGTCTGCGTAGGCGGAAGTGGCGCCGATGGTGATGTCATTGGCGATGAAGAGCGGGATTTTCGCCGTGTCGGAGAGAATGGCGTTGAGCTCGTTGCCTGCCGGCAAGGCGTAGTTGGGGGCGCCCATGTAGAGGATGAGCGCTTTGATGGTATACGGGTAGCCGTCGCCCGCGGAGGGAATGACCTCCTGGTAAATGCTGTCGGCGATCGGATACCACGGGCGCCGGGAGGGGTACCCGTTGAAGAGGGTGGATTTCTCATATTCCACCCGGTCGCGGATGATGGGGATGCCGAAGGGCCCGAGCTTGCCCGGGTGCAGGTTGTTGACCGGGAAGGGCTGGCCGCTCCCGGTGCCGGTGGCGTTGTAGGTGGATGCCTCGATCATGCCGCCCTTCCAGCCAATGTTGCCGATGAGGAGGTTGAGGCTCATCCAGGCCGCGGTGGCAAGGTAACCATTGGTGTGCTGGGAGACCCCGCGGTGAATGTCCGCCGACGCCTTTTTGCCATGGCTGGTGAATTCGCGGGCCAGGTCGACGATGTCGCGCACGCGGATCCCGCAGATCTCCGCCCAGCCCGCGAGGCTGTGCTCGCAGGCGGACTCGTAGAGCAATTGCAGGCTGCTCTTCACAGGGATGCCGCCCAAGGTGGTGTCCACCAGGAGGTCGCCGACGACGGGATTGATCGGGTCGTTTGCATCCACCGCCTGGATACGGCCCTCACGCAGGACGACGAATCGGTCCGGGTCGCCTTCGGGACGGGTTTCGGCGGGCAGGTCGCCCACACGAAGCAAGTCGCCCGGGCCGTCGGCTTCCATCTTCACCAGCCAACTTGAGTTGCTCCAGTTGGGCTCGCCGACGGCGTCCGCGGCCGCCTTGTTGGCGGCGGAGAGGTAGGCTTGGTCGTAGCGACGGTTCTCGATGATCCAGCGAATCAGGGCGAGGGCGAGGCCGGTTTCGCTGGCAGGTTTGGCCGGCAGCCATTTCCAGGCCATCCCGCCGAGTTTGCCCATGCGCGGATCGACGACTGCGAACTTGAACCGGCGCTCGGTCAGTCCGTTGGTGATTTTCGGTGTGCGCAGCGGCGGGCCATAGCCGCCCTCGAAGGCATTCGAGCCGACGAAGATGACAAACTCAGCGTTCTTCAGATCGGCCTGCCAATAAAATTTCCGACCCCCCGTCCATTGTCCGTTAACGTATTGCTCGCTCATGGCCCGGCAGGCGAAGTAGAGCGAACCCTGGCAAACGGTGGTGTGTCCGATGCGGTTGACGGTTCCGAAGGAATCGCTGATGAAGCGCTGAACAAACTGGCTGCGCCCGGCCTTCATGCGGCCCCAGTTGAAAACCAATTGATTGTTGCGCGGCCCGAGGTCGGGGTGATCGGGATCAATGAGTTTATCAAGGTGGTTCCGGTGCTTTTGCCTGAACTCCGTCACCGTCATTTCTCCCGCCGTGATTTTACCCGCGTCCGCCCGGAGGAGCGCCATGACCCCGGGATCGCGCAGCGCGCAAATGCCGGCCAGGCCTTCCACCTCCCGGGCCTCTTCGCCGGGCACGTCTGCGAACAACCGCCCGCCCTCCACCACCTCGGCAATGGCCTGTTCAAACGGAATGCTCGTCCACTTTCCCTCCCCGCGGCGCCCCGTGCGCTTGAGAACCCGGCGGATCCGGTAGGGATCATAAAGCGTCTGAATGCCCGCCTGCCCCTTGGGGCAGATGGCCCCGTCGAGTTTGGCGATTTCGGGATCCGCGGGACTGTGGTGGTACCGAAGGTGGGGTGTCATCGTCCACGGGCTGTAGGGATTGCCGTCGACCTTGATCATAACCCCGTCGACGATCTTCGCTTTGATACCGCAACCCGTGTTGCAGTTCATGCAAGTGGTGTAGAGAATGTTCTCCGCCTGAGCCAATTCGTAAAACTCATCCGGCGATAGCTCGCCGGAGGCCGCGCGGGCGGAGAGATCATCGGCCCGGCGACACGAAGCCGCCAAGGCCGCACAGCCCCCCACCAAGGCACTGGTGGTGAGAAACTGGCGACGTGAGACGGCGGAGGGCTGGGTTTGGGTGTCGTTCATGGTGATGCCTCGGTTGGAGAAGGATGAGATTGAAAAAGGACGGGCGGGCTCAGTGGTGTTCCCTCAGGTAGGGTTCCACGATAAAGCGGTAGCCCACGGTGAAAACGAGGAGTGAGATGCCGACGGCGAACACCACCACCTGCCACTCCATGAACATGGGCGTGTAGTCGAAGGTCAGTTTCGAATGATAAAAGGCCTCCTTGATGCCTTCCATCGTCGGCATGGGATAGGCCAGGCCGGGAATGATAATGTTTACCGGCACCATGGTGAACCCGATCAGATAGCAGATCGAAGCCGCGCCGATGGCCAGCAACCGGGTCCGCCAGAACGATAGAAGCAACAACGGAACCAGCACCCCGATGCCAAGGTGGACAATCCAGATCGTCCACCAGTAGGGTCCGAAGAGGACGAGCTTGAGACCCTCCGCATGGGCCGGCACATTGGGATAGGCGATGACCAGGCCATTCGCCAGCGAGGCGATCAGGCCGATGATGATGGCCGCCAGAAAGACCCGCGCCATCTGGATGGCGGTGGCTTTATATTGCGGGGTGCCTCGGGTGGGTGAAAAGAGCAGGTGCAGCAAGGTGAGCAGCCCCAGCCCCGCGACCAGCGAGGCGATGAAAAACATCAGGGGAAGCACCGATGCATTCCAGAAGGGACGCGCCGCCACCACTCCAAAGAGGCCCCCGATGACCGCAATCAGCAGCACGCCGATCGGGATGCTGATGTAGGTCAGGAAGTTGAGATAAATTTTCCAGCGATCCACATAATTCTTCCCCCGGAAGTAGGCGAAAAGCTCGGCGGTGAGAATGACCAAATAGAGCGTGTGCAGCCAAATCATCCATGACATCAGCGACCCGAAGTTGGGCTGCAAATACGCTTTCCAGAAGCGGAAGGGATGCCCCAGATCCATTCCGATGACAAAGAGCGCCCCGAGCAAAGCGCTGATCGCCGCCAGCATGGCCACGGGGGCCAATAGCCGCAGCCCCTCGATTTGCATGAACCTGCGCAGGAGAAAATAGGTCAGGATCATGCCCACCTCCAGCCACACCAGAAAAACATAAACGCCAACCCAGAGCCCCCAGGGCACGTAACTGGTGAGGGCGCCGTGGTCTTTGAACACCAGCACGCGCAAAACACCGTAAGCTCCGAAGAGCAGGGCGATGAAAGCCAGCGTAAGGGAAATCCGGTAGTCGATGGTCCGGTTCAGGCGCGGACCGGGAACGGCGGTTGCGGTAGCGGTGGATGCCATGGTGGTTGCGGTTGGAAAGTTGTTGTTAGTAATCAGCGGACATTCCGGACTGCGGTCAGATGAGGTAATAAACGCGCGGCCGGGTGCCCATTTCCTCCTTCAGGCGGATCTTGTTGCCCCGGCTGATCAGCTCCGCCACCAGGCTGTCGGGGTCGTTGGCATCGCCAAAGTAGGTGGCATATCCGATGCAACTGGTGACACACGACGGCAGCATGCCCGCATCAAGCTTGTGCGAACAGAAATGGCACTTGCGAACATTGCCCGTCGGTGACCGTCCCCGGCGTTGTTCCCAGCGCTTTCCATATTCGAAATTGGGAACCCGCTCGTAGGGCTGGTTCGGCTCGGGCGTTCCCGTGGTGTAGTTGTAACCGAAATCAAAGGTGCGCGCATGGTAGGGGCAGGCTGTCATGCAGTAGCGGCAGCCGATGCACTGGTCGTAGTCCATGTCGACGATGCCATCGGGGCGGATCCAGGTGGCATGCACCGGGCAGACCGGCACGCAGGGAGCCGTCTCGCATTGCATGCAGGGGCGGGGCGTGGAGCGCATCGAGACATTCGGATAAGTCCCCAGCTCCTCTTCCATCACCGGCCGATAAACCACCCCCGCCGGCAGGTGGTTTTCCGCGATGCAGGCGATGGTACAGGCGTTGCAGCCCGTGCATTTCCGAAGGTCGATGACCATGACTCATTTGCGCTTTTCAATGGGTTTGCGCATGGCCTTTTGAAGCTCGCGCTGCATCCGCACGATAATGTTCTCCGCCTCGTCTTCCTCGAACTCAGGGCCATCCCTCAGGAAGCCCTCCTCCTGCGAGTCGGCGCGTCCCTCGGCCACCGCCTCCAGCCCGGCCCGCACCAGTGAGGGCATCGCCACCGTACCCAGCCCGACCAGCGAAGCCACTTTGGCGAGGAATCGCCCCCGCCCCATCGGCAGCTCCGTCTCAGCATCCTCGCCCACGCCGGCACCGGTCATGGCGGCGGCGATGGTTTCATCGCAGGCCAGGGCAGCTTCAGACCCCGCCGGTTTGGGGAATGGGTCCACTGAGGGGGATCCATCCGCCATTTCCGAAACCTTGGTGGAAACAGGGACTGGTTCAAAGCGTGTGGGAGTTTTCATGCCGGGATCGGGTTCAAGAGATTGGAATGGGGAGGCGATTTGGCCTGGCTGAAGTACGCCCGAGGGGAGGTGGATTCGCCTGCGACCGCTCCATGGCGATCATCCGGGCAAGGGAAATACGCCCCAACTCCCGCCGGATGCGCTCCCGCTCGCGGGGCCAAAAGTCACGACACGGACACGCCGTCCCGTCCCGGCAATAGGCCTCGCCGAGAAGACAGTCCGGCAGGAAATCCTTGCCCTCCACCGCTTCGGCGATCTCCAGCAGCGAGATCCGCTCCGGTATGCGGGCCAGCCGGGTGCCGCCGGACCGGCCCCGCTTCGCTTCGATCACCCCGCCGGCCGCCAGCTTCTTGAAAATCTTCGGGAGGTAGGAGGCCGGCACCCCGCTGCAAGCCGCAATCGCGCGAGTGTACTGGGTCGCGCAGTCCCGGCCCTCCATACAGACCAGTGCTTTCACCGCGTAGCCGACGCCCTGGGACAAAGAGAACATCAAAGGGAGGATCGTCATAAAAGATACCGATGTCACCTTTAAAGAGGACAAATGTATCCTTTTTATTATCGCTTATGGTGTTCATTAGACTAATTCGGCTCGGCCGCGTTGGGGATTGCCGGGACGGTCCGCCTCTTGGTAAAAAATTGCGGTCTTCTTCCCAGAATCGAGCCCCCCGCCACGGGACCTTCCGGCCGCCGGATCCTTCCCTTTGATTTCCAAGTCGTTTCGCCCCCCATGACCACCTCCACACCCTCCCCTGCCGGGATTTTCCGCTTTTCCACTTGCTTCGTTTTCTGCCTCTTGGCCGCGCTGTTTTTCAGTGCCGCGGTCTCCCGACTCCCGGCCTCCACTTACTCTTGGACGGGGCCTTCGCCCATCAACCAAAACTTCAGCGGCAACTGGAATGTGGCCTCCAACTGGACCCCCTTCGGCTGGCCCTCCTCCGCCACCGACATCGCGTTGATCTCCAACGCCTCCGCTCCGCCCTATACCGTCACCCTCAATCTCAATCTCACCCTCAATGAGATTTTCATGATCGCTCCGGCCACCTTGAGCGCCACCAGCCGCGTTCTGGAGACCATCGGGAGCTCAACCATCGATTCGGGTACGGTCTTTTGGAATGGCTCCACTTGGCGGGGCGGCACGCTCACCAACAAGGGGCTGATGCGGTTCGAAGGCGGGTCTGTGCTCGATTTCACCACTTTCAGCCAGGAGGGCGATCTGGTCATCCAAGGCCGGAGCACGGCCGATGGTTTCCTCACCGTCCGCAACGGCTTTGCCAACCTTGGCAGCATCGAGCTGACTTCGATCGCCAACCGTCCCTCGGTCTTTCGGGTGACCAACGGGGTCCTGGAAAACTTCGGCACCATAGCGCTTCGGCCCGGAGCCGGCGGCGAACGCACCTGGAGCGCCGATCTGGTCAACCAAGGGTTCTTTGATGTCGAATCGCCCAGCATTTTCCTGCGCAACGGCGGCACCTATTCCAATTATGGAACCTTTCGCATCCTGCCGACAGGGTTGCTCACCATCACCGGCGCCAACCAGTCCCTCGTCCAGGCCAGCGGCACGCTCGACAATCAGGGTGCGCTCCAGCTCACCGAAGTGACTTTCGACTTCCAGGGCGGCGCCCTCGCCGGCAACGCCCCGGTGCTCGCGGGTGGCCGGCTCAAACTTGCCCCCGGCTCCGCCGGAAGCGGCTCTTTCATCCTCCGCCGCTCGGTCACCCTCGACGGCAATATCCATCCGGACCAGTCGCTTCGGATCGAGGGCGTCACCGGCCAGGACGGGATCCTCACCAGTCCGGCCGCCGTCACCAACCATAGCCTGCTCGTCCTAACTTCCACCGCCAACCGCCCGGCACGGTTCAACCTCACCGAGGGCGCTTTCACCAACACCACCAGCGGCACCGTCCGCCTGGCCGCCGGCAGCGGTGGTGCCCGCACGTGGAGCGCGCCGCTCGAAAACGAGGGCGACTTTTTCGTCGAAACCAACGCCATCTTCAGCAAAAGCAATGCGTCCTACACGAACCGCCAGCTCCTCCGCATCGAGCAAGGCGCCGCCCTCGGCATCAACAGCCAGAACCAGCGGCTCATCCAGGAAGCCGGCACCCTCGATGTCCAGGGCGCCCTCAATCTCTTCGATGTCCCGTTCGACTTCCAGGGCGGCTCGCTCACCGGCAACGCCCCCATCGTCGAGGGGGGCAGCCTGCGCCTCGGCCCGGGCTCCGCCGGCAGCGGCTCGTTCATCCTCCGCCGCTCAGTCGCCTTCGAGGGCAACATCCATCCGGGCCAGCAGATCGAAATCCAGGGCATCCCCGGCCACGTGGGCGTCGCCACCAGCAGCTCCAGTGTGACCAACCAGGACAGCCTCATCCTCTCCTCCACCACCAACCAAGCCTCCCGCTTCGCCATCGACGACGGCACCTTCGTCAACCTCCAGGGTGCCACGGTGCGCCTCGCCGCCGGCGCCGGCGGCCACCGGTTCTGGAGCGCGGGGCTCGGCAACGACGGCAGTTTCCTCGTCGAAACCAACGCCACTTTCGACAAGGACGACGCCCACACCACCAACCGCGGGCTCTTCCAAGTCGCGGCGGGCGCTTCCCTCACCATCTCAGGGGCCAGCCCGCAGTTCACCCAGACTTCGGGCACGCTCGACGTCCAGGGTGCCCTCAACCTCCACAACGGCGCCTTTCACTTCAATGGCGGCACCTTCGAGGGCAACCGCCCAATCCTCGAGGGCGGCGCCCTCTCCCTCGCTCCCGCCTCCGCCGGCAGCGGTTCGTTTCTCCTTCGCCGCGAGATGACCTTCGAGGGCAATGTCCATCAGGGTCAAAGCATCGAAATCCAGGCCACCGCTGGCCACGACGCCCGCATCACCGCCCCTGGTCCGCTCACCAACCACCACTTCCTCATCCTTTCCTCCAACGCCAACCGCCCCTCCCTGCTGGAGGTCGAAAACGGCGACTTCACCAACGCAGCCACGGCCACGCTCGAAACCCGGGCGGGCGGCGGCGGCCTCCGCACCATCCGCGCCAACCTCGACAACCACGGCGAGTTCTTCGTCCATCAGCACACCGCCATCGACCGGGCCGAGGCCGAAGTGGTCAACCACGGCCTGGTTGTGATCGCCGACGGACAATCCCTCACCATCGCCGGCACCTACCGTCAGGAAACCGGCACCACCCGTCTGCACCGCGCCACGCTCGAGGCCAGCGGCGCCATCGCCCTCGACGGCGGCCGCCTCGCCGGCACCGGCGCCATCGCCGCTTCGCTCGACAACGCCGCCACCCTCTCCCTCGGCCCCGGCCCTCACGGACTTACCGTATCCGGCAATTACCTGCAAACTTCCGTCGGCACCCTCGAAATCGAGTTCGCCAGCCCCACCCCGGTGGAAAAACAGGATCCGCTTGCCGTCGCCGGAAACGCCACCCTCGCCGGAACCCTCGAAGTCACGCTCCTCGACGGCTATGAGCCCGAAATCGGCGACACCTTCACGCTCCTCACCGCCGCCTCCGTCCACGGCGCTTTCGATGCCTGGAGCGGCGGCGGCCACCGCCCCGGCCGCGGCTGGAAGGTCGACACCACCCCCACCGCCGTCATCCTCCGCGTCGGCCCCGGGCCAATTTCCTTTCACGATTGGTTGAACGAATTTTACACCGCCGCGGAGCGGGCCGACCCCGCCATTGGCGGCCCCAACGGCGACCCCGGAAACACCGGCATCGACAACCTCACCCGCTACTTTCTCGGCATGACCCCCTGGGCGCCCGACCCCGCCCTCCTGCCCCGCCCGGTCGTGGTCTCGCTCGAAAACGGCGGCCCGTCCACCCGCCACCTCGCCTTCGAATTCGAGCGCCGCCGCCAACCCATGGGTGTCACCGCCACGTATCAGTTTTCCAAGGACATGCAGACTTGGACCGAGGCCGGGCTCAGCGAGGAGATCCTCTTCGCCGGCAACACCATGGAAACCGTCCGCATCCGCGTCGAGGAGCCCATCGCCGAGGACGGCGACGACACCGGCTTCCTCCGCCTCGTCCTCGCCGATACCCGGCCCTGAAGCCCGCATCCCGCTCGACCCGCGGCGAGCGGGTCCGCCGCCGGAGACGTGAGTTCAATAGTGAGACACCCTGTCCAACCCCGAAATCCTAATCGTAATCCTTTTCCTAATCGTAATCCCATTCCCCATTCTTCCGCAGGTCCAACGCCGTACCCAGACGATTCGTCATTGCAGTCACCAGCACTCGATCCGTCGATTATGATTACGAGCAGGATTACGATTAGGATGGGCCGCGGGACACCCAATCCCGTAAGCTCTCCATAGGAAATCAACGTCTTCCGTACGCAATGGGAGGTGCTGTTGAACTCAGGAAAGTGGCGGGAGCATCCTGCTCCCGGGTTGGGAGGAGAGCAAGATGCTCCCCCTGCTTTGCTATGGGACACCCTTTCCAAGCCCGTAATCCTTTTCATAATCGTAATCCTAATCGTAATCCCACTCCCCATTTCCGTATCCATAAAATGGCGACACCGTCACCGGCCGGCCCGCCGCCGGAGCCACTCTTCCAGTCTCACTTCACTTCCCGCAGCCAATCCTCCAGCCGCGTGGGGGTAAGGCTGCGGTCGGCGTCTTCGGGCGTGGCGTAGCCGTCGGCCAGAAAGGCGAACATCGCAACCAACCCCTCGGCGGCGGCCGCGCTTTGCCCCGCGCCCCGCATCGCCTCCACCAATTCCTCCGGACGGCAGGGGCGGTAGTCCACCCGCCGGCCCAGTCTCTGCGACAGGATCGACGCCATTTCGTCATAGGTGAGGTCGACGGGACCGAGCAGCGGGACCGTCGCCCGCCCGGTCCAGCCGCCATCCATGAGCAGGTCCGCGGCGACCCGGGCGATGTCGGCCGTCGCGACCTGCGGTCCGGGAATGTCCCCGGGCATCGGATAGGTGAAATAACCATCCCCCATGATCGCGTCCCATTGCCAGAGCAGGTTGTCGAAGAACGATCCGCAGCGCAGGAAGCGGATCGAAGCGCCGGTCTCCGCCAGGATGCCTTCCATGCGATGAAGCGCGGTGATCGGTCCGGCGGGGGTGGCGCCGGGTTCGCCCGCGGCCGAGATCGCGACCACGCGGGCGAGGCCGGCCTCGCGCATCGCGGCCGCTCCGGCGCGGGCGAGCGAGGTGTACGCACCGACATAATCCGCCGCCGCGGCCGCGTCGGGCTGACACCAGAAGAGGGCACCGGCACCATCGAGCAGTCGCCGCAGTGCGGCCGGATCTTCCAGCGTGCCTTGGACAACCTCGACCCGAGCAGGCAACGCCTCCTGCAGCCGGCCGGGGTCGCGGGCGAGGACCCGGATGGGGCCGGCATGCGCCTCGACCAGGTTGCGCAGCACTTTCGAGCCAATGGTTCCGGTCGGTGTGGTGAGTGCGATCATGCTGTTCACACCTCCTTGGTTCCGATCCACCAAGCCGTGCCGCAAGCGTCCCTGAACCCCCCACGCTTGTCCTCGTCGCCTTTTCTCACCGGTTCCTGCAAGGACTGGGCGCCGGCTTCGATCGCTTTCCGGTAGGTGGCGTCCACGTCCGGAACATAAACGTGCACATGCGCCGGCGTCGCCGGCCAACCCTCAGCGGCATCACCGAGCATGATGACACTGTCGTCGAGGCGGACTTCGGCATGCATGATGCCCCGGCCGCCTTCGCCGGGAAACCGCCGGATCTCCTTGGCGCCAAAGACGGTTTCGAGAAACCGAATCGTGGCGGCGGCATCGTCGACGACCAGATACGGCGAGACGGAGTTGTAGGTGTCGGGCTTGTACGGGTGCGAACTCATCGGCGGCATCCTACCATGACTTCAGGCTTCGGTATTGGACAAATTTGACCCCGCTCCTCCACCGGCACGTGGAGCATGAAGTCGCCCTGCAGTCTCGCATACTCCGCCGGCGTCAGTCCGGAGAAGCGCTTGAAGTCGCGGATCATGTGGGCCTGGTCGTACCACCCGCAATCGATGGCCAGGTCGGCCCAGCCGCACCGGGCGGTCCGGTGAATTGTTCTCAGCGCTTTCTGGAAGCGGCGGATGCTGGCGTACACTTTCGGAGTCAGGCCCACGCCGGCGGTGAAGACTTCGATGAACCGTCGGGAACTTAACCCCAACTCCGCGGCAAGGTCGCCGAGTTTGACCGGGGCCTCGTCCGCTTCCAGCCGCCGCAAGGCCTCCGCCACCGCCCGGTGCGGGGTGCGCTCCACCCGCAGGTCGCCGGCGAGCCAACGCTCCACTTCGCGGATTTTCTCCTGCGGAGTCGGCACCCCGAGGAGCCGCTCGCGCAAGATGGCGGCTCTCCCGCCCCAAAGCTCCTCCAGCGGCACGTCCCGCCCGGCAACGGCGTCCGCAGGAATACCGGTGAGGATTTGCATCCCGCCGGGACGCAGGTGAACGCCCATGATTTCCCTCTGTTGCTCGGTATCGATGATCTGCACGGACGCCCGCGGCCCGGCTACCAACGCTCCCGCAGTCGCTTCCACCGGCTCGTACGTCTCCGGATGGTAGCAGAGAAACCGGTCCGCCCGCAGGTTGATGACCCATTCGATGGTGCCCGACGGGAGCACGCGCTCCAGCCGGTGCGGCGGGCTATACCCCGCATAAAGCCAGATCGCTTCCACCGCGAGACTCAGCGGAGGGGATGGCCTGTAACTGAGGTAGATCATGACTGGCTGGAAAGTATTCCGCAAAAAGCTTCAGGATGCTGGAATCCTGCAACAGGTTGCAGAAAAACACGGGGCTACAAACCCTCGGAATCCTTAGCCGAGCTTTTTATTCCAAAACACCAAGGCCACGAAAGGTGGAAGGGTTTCTTCGTTTCCAGAGCACGCGGGTTGATTGGAGCGCACCTGGCCAAGCCAAAGGAGCAAGGTAGCTTGGACCACCACTGTTCCCCTGGGTCTCTGGCGAAGTCCTGCTGTGGTTACACAGTTCGCGAGCGCCAAAGGCGCGTTGATTCCACAGCCCAGTCCGCAAGGCTGGGTATCCTGACCATGAAACCAGCGGGCTGAAAGTCCGCGATAGAGCGGACGCCTCCGGGAGTTGCCCGCAAAAAGAATGACGGACTTTCAGTCCGCGATTAATCCCTCTTTCCACCCGGCCCTTCGAGCCGGGTTGTTGAATTTTGCCCTTTGGGCCAGGTGCGTCACCATGCTCAAGATGTGAATGCTCGGCAGGGCGAACCCCCGGGCCTGCCGAGAGCAGCATGTTCTGCGTTGGGCAGAACCGAGTTCCACTCCGGACAGGCTGCACTTCACGCGTGAGGCTTCAGGAGTTCCCGAACCCTCGCAGAGCGGACTCAAGGCGTTTGGTGATGCAAAGCCCCGGGCCTGTGACCCATGCCCGCTCAGGGCACCCCTTTGGAAACGCACTTGCCGGAGGATTGACAATGATACAGCTATACAGCTAGCTGGCCTCATGAAAGCAACCTTCCAGATACCGGATGAGCTTTACCGCGAACTGAAGTCCGAGGTGGCCCGGGAGGGCCGGACGATGCGCGAGGTCACCATCCAGCTCTTCCAGCAGTGGCTGGCGGCCCGCAAGGGCGGGGTCGGCGGGCGGCCCCGGGTGAATTGGCGGGAGTTCCGCAGCCCTTTGGCTTCCCGTATCTCGGACGAGGTTTCCGACCACTCCATGGAGGCCATCCGGTCCAGCATTGCCAAAGGACGCCATGGTGCAGGCGACTGAATTGGGCGCGGGGGTGGATACCTCCGTGCTGGTCCGCCTGCTCACGGGGCGACCGGAGGGTCTTGCCGTCGCCGCCAAGGAGTTTCTAGCCGGGATGGAGATGGCGGGGGCGCCGGTCTTCGTCTCCAACCTGGTCGTCGCTGAAACCTGTTTTGCCTGCCAGCACCATTACGGGATACCCAAGGCCGCTGTCTTGGGCGGACTTCACGAACTCCTCGCCCAGCCGACGTTCCAAGTGCCCGAAGACCTTTTGGAGCTTCTATCCCGGCCCGAACTGGATACGGCCAAGCCCGGCTTCCTCGACCGCCTGATCCACGCCGAATACGCCCGCTCCGGCCTGCCGCTCGTCACTTTCGAGAAAGCCGCCGCCCGGCTGCCGGATACGCTCGTGCTTCCTCCTTCGGGCTAGTCCGCCTTTCACCGCAGGACACGGATGCCCACATGCCCCTCTGCGCTCCCGCCGCCACGGGAATGGGGAATCGGCGGCCGTTTCGAAGGCGAAGTTGCCCATGGCCAACCAGCGCAGGCATCCGCTCAAAACATTGAGGCGCAGTTGATCCATTCGCGCCCGGAGTCCCTTCCGGTCAAGAGCCCCTTCGCGGTGTTTGTGGTGAAACACAGAAGAGACCCATACCCCAGAAACTTAGTCGCCAGTCCCGTCTTTCCGGAGCCTGCCGATGGGGCCGGAGGGAATCACGCGCAGCGAGTCGAAGACGGAGCAGAAAAGCCTGCCCCCCCTGGTGCCCAGAGACAGAAAACCAGCGAGGCTTGACGGCGCACATAATGCACGTAATGCTGTGCAAAGTGAAAAACCTTACTTTGCGAGTCGACGAAGCCATGCTCTCGGAAGCCCGCCAGGCCGCCGCCAAGCGGGGCACGTCCGTCAATGCCTTGATCCGTGAATACCTTGGGGAGTTGGCCCGTGATCAAGGCCGTCGCCGGCAAGCACGAAAGGAGATTCTCGAGTTGTGCGGGAAATCCGCGGCCCAGGTTGGAGAGCGAAACTGGACACGCGGGGAACTCTATGAGCGTTGAATGCTTTCTGGATACGAACGTCCTCGTCTATGCGGTCGATCAGTCGAAGGCGGGGTCAGCCAAAAAAGCGGTGGCTCTGGGTTTGATTGAGAGGGAAGATTTCGGTCTCTCCGCTCAGGTGCTCCAGGAATTCTATGTGACGGCGACACGGAAATTGAAGAACCCCCTTTCGCCGGACCAGGCGCTGGCCCTCATTGAGCGCTTTGAAGCTTTCCCGGTGGCATCGACCGACTGCTCTTTAATTACCCAGGGCATCCGCAACGCGCTGCGATTCCAGATATCCTATTGGGATGGCGCGATTCTGGCCGCCGCCGAGCGTCTCGGCGCAAGGATTGTCTACAGCGAAGACCTCAACCACGGCCAACACTACGGTGACCTCCGCGTGGTCAATCCGTTTTCGGGATAAACGCCCCGGAGGTTGATCGCGTCGCCGCCAAGGAGTTTCTAGCCGGGATGGAGATGGCGGGGGCGCCGGTCTTCGTCTCCAACCTGGTCGTCGCTGAAACCTGTTTTGCCTGCCAGCACCATTACGGGATACCCAAGGCCGCTGTCTTGGGCGGACTTCACGAACTCCTCGCCCAGCCGACGTTCCAAGTGCCCGAAGACCTTTTGGAGCTTCTATCCCGGCCCGAACTGGATACGGCCAAGCCCGGCTTCCTCGACCGCCTGATCCACGCCGAATACGCCCGCTCCGGCCTGCCGCTCGTCACTTTCGAGAAAGCCGCCGCCCGGCTGCCGGATAC
>REEB01000155.1 GCA_007695295.1 Puniceicoccaceae bacterium
TATGGGTTTCTTATCCACGACGGCCCCTTTGTTCCGTTGGCGGTACTCCTGGCTTTTACCGTTACTCAGTTATTTGAAAGTTGCTTTCTTACTCCCAAATCATCGGACGCAACGTTCTTCATAATCCTCTCGTAATTTTCGTCGGCCTGCTCGCGGTGGCGTTGGTCTGGGGTGTTATTGGGATGATCATTGTCATTCCCGTGCTCTCCATTGCGAAGCAGCTCTTAAAATTGAGTCCCAAGGCCGAGCCTTTTGCTTTTCTGCTCGGACCTTCCCACAGGCCACCCGGGAAAGCAATGATGAACTCCTCCGATGCTGTTCCAGAGCGCAGGCTTCTTTGCAGGCAGAGTGGCGAGAGTTCTCACTGGTTGCCACCATCCATCCTTCGACCAAGAAGAGCCATGCCTGTGAATTGGGAAGACGGAGTCTTAAAGAGGTCGATCCATATCTTAGCCACCCCAATCGCTGTGCTGACCCCGCGGAATAGCGGACTTTCAACTTCCGGTTTCTTGTCGAACCGCCGGCAATAGTTGCCACGATGACAGAATCCACGCATCGCCGGATCACGGGTATGGAAAATCCAGACCTTGCGGGAAGACGTCCTCCGGCTCGTAGCCGAGCCACTCACGGGCGGGGGCCAGTTCCAGCACCTCCCCGGTCTTCGGTCGGCTGACCACAAACACGGTTGCACACTCCCCGGGACCGGGCCGATCCGAGAGAACACACCGTTCGAAAAAACGGGCCGCATCGGCGTGGCTGAGGTAAACGTTTTCCCCGCCGACTTCCGCGATCCGGGCCGCCCCCCGGGTACTCCGCGGCAGCCAGCCCACTCGTGCGTTGACCACTGAAATGGCGTGGCAGCGCGCAACCATCGCCCCCATTTCCTCACCCCAGACCTTGGTCAGGGCATAGTGGTTGCGCGGATTCACCCCATCGGCCACCCGGATGGGCGCGTTCTTCTTCCAGCCACCGCCCACCACCTGTAGCGTGCTCGCCAGCACCAGCCGCTGGATCCCAAACTCGCGGCACGCTTCGCAGATGTGGAAAAGGCCTTTCACATTCGGCTCCAGCAGCACGTCGAGAAAATCTGCATTGTCGGGATAGGCCCCGAGATGAATCACCACCTCCATGCCTTTGACGGCGGCACGGACTTTGTCCCGATCCGCCAGATCGCCTTCCACGCTATCCTCCAAGCCTGGTGTCGGCCGGCGGGCGAAACCCCTCACGTGATGCCCCGCTTCCACCAGCCGCCGCACCACGGGGGCACCGACCGCTCCGGTGGAGCCGGTGACGAGGATGCGCCGGCTTTGTTCAGATCCGCTCGTGGCTGTCATCACTACGCAGTGGCACCCGGTGGTGGAATCAAACGGCGCCAGCGTGAGGCGGGCAACCGTGAACCGTATTCCCGGCGTTTCCCATCGTTCGTTCTCATGACCGGCAGCAGAAAGCAACGCCCCATGTGGGGGCAAGTCCCGAGTTTGCCCGCCGTCTACACCGGAAACGGAGTCCGCCGAAGCAAGCCTGAGCACCAGTGGTTTCGCTTTCTGACGGCGAGGCTACCCCTTTTGGAAGGGAAAGACCCCATTGGAGCGCACCGTGGATTGGGGTATCCTCGTTGCATGAACCTACTGCTATTGATTGTTGTATTGCTCCTGCTCTTCGGTGGTGGAGGCTTTTATCTTGGCGGACCCGCTTTCGGAGGCGGAGCCCTTGGCCTGATTCTTTTGGTCTGTCTGATCATCTTTTTAATGGGTGGATTCAGTCGCAGGGCCTGAGGCTCCGGGAACAGAAAAAGCCGAAATCTCCCAACCCGGGATGCTGAGGCGGCACATTGATGCCGCTACAGCTCCCGGTGCAACGACTGTCGTCTGGTCTACCGCACACTGCGACCAAGGTAGCGCTTCCATGGTCTCATCCCATGGGCACTTGCATCGGGCATCACTGCCTTCGAGGGCGCCATCCCACTACGGCCAAAAAATTACCATTGTGGAGAAATCACACTCCCTGCACCCGTGCCGCGCAGCCCTTGCCATCCAGGCGGGGTCCGCTTTGTCACCTGACCTGAAGCGCTAAGGCGCGGCCACACCGCTCAGCCGGTCGTCTCCTGGACCCGGCTCTCCACGATGCCCATGCCGACGGCATAGCGGGTGAGGGTGGCGGTGTCGTCCTGAGTTCAACATTGGGAGACCCCTCTGTCCAAACCCGTAATCGTAATCCTAATCCTAATCCTTCTCGTAATCCCATTTCCCGTTCTTCTGCAGGTCCTGCGCCGTACCCCGATGATTCTTCATCGATGCGGCTGGCAGATTGGCACTCGATCAGTCGATTATGATTACGAGCAGGATTACGATTACGATGGGTCGGGGGACACCCGATCCCGTAAAATCTCCATAGGAAATCAACGACTTACCCACGCAATGGGAAGTGCTGTTGAACTCAGGAAGCCGCTTACCCACTAAATCCAAAACACCGCCATCGCGGGGAAACCACCGCTGCTCCCTGCACCCACGCCGCGCAGCCCCGGACTCCAAGCGAGGTCCGCTTCGCTGCCTAACCTGATCAGGCAAGGCGCGGCCCCGCCGCTCAGCCGGTCGTCTCCTGGACCCGGCTCTCAACGATGCCCATGCCAACGGCATAGCGGGTGAGGGTGGCGGTGTCGTGGATGTTGAGTTTGCGCATGAGGTTGGTGCGGTGTTTTTCCACCGTCTTGATGCTGATCCCCAGTTCAACGGCGGTTTCTTTATTGGCCTTGCCCTCCGCGATCAACTGCAGCACCTCGGACTCGCGCGGAGTCAGGGCCGGCCGCTTTTTCGGGTCACCTCCCTCGTGAAGCCCGGAATGGATGTCACGGTAGCGCTGGAGAATGGCCTCGCTGAAAAACCGCCTCCCCTCATGGACCTCGCGAATGGCGTGGGCGAGGGCGCTGCCGGGTGCATGCTTGAGCACGAAACCCGCCGCTCCCGCTTCGATCGCACCTTCGACATAGGCGTCGTCGCCGTGCGCCGAAAGCATAAGCACGCGGCAATCCCGGTGCGCTTTGTGGAGTTGCCGGCAGGCATCGATGCCGTTGAGCAGAGGCAAGGCGATGTCCATGACAACCACATCCGGGCGTAGTTCGGCAACCTTTTTAATGGCCTCCCGTCCGTTGGTGACTTCGCCGACGACCGTAAAATCGCCTTCGCCTTCAAGCAGAGTGCGGATCCCCTCGCGCACGATGAGGTGATCTTCAGCCAGAATGATAGATATGGGGGATTTCATGAGTTGATCGTGGGATCAGGGGTGGCGGTGGCGGTGGCGGCCGGACCCGTTCTGAAGCGGGGGACCGTCACTCGAATAGTGGTTCCTTTGCTGCGGGAGGAGGTGATCGAGAATTTACCGCCCACCATTTCCACGCGCTCCCGCATCCCAATCAGGCCCAGCCGTTTGACGTTCTTTCCATGGAGCGTCTTTTTCACATCAAACGATTTGCCGTCATCGCTGATTTCCAGGTGGATGCGCCGCTGCGTTTGCCGGAGACCCACCTCCACCCGCGTGGCCTTGGCGTGTTGCGCAACATTCGTCAAGGCGGCCTGAGCCACGCGATAGAGTACCACGGAGCGGTTGTCGCCGAGGGTATACATCTCGCGGGGCGCCGCCAGACTGACCGGAATCTCTGTCCGTTTCGTGAATTCCTTGATATAACTCCGGAGGGCCTGAACCAAGCCAAGGTCGTCCAGTTGGGTCGGCCGGAGCCCCATGGCAAATCGGTGCACACTATCAACCGACTGTTCCACCAGCTTTTGGGTTTTAATAATCTTCCCGGAGATGTCCATTGCGTCCGAAGCAGCCCCCCGGGCAAGGTCGGCCAGGTGAACATTGATCGCCACAAGGGTCTGCGCGATTTCATCGTGCAAATCATGGCTGATGCGTTTGCGCTCCTCCTCCTGCACATGCAGGACTTGGTGAGAGAGAAGCCGCAGTTCTTCCTCCATCAGCTTGGCTTGCTGCAGCAAACGACCTTGGCTTCGCCGGCTTTCCCGGAGTGATGCTTCGACCGCCTTGCGCCTAGAAATCTCACTCTCGAGCGCGGTGTTCATGGCCTCCAGCGCTTCCACCCGAAGCCGCGCCTCCTCCACGTGTTTTTGCGCCGTAATGTCAGAGACTGCGAGGCGACACAGCCGCCGGCCGTCCTGCGGAGACACGGTCAGCGCTGCCTGCAGATCGACCCAGGCCGGTTCTTTCCCTTCGAGGTCAAGAGCCAGCTCGCAGACCTGCTTCTCCAAGCCCCCGAAGACATTGCGCAAAAACCCTTCCAAGGCTTCCCGGTCCCCCTTGGCGACAAATCCCGAAAAGCGCCGGCGTAGCAGTTTGGAGCGCTCGACCCCGAGCATGGCCGCTCCCGGCAGGTTCACCTCCAGAATCCGGCCCCCTTCGTCCAGTGAGAAATAGCCCACCGGTGCGAAGTCATAGAGGTCGGTGTATTTCTCCACCAAGGCTTCGAGGTTGGCGCGGGCGGCGCGCAGCTCCTCGTTTTGCATCTCCAACTGAATCTGATGGACTTGGAGTTCATGCAGGATCCTGCGCGGATCGAGTTCCGGTGATGCCGGTGCCTCCGCCCGCAACTGGTCTTCAGCCCGGCAGCGCAACGCGGCGGCATCCTCGTGAGGGCGGGCGGGCTTAGGTGCCATCGGAATCCCCCTTCGTTTTCAGTTCGCGGGAGACCCGGGCCTCCAGATCGGCGTGTTGATCGCGCAACCGACCCTCCAACTGCTTGGCCGCCGTGATATCCGAAAAAGTAATGACCACGCCGTCGATCCGGTTGTCCAAGGTCCGGTAAGGCATAATGCGCACCGTGAACCATGAGCCATCCTCGGTGCTGACGGCTTTCTCCGATGCGAGCAGGCTCCGCAAAACCCCCCGCGCATCCTCCTCCAACTCGGGATAACAGAGGCGCGAGGCCAAGTCGGTGATGGGGCGCCCGAGGTCGCCCTTGATCAGCTTGAAGATGGAAGTCGCCCGTTCCGTGAACCGCCGCACCTTGAGGTCATCATCCAGAAAGAGAGTGGCGATGTCGGTGCTGTCGAGGAGGTTCTTCATGTCGTTGCTTGCGCGGGACAACTCCTCGACCTTGGCCTGCAGCTCGGCGTTGACCGTCTGCAGCTCCTCGTTCAGCGACTGCATCTCCTCCTTCGAAGTCATCAACTCCTCATTGGCAGATTGGACTTCCTCATTGGTGGACTGCAGCTCTTCGTTGGCCGAGAGAAGTTCCTCCTGTGCGGTTTGCATGCTCTCGCGGGTATGGCGCGCGTCTTCCCGCGCTTCGTGCAACTCGCGCCGGAGTTCCTCCAATTGTGGTTGCGTGGCCGATGCCGCGGCGGAACGCCCGCGGCGTTTCTCTTCCGCGGGAAGCGCCACTTCGTGAAAGGCGATCATGATCAAGCCCTCCAACTCGCCGGCCTCGGTGATGCGCTCGACCCCGACATCCACCGCCCGGCCCTCGCCGATCCCCTCGGGCCGCAGTCCCCGGACCAAAATGCGCTCCTCCTTCCGCAAAGCCTTCTGAAAAGCGCCCAGGAGTTCGTTGCGCAAGCCGTCGCGCACCATGGCAAAGAGGTTCCAATTCGCCTTGCCCGCCGCCGGCTCCAGAAATTTGCCCGTGCGCCCGTTGATGTAAAGAATGTCGCCCTTGTCATTGGCGAGGACCGAAGGGGGGGCATAGGACCGCAGGACAAATGCCTCCGCCAGCGACTGCAGGTTCTCGCCCGGCTTCGGGTTTCGCAAGGCATGGACCCGATCCGGCACCCGCTTGCCGAAGGTCGCCGGAAACTCCGGCGGATGGTACCGGGCCTTGGGTTCGAGACACTGGTACAGGCGCAGCTTGGCGTCAATGGGCGCAAACAGGGAGGGGAACTCGCCCACCGTCTCCGCGCTGCCAAGAAAAAGGATCCCGCCCGGATTCAAGCTGTAGTGAAAGAGCGGGATCAACTTCCGCTGGATTTCCGGGTCGAGGTAGATGAGGAGATTGCGGCAACTGAGGATATCCAACTTGGTGAAGGGCGGATCCGAAATGAGATTCTGGGTCGCGAAGATGACCATCTCCCGGATCTCGCCGCGGATCCGGTAGCCGCGCTCTTCCTTCATAAAAAAACGATTGAGGTGGTTCGCCGGAACATCGGCGGCGATATTTTCCGGGTAGTGGCCGGTTCTCGCCCGGTCGACGGCGTCGCCATCGAGATCGGTGGCAAAAACCTGCATGGGGCAATGCCCCGCGGACGGGTGTGCGCCGGCGGCCGTCTTCATCACCATGGCCAGGGAGAAGGCCTCCTCTCCGGTCGAGCAACCCGGCACCCACGCCCGCAGGGGACTCCCCGGCGCATGGTCCGCCAGGAGCTTGGGAAGGATGCCCTCCCGGAGCCGGTCCCAAGCGGGACGATCGCGAAAAAAGCTCGTCACTCCAATCAGCAATTCCTTGAAGAGCAGATCCAGCTCCTGGGAATTGTCGCGCAGGTAGCGGATGTAGAGCTCGATCCGATCGATCTGGTGGATGCCCATGCGGCGCCCGATCCGCCGGTACAGGGTGTTGCACTTGTAGTGTGAAAAATCGTGCCTGGAATGCTCGCGCAGCAAGATCACGGCCTTCTCCAACGCGCTCCGCGAACTCTCCTGCAACTCCTCCGCACTCTCCCGGCCAGGCGGCACCCGGTCCAGCCAGGCAAGGATCCTTGCCGGAAGTTCCCCCGCCGGAGCGACGATATCGGCCAAGCCGGCCTCGATCGCGCTGCCCGGCATGCTGTCGCATTTGGCCGTTGAGGGCTCCTGCACCAGAACCAGCCCGCCCTGCTCCTTGATCGCCCGCAGCCCCAGCGTGCCGTCGGATCCCATCCCCGAAAGAATCACCCCGATGCTCCGCTCCCGTTGGTCCAAGGCAAGCGAGCTCAGGAAATAATCAATCGGCAGGCGCTGGCCGCGCGGCGCTTTGGGCTCCAGCAGATGCAAAACCCCGTGCAGCAACGACATGTCCTTGTTCGGCGGAATCACGTAGACGTGGTCCTTCTTCACCGGGGTGCGGTCTTCCACTTGGACAACGGGCAGAGCGGTGCCGCGCTGCAGCAACTCCGGCATCATGCCCTCGCGGGTCGGGTCGAGGTGTTGGATGACCACATAGGCGATGCCGCCGTCCGCGGGTGCGGTGGCAAAAAACTGCTCCAGCGCCTCCAACCCCCCCGCGGAGGCACCAATGCCCACCATGGGGAAAGCATCTTCCCCCGGGTTCCGCACTTGCTCCTGCCCCGCCTCACGATCGTTTCCCTTCGGATCCCCGTTTGTTTCCACATTCATGCAGCACTTTGATTCAACTCATGCGTTCAGCTCGGGCCACGCGTTTAGAACCGGCAAACCATACGATTGGGCCGGCGAAATTTCACGATAGCTCGGGCCAATCGCCCCCTGCAAGCGAATATGGGTGGGGTGATGACCCACCCTGCCATCGGACAGTCCGCCACTCCCGGTGGTGTCACCCAAAAGTAGTCAACCACCCGTGCTGCGTGGTTTCGTTTGTGAAAAAATGCGGTGTAGGGGAAGACCCCATTTAAAAACCAGTGCTGGGTTCGTATCATTACCGGCGTGAACGGCTTTCTCCATTCAATCGAACAATTTGTTTCAGTGCCTCAGTGACACAGACCACACAGCCGCCATGAACCTACGCCAATCGGTCCCATCTCCCCCCGGTTCCTACTTTCCGCTCGCAACCAAGAATGCCTTCCCCACCCCGATCTTCGCCGACCGGTGCCCCATACTCGTTGTCGCCGAAGACAATGAAATCACACGCGAGCTAATTGCCTTGGGACTGGCTGCGGAGGGATGCATTGTCCGTTGTGCAGAAGACGGCGAAGAGGGATGGCAAAGCCTTTGTGCCGAACCCTTCGATTTGCTCATCACCGACCTCGAAATGCCCAAGCTCAGCGGGCTCGATTTGGTGCGCCGCATCCGTGCGCAGTCCCTTCGCCAGCCCATCATTCTCATGTCGGGGAATTTGCCGGAGCTCACCCCCGAATTGGAGGCATTGCTCACTCCGGGTGCCGCCCTTGCCAAGCCCATTCCCCTCCAGAACCTTCTTTCCACGATCACGGCCCTGCTCGAATCCGCCCGCAGTGGTGAAACACCCCATAGTCTGGAGGGGGCCGGCAACGGTAGCGTACATCCATGAAAACCGCATATTTGATTATCGGCCCGCTCGCCCTTGCCACCCTCGTGATCGGATGCAAACCATCGGCCCGCTCCGGAAGCGAGCCGGAAACCTCTGCGACCCGCCAGATCAGTCAGGCGCCAGCGGAGACCCGTCCGTCAACGGCCGACTTGGACTCCTTCAGGCATGCCCAAAAAGCGGCCTATATCAAAACCCTCGAAACTCGTCTGGCAGAGCTTAATCAGAACATTGACGAGCTTTCCGCCGACATCGAGAGATCAAGTCTGGCCGTCAAAGCGGAAGCACAACCGCGGGTCATGGCCTTGCGTGCTCAGTCCGACCTGCTCCAGGAGCAATTGGACACGGTGAAAGACGCCGGTGAATCAACTTGGGAAAGCGTCAAGACCTCCACGAGCAATGCTTACAGCGAATTGAAAGAAGGCTTTCACAACACCCGGGAATGGCTGGGCGAAAAGATCTCACCCTGATCGCGGCCTTCATCATCGCCCGGCCTTGCTTCCTGCAGTGCAGTCGGCAAAGGACGATGGAATGCATGGACGAGAACAGAACACCATCACCAGGCGGATTCAAGCCGCAACCCTTTGGGTGGGCCGCCCAGTGCGGCCGCGGAAACGCACTTCTGACCAACGCTAGCCGTGAATCTTGTCAGCGGGCCCGTTCGTTGACCAAGTCCGGCCTGAACATCAAATTCTGCGAAACAGCGTCGCGGTAACAGCGAGTCCCATCCTGGACGGTAATAATGGATCCTGTCCGGCATGATTCGGAGGCCTGAAATCGATTGCGGCCGGCGACAACTTGCGGTCCGGGACAATCCGAGCGATGAGTACTGCCTATCCAGCCATGAATCCCACTTTTCCTTTCGATATCACCCTGCGCGTGGGCTGCAGCCTGGCCTACGAAGTCACGGGCACCGCTTCACTCCTGCTCAACGTCCAGCCCCGAACCTCAGGCCAGCATGCCGTCATTTTTGAAGCCTTGACGCTGGGCAACGAGCTTCCGTCCAC
Organism: Puniceicoccaceae bacterium; assembly: GCA_007695295.1. GTDB lineage: Bacteria > Verrucomicrobiota > Verrucomicrobiia > Opitutales > Opitutaceae > REEB01. The sequence continues at coordinate 9,190 of REEB01000155.1, forward strand.
TGAATTCACCGATAGTCACGGCAACCGCGTCCTGAGGGTGAAGCTCGCGCCGGGCTCCAACTACATCCGGCACGATGCGATCGTCGCGGCGTCCTCCCGCCCCGACAACCACGGCATGCCCGACGTGCAACCGCTTCCCCCCGACCAGTTGCCCCCGGAAGCACTCCGCTACCTTGCGCCCAGCCGCTATTGCGATTCCGACAAACTGTCCAATTTCGCCTGGGAAAAATTCGGGCACATCGAACACGGCCTGCCGCGGGTCCGTGCGATCAGCAAGTGGATTCATGATACTATCGAATACCGCTACCTGTCAGGTCGACCCGATCTCTCAGCTTGGGATGTCTTGCAGCGCGGCTACGGCGTCTGTCGCGATTTTGCCCATTTGGCCACGGCACTAAACCGGACCTTCAACCTCCCCGCGCGCTATGTGGCCGGCCATATGCCGGACATCGGATTCCCCGATCCCGAAAATCACATGGATTTCCACGCCTACGCCGAAGTCTTTGTCGGGGGGTATTGGTTCGCAACCGATGCCCGGTTTCACGTGCCCCGGATCGGCCGGATCAGGATTGCCCACGGAATGGACGCGGCCGACTGCCCGTTCTCAACCATTTACGGCAGTGCCGTCCTCAGCTACTGCCAAGTCTGGGCCTACCAAGTGGAGCGGGGGACGGTGGGCGTCGGAGATCCGCTCGATTTATCAAAACGCCTCGACAACCAGACGACGATCCGAACCGAAAGCCTGGAACCCCGCTGAGAAACGTGCCGGGCGTTGGTCGGACGCTGGTCAGAACGCACCCCGGCAAATCCTTGGACCCGGCATCCTCCGCGGAGGCCCTGCGGCGGGCGACGGCTCCGTCATTCCTCCTGAGGTCAACAGCACTACCCATGGCGTCCGTAAGTCGTTGCTCACCAATGGAGAGATTGCGCCCGTACCCATCATAATCGTAATCCTGCTCGTAATCCTAATCGACGGATCGAATGCACTTCTGCCAGCCGCATCGATGAAGAGTCCTCTGGGTACGGTCCAGGACCTGCATAAGAACGGGGAGTGGGACTACGATTAGGATTACGAGAAAGATTACGGGCTTGGACCAATGTGTCCTATTGTTGAACTCAGGAAAGGTTGGAACCCCGCTGAGGCATTTGCCGGGCGCTGGTCAGAACGCACCCCGGCAAATCCTTGGACCCGGCATCAGTCGCGGAGGCCCTGCGGCGGGCGACATCTCCGTCATTGCTCCTGCACAAAGGCGTTGCGGAAGGTACCGGTCTCCGTCCGCAGGTCGTCGGGAAGATCCGCGCCGGTGGCATATTGAAAGAGCAGGGTCTTGAACACCGAGTCCACCGCCGAGGAAAACGAAAACCACAGCAACATCACCAACGCGGCGAGGGCGATGGTCAGGCTGAGCGTCAGGCCGCCGGTTTCCCAAGTGGCGAAAATCGCCAGCCCGAGCAGCAGGTAAAGGGGGATGCCGAGCAGAAACAGAACGCCGTTGATCGAAAACGTCCCCACCAGCGCCGTGCCCCAGGTTTCCCTGACCAACCGCAGCGAGGACTTGAAGGCCGAGACCGGCCCTTCCCCCCGCACGGCGATGATCGGCACTACGAAAAACGTCATCGCGGTCCAGGCGGTTCCCAAGAGCGACACCACCAGGCGGCCGACTTTTCGATTGTTCTCCAGGGATCGGATCACCATCCCGACCGCCGCGGCAACCAACGCCCAGGCGGCGATCTGCGGCAGGCGCTTGAGCGCGCCCCGCAAACCGTCCCCGACCCGCGGCGCATCGCCTTCGATCACCCGCATGGCGGAGATCATCAGCGCACTGTTGAAAAAGACGATCACCAGGTAATTGACGAAATAAAACCCGAAAACGACCAACCCCGCGGCGATCCGCTCGCCATCGGTCATGGTGCCGGCATCCTGGGCCTCCATCCATCCCTCGATTGTGCCGCTGCCCCAAAGGGGCCCGGCAAACGAAAGCAGCACCAGGATCGTGGCTAATCCGGAAAGCACCGGAAAGACCATCAGGACTTTGTGCGTCCAGACGGTGCCGAGGCTGAGCTTGGTAAACTCCCAACTGCGCTTAAGGGTACTGAACATAACCGCCATCAAGAAGAAGATTTCCCGGCCCGCAAGCGCGGAGTCCCGGCCGTGATAGGAGAGGAATCAGGCGGCAATCTGCTTCCGCCGCTTCCCATACCAGGCGGGTGAAAAACCGAATTCGGGCTGGCTGGTTCGATCGATTTATTGTCGGAGGTGGGTTGTTAATCGCGTGGATATTCCGGCGATGAAATCACTCCAGTTCCGCAGGGCATGGAATGGCTCCCTCCACCGCACACCCGGGCAACCAACGCGCCTTTCAGGGTTCTCCAGCCTCTGCACACCTGATCCTCGCGGTCTGCCGTGAGACGCCACTCGACGAGCAAACCGAGATCGATCGACCGCAGGCCGCACCTGCCATCTTTTGACACCAGATTCTCGGCGGTGGCCGGAGGGCACCAGCCCGCCGCTGCTCGCTCAGCAGCAGAGGCCGCCGGTCGGGCCGCGTGGAACGTGACCGCCGGTAAAACCTTCCTCTGACCAACCCTCGGTCGACCCGGAGACTCGCCGTCCGGCCGGGCACTACACGGTCAATTCCTCCACCCCGCCGCGGTCCAGCCGCAGCAACTCGTCGGTCGGCGGGAGATCGCGGATGACCTGCTCGCGGTCGGGACCGACGCCCAAGTAGCGCAGGTTGGGCAGGGGATCCAAGGGCGCGCCCTCCGGCCAAGCCGCCTCGATCACCGCCCGCATCATCCCCGCGGTGTAGGCGCGGGCCGCTTCAGGCAGGTCAGCAAACCGGCGAACCGAGCCGAGATCTTCCCGCCAGGAGGGATAAAGGCGGTACACGGGCCGAAGGCGACGGCGCACCGCCTCATCACGCGGGACCCGTTGGATCCGCCGCCCGGCCTCATCCTCATAAGCGTATCCGATTTTCAGTGACGGAACGGCGCCGCCGTCCGCCCCGAGGGCGTCGATCTTGTTGATCATGAGATCGTCGAACCCGCCGTAGCGGAGAGTGTCGGCCTTTTCCACCGCATCAAACCAGCCGACCATGCGCTGGCGGCCGGTGGAGGTGCCGAACTCGAGGCGCTTGAGCCGTTCGCCCATGGGGTCGCCGTCCGGGATTTGGGTGAGAAAGGTGTGGGTGCCGACCTTGGTGTCGTAAGCCTTGGCCACCCCGAAGGTGTGGACGGGCTGCACGGGGATGCCAGCAGACTGGAACAACTCCGGCGTGTAGGTGTGGGAGGCGGTCACGTTGGGGGAAAACCCGTGCCTCTTGTCCAGCCAGTAGGCTTGGCCGAACTCGCCGATCACGCTCCGCTCCGCCCGCAGCGCGCCCAAGACGCGCTCCCGCACATCCCCAATCCGCCCGGCCAAAGCCGATCCCGCCGTCCACCAGGTCTCGGCCATGGCCTCGACCTCGAGCGCGAATCCGCTTCCGCTCCGAAAGCGGCCGAAGTCGAACTCCGCCTCGGTGAAGATGCCCGCCTCGATCGCGGGCCGGTTGGCCCGCACTTCCGCCTCCGTGAGTCGGTCAAAAAAACCGGCGAAGGTCGCCGCATCGACCCGGCAGACATGCTCGATGGTGCGGAGCGCGCGGTCCGCCCGCGCCGCCAGCCGATCCCGGAAAGACCGCGCGTCGCCCCGAAACTCGGCGAAGAAGATGGGGAACTGCCCGACCTCATCGAGGTAGGCGGGGGTGATGCCCCGGCCGGTGGAGCCGCGGGCGGGCTCGCCGAGCACGTGTTCGCGGTAGTGCTCCCAGGCCAAGTCGAGCAGCCGGTGGCAAAGGTCGGAGACCATCGTGCGTTCGTCGACCAACAGCCGGTCCCGGATCACATGACCGCGCGCCTCCAGCGGCCGCGTCTCCCACCAGATCTTGCGTGGGTCGGCCACCACCCCGGCCCCGAGCGCAAGGCACGGGACCGACTCCGCCACCACCCCGGCGGGGAGCAGGTTCAGCTTGAGGCCACCGGCGGTATGGCCGGAGTTGGCGCCTCCGTTGACCTTGAGGACGACTCCAACCGGCGCTTCCAGACCGGTGGCGGCGCGAAGTTCGTCGATCACCTCCGGGATGAGCCGGCCCTTGCCTTCGTCGCCGGTGCTGACACCGACGTCGGCGATGAGATTGCTGCGAAAGGGTTTCAATGCCATGGCGGGAGGCGGCCCGCACGGTCACCGGAAGGGTGCCGGGAGAAGACCGCAAAAACCAAAAGGTTAAGCTTTGCCCAGCCTTAGAAACGAGGAAAAACCGCCGCCTTTTCCCCGCCCGGGCCGCCGCGACGGTTCAGCCCTCGCCACCTTCACTCTCCAAGGCCGGCCGGACCTTGACCGCGGTCGAGATGATGCGTCGCTCGCTCACCTCGAGGATCCGGATCTCCAGCCGGCCCAGCGTCACCACTTCGCCGTGCTGCGGCAAATAACCCAGCTCCGAGGTGATGAAACCGCCGAAGGTCGAAACGTTCTCCCCCGTCAGCTCGAGGCCGAGCGCATCGCCGACGTCGTGCAGCGGCGCCAGCCCCGCCACCAGCAACTCCCCGACCTCTCCGCGGCGGATCAAAACCTCGTCTTTGTCAAACTCGTCCTGAATGTCGCCGACCAGCTCCTCGAGTACGTTTTCCAGCGTGATCGCCCCGACGGTGCCGCCGAACTCGTCCACCACCAACGCGAAATGCCGCCGCTGTTTGAGCAGGCGCTGAAGGACGGTTTCGAGCGGGTCGTTGACCGAGATGAACAGCATTTCGCGGCGGATTTTCCGCAGATCGATGCGGGCCAGGGCGGTCCCATGCCGGAAGAGGTCCTTGATGTGGACGAGGCCAACACAGTGGTCGAGGTCGCCCTCGCAGAGCGGGTAGCGGGTGTGGCCGGCGCGCCGGGCGAGATCGAGGTTGGTCTCCAGGCTATCATACAAATCCAGATACTGGAGCTGATTGCGTGGGATGAGAATGTCCTGGGCGATGCGTTTGCGCAGGTCGAGGACGTTGTGGAGAATGGTTTCCGCCAGCGGCGGCAGCTTCTCCTCTCCGCTCACCAGGGAGTGGATCTGCGCTTCCACATCGACCAGGTTGAGGTCGACCCGGGACTCAATTCGGAAGACCCGCAGGATCCGCGAGGTAATCGCGCTCAGCAGCGCGATCGGCGGCGCCGCCACAACCCGGAAGGCCCCCACCGGCCAGGAAGCGAAGGCCAGGGTGCGGACGGGAAACTGCAATGCCATCGACCGCGGCACCAGCTCGCCGAGGATGAAGTGGACGCAGGCCGCAAGGAGGAAGCTCACCGCCAGGGCGGTCCGAAACTCCCACGTCTCCGGCAGCCAACCCAGCCTCCCGAGCAACGCCAACATCACCGGAACGAGCAGAAAGCCGATGCCGACGGTGCAGAGCGTGACCCCGAAGCGGATGACTTTCAGGTAGGTCCCCATCGCGTTGAGCATGCGCTCGATCCGCCGGTGGCGGCGGGTCTCCTCCACCATGCCGGCGTTGAAGCGCGAGAAGCGCAGCTTCACGAGGCTGAACTCGGCGGCCACAAAGAGCGCATTCATCCCCAGCAGCAGGAGGATGAGCAGCAGGATCAGGAGCAGGGCGTGGAGTTCGAAGGTCACGGTGGCGGGCGGCAGCCGTCAGCCTCGGACGCCACCCAAGACCCGGGGCAGCACCTCCAGCAGACGCAGATTTTCCTGCTCGGCACCGACCGATACCCGGAGCCACTCCGCCATGCCGTAACCCACCAGCGGACGCACGATGATGCCCGCCCGCTGCAATCCTTCGAATACCTGCCGCGCCGGGCCCACCTTCACGGCGATGAAGTTGGCCACGCTCGGAATGGTTTCCAGGCCGAGCCGGTCAAGGCCTTCGCCGAGTTGATCCAAGCCGGCCCGGTTGGCCTCGCGGCAACGGCGCAGAAAGGCTTCATCTTCGAGGGCGCCGAGGGCGGCCGCCTGGGCGACCGCATTGGTGTTGAAGGGCTGGCGGACCCGGTTGAGCGCGGCAATCAGCTCTTTGGGTCCATAGCCGTAGCCGAGGCGAAAGCCGGCCAGTCCGAAAATTTTGGAAAAGGTCCGCAGGCAAAGCACCAGCCGGCCCTCCTTGATCAGTGGCCGCAGATCCGCGGGCCGGTCGAGGTACTCGGCATAGGCCTCGTCAAAGACCAGCAGCACCTCCTCCGGCAGGCCGGCGGCCCAGGCGAGGATTTCCTCCGGATCATTGGCGGTCCCGGTGGGATTGTTCGGGCTGGGCAGAAAAACCACCCGGGTTCGCTCCGTCACCGCCGCCCGCATCGCCTCCAAGTCGTGGCGGTGGTCCCGCAGCGGCGCCTCGACCGGGCGGGCGCCAAAGAGCAGTGTGACCAGCTTGTAGACGATGAAGGCCCTCTCTCCCATGACGACTTCGTCCCCGGGGCTGAGAAAAGCATGGCCCACCAGCTCGATCAGTTCGTTGGACCCGTTGCCGGGCAGAATCTGATCGGGGGCGAGAGCATGGCGGGCCGCCAGTGCGCCGCGCAGGTGGTAAGCCCCGCCATCCGGATAGAGATGGACCCCCGTCAGCGCCCGGCGGGCCGCTTCCAGTGCCTTCGGAGCGGGACCGAAGGGATTCTCGTTTGAGGCCAGTTTCAGGACCGTTTCCGGATCCAGCCCCAGCTCCCGGGCCACTTCATCGATCGGGCGGCCGGGTTCGTAAACCGGTTGTTGCAGAACGGAGGGGCGAAGGATTTTTTCGATTCTGGCGGCGGGCGCGGTCGCTGGCATTTGGATCTCCCCGGGTTAGCAAGCCCCCCCGCAATGGCAAACCTAAACTCCCGGCGATGGCAACCGCGCCTTGGTTGCCAACAGCGCCACCGCCCCACAGGCTTTCCGAAGTTCATGGATTCCGGGCCACCTTCTCCTCCAGCGGCGGGGCCGCCACCCGAACCTCCGGACCTGCCGGCCGGCCTGGTCGAGGTGGGCCGCTACGCCCACTACCGCCAAGCCACCGAAGAAGGACTCTGGCTGCTCGCCATGGGCGTGCCGTATTGGATGTTCCCGGTCGAGGGCGGCTACCGGCTTTGCGTCGAAAGCCGGCACCAGGGGAAGGCCGAGCACGAGCTGGCCCAGGCCCGCCGCCGGCGGGGCCGCTGGCCGCCGGCCTCACCCCAGTCCAGCCCCGCGGACCATGCCGCCGGTTGGGCCGCTCCGATCGCTTTCGCGGGAGCGCTCACGCTCAGCTATGGCCTGCAACAGGTCTGGCCGATCAGCAGCCTTGGCCTGGGGCGGCTCGACGCCGCCGGCGTCATCGCGGAGGGCCAGCTCTGGCGCTGCCTGACCGCCCTCACCCTGCATGCCGATGCCGGCCACCTCGTCGGCAATCTCATCGGCGGGATCGTTTTCGGGCATTTTCTGGCCCGGCGGATCGGACTGGGCGCTGCCTGGCTGGCCATCGTTCTGCTCGGCGGGGCCGGCAACTTTGTCTCCGCCTGGCTGCAATACCCATCCGACTACCGCGCCATCGGGGCCTCCACCGCGGTTTTCGCCGCCCTCGGGCTGCTGACCGGGCTGGCGGCCCGCCAATCCCACTTTCCCGGATCGGGAGTCCGGGGCTGGCTGCGGCAACCCCTGCTGCCGCTCGCGGCGGGGTGGATTCTCCTCGCCTGGCTCGGGGCCGGAGGCGACCGCACCGATGTGGTCGGCCATTTCACCGGCTTTGCCTGCGGCCTCTGCGGCGGCCTCTTGATCGCGGGTCTGCCGGATCCACTGCTCCGGAGCAAGCTTCGGCAGGCTCTCTGCGGCACCCTCGCCGTCGCCGTCGTGGGCGCCGCCTGGCTGGCGGCACTCTGGTGCGGTAACTAGGGGTGAAGCGGCCGCAGCGGCCTGGTCCGCTCAAGGTAAATCAAGGCATCAAACCGCTCTGCCAGCTCCGAGGGCACATACTGCCGCCGGTCATGTTGCGGATCGTAGGTCACACCCACCGCCCGCACCGCCCAGGAACGCTCCCAGACGGAATCCTCGCGCAGCCGCCACAACGGCAGCAGTCCCCTCCGAATCCCGGATTGAAAAAAAACCGCCTCCAGGCTGCCGGTGGCGGCCGGCGGCAGCACCATCCGCTCCACCCGCCCGCCCCAGCGGCGCGAGGCGATCACTTCCCCCTGATGGCAGGCGAAACCGACCAGGAAAACTGCTTCGCGGCCCAGTTGCTCCCGCGTCAACTGGCCGATGTTGACCATCCCTTCCGCACCCATCGGCGTCGCCCGGGCATCGCCGATGTGCGTGTTGTGCGCCCAGGCGATGCCTTTGCTCTCCGGCCCGTAATGCTCGAGCAACCGCACCAGGGTGTGATGGAAATTCTCCGCCCGGTGATTCCAGGAAACCGGCCCAGGCTCCTGGGACGTCTGCAGATGCCGCTTGGCCGCACCGAGCAGGCCGATCGACTGCTCCAACTTCAGGGCCAGCCGCGGCTCCACCCGCCCTTCCTCCACCAAACCATGCTTTTTGGCTTCCAGCGCTGCCAAGCTGGTTTGCCCATCAAAACCCCGCCTCCGCTGAGCACTCAGAAAACGTTCCGGACTCCCCTGCAACGCCGCCCACTCGCCCATCAACTCAAGCACCCGTTCCTCCAGCTCGGGATCGATCCGGCCAAAATACCCGGGCAGCCGCTGCACCGTGTCCCCCCACCCATAGATATCGAGGCCATAAAAGCCCACCCGCTCTTCCGGCGCCCGCCCGCGGTTGTAATCCCTCAGCCACTCGACCAACTCCAGGGTCTCCTCGTTCGCCCACATCCAGCGGGGCCAACGGTCAAATCCGAGCAGAACCTCGCGCGCCGAGCCCCCCTCGCCCTCCCGCACGTACCGGTCCACCGCCAGGCACGCCTCCCAGTCCCCTTCCACCGCGATGAAGCGAAAACCCGCCTCGATGATCAGGCGGCGCGAAAGCTCCGCCCTCCATTCGTAGTACTCCCGGGTGCCATGGGTGGATTCGCCGAGCAAGACCGCCCGCCGCTGGCTCGCCGCTTCCACCAGCGGCGCCAGATCGCCGGGCGACTCCAGCGGAAGAAACTGCGACGGCAGCCCGCGCAGCCAGGCCCGGTCCGGGGCGGCCGTTCCGAGGGCCGCCGCCGCGGCCAGCGCCACCGCCAGGGCCGCGCATCTGCCAAGGCTGGGAAATGTGGGGATCAATGGTCCTTTGCCCATGCCCCCCAGCCTGGCCGCCGCAGCCGCCCAGGGCAAGCATCCAAGCCCCCGGAGACTACTCCTTTCCCCAGTGTCCTCCTCAGGGCAAAGCCTGATAATTTTGCGTGAAAGTTTTCCTTGACGCCCTGGGGTATTTTCTTGATGATGCCTGAGTATTTCCTCTGTCCCGGAATCGACAAAACCTCCTATCACCATGACTTCCAAAACATTAAAAGCTTTTTCGATCGCCGCCGCCCTCGGAGTTTCGGCAGGCTTGCTTCAGGGCAACCCCAATGACGTTCAGGTGCTTTTCACCTTCGATGACGGCCTCAACTTCACCGATGAGGCCATTATTCCCTCGGCCTTCCCTTCCGGCCTCACCAGCGCATCCAACTGGGACGTTGCCACCGGAACCCCCCTCGCCGCCGGCATCAGCCCGGCCGGCAACGCCGCCCTCAGCACTTCCGTCGGCGGTGAAATCGCCTTCGAGTTCAGCATCGAAATCCCGACCGGCTTCTACTACGAGCCCAACGAGGTGTCCTTCATCAGCGCCCGTCCGTTCGACGGTGTGACCGATTGGGGCCTCTACTTCGACGGCGTCCTTGCCGCTTCCGGCTCGACCGGGTCCGCCAACATGTGGGCCTTGGCCACCGCGGACATCTCATCCGCCGGCCAACTCGTCGGCAACGTGACGGTCACCCTCAAGGCCACCGGCGCGATGCAGCAATCCTCCTGGAGCGTGGATAATTTCACCCTCTCTGGTGCGGTCATCCCCGAGCCCGGCACCTACGCCCTCATCTTCGGCGGCCTGGCCCTTGGGTTGGTCTTCTTCCGACGCCTCCGGCGCTAATTTTGATTTGATCGATACTCCTGAATCCCCGCGGTCTCCGCGGGGATTTTTTTGTGCTCAGGTTCACTGCGTCGTTTCGCTGCCTCCAGCAGAAAATACAATCGCCTCCGGCGTTCCCCGGGTGACAACGCCGTCGACCGGCAGACCCGACGGATCGCATGCCAGTGCAAGTTGCTGTGCTCGGCCGGAGACAAGGACGGGGAGGGCTGCTGGATTACGGAAAGCATGATTCGGTAGAATTACCTACGCCTACCATCGGCGGTTTTAACCGAACTTGAGAGGGATCCCCCGCCTCTTACCTGGATTTTACCCGCCTCCCGAGGGCAGGTAGCTCCACCCGCCCAACACCCCTTACGGATTGACAGCACAACGGACCAAACCGAACACTGCCGCCGTGAAGATCGAGGGATGCCGTGACAAATTCCGCACCTACTTGGCCAGCCGCAACCTGCGGTTGACCAACCAGCGCATGGCCATCTTCGATGCCGCCTTCGCCGAGTCTTCTCACTTCACCGCCGAGGAGCTTCTCGACAAGGCCCGCCGGCTGGATGCCTCCGTTTCCCGCGCCACCATTTACCGCACCCTCCCCCTCCTGACCGAGAGTTCGCTCCTGCGGGAAGTCGATATCGGGAAAAACATCAAGTACTACCTCGCAAATCCCGGCGATCAACCCCAACAAGCCCAGGTCATCTGCCTCGACTGCGAGCACATCTTCGAAATCAGCGCACCTTTCATGGACTGGTACGGCGTCACCGTGGCCACCAAACTCGGCCTCACCCCAGTCTCGCAGCGCCTTCAGGTGAGTGCCCACTGCGATGTCTTCCGCCGGTCCGGCCAATGCCCCCACCACACCGCTGCCGGCAAACCGGCCTGATTCCCCCATGAGCGATCCCGAGGAAACCGACCACAGTTTCGAAATCCAGTTCTTCGAGAGCCTCCATCGCCGCGCTCCCAAGGATCCCGAGGTCATTGAAATTCTCGGTGGCCTCTATACCCGAGAAGGGCGCATCACCGACGGACTCAAAATGGACCGCAAGCTGGTGCGGCTACTGCCCGACAACCCGACCGCCCACTACAACCTCGCCTGCAGCCTGGCCCTCAAGAAACGCTCCGCCGACGCCGTCCGGGCCCTCGAGAAAGCGATCGAACTGGGCTATAACGACACCGAGTGGATGCTCCAGGACCCGGACCTCCATCACCTGCACAAGTATCCCGCTTTCCAGCGGCTGCTCCGCACCCTGACCGGTTCCTGAGCCCGGCACCCCGCCCGCGCCTCCATCCCCCCCTTCCCATGCCCGAGCTACTCGATTTCGAACCTCAGGTCTTTCCGCCTTCCGCGGATCAACCGACCACCCTCACGCCCATTCAGGAGGAAGTCCTTGCCCTCAAAGCCGAGCGCAAAGCCGTCCTCCTCGCCCACAATTACCAAGTCGCCGCCATCCAGCAAGTGGCCGACTATGTGGGCGATTCTCTCGGTCTCGCCTACAAGGCCGCCGAGACCAATGCCGAGGTCATCCTCTTCTGCGGCGTCCATTTCATGGCCGAAACGGCCAAGATCATCAATCCGGACAAGCCAGTCCTCCTGCCCGATCTCGAGGCCGGCTGCTCCCTCTCCGACTCCTGCCCGGCCGATCGCCTCGCCGCCTACAAGAATGCCCATCCGGAGGTCTACGTCGTCGCCTACATCAACTGCAGCGCCGGCGTCAAAGCCCTCAGCGACGTCATCTGCACCAGCGGCAATGCCGTCCGCATCGTCGAGCGCGTCCCCGCGGACCGCACCATCCTGTTTGTGCCCGACCAGAACCTCGGCCAGTGGGTGGCGGGAAAAACCGGCCGCCCGATGCGCCTCTGGCCGGGCAGTTGCTACGCCCACGTGCTCTTCACCGTCCGCGCCCTCGAAAAGGTCAAGGCCCGCTTTCCCGATGCTCCCGTCGTCGCCCATCCCGAGTGCACCGAGACCGTTCGCGAACTCGCCGACGAGGTCTGCAGCACCGAGCTGATGGTGAAATTCGCCCAAGAACACCCGGCCGAGCGCATCATTGTGGTCACCGAGTCGGGCATGATCCACCGGCTGCGACGGGAGGTCCCCCACAAAACCTTCATTGCCGGCCCCACTGAAACCTGCGCCTGCAATGACTGCCGCTTCATGAAGCTGAACACCATCGAGAAGGTCAGGAATGCCCTTCGCACGATGCAGCCCGAAGTCGATGTCCCCGAGCCGGTCCGCCGGGCCGCCTATGAGCCGATCCGCCGGATGCTCGACTGGAGCCGCTGAGCGCCCCGGGCGGGGCCGCCGGGAAAGCCTCCGCCCGCCCACGTGAGCCGCTGGCGCCAAGAGCTGCCCATGGATGCGCGGCGGACGTTCCGCCTCGACCGATTCCGCGGCTCTTGTCATGGCATTCTGGAGACAGGAACACAGACTTTCCTCCTCCTCGTGGCGATCCGCGTCTTCGAGGCCGGCCCCACCGCCAAGGCCCTCCTCGTGGCCGCCCATCCCATAGGCCTCGTCCTCACCCCCCTCAGCCTCTACCTGATCTCGCGCACCGGGCTGCCCGCCGCCACCGCCTGTTCCTTTTACTTCTTCACCGCCGCCGCCCTTTTCGCCGGCGGGGCTTGGCTGGGCCATGCCGGATTGTTTCTCACCGCGATGATCTCCGCGGGCATCGCCCTCGCCCAGTTCATGCCCCTGCTGGTTTCCATCTACAGCCGCAACTACCCCTCGGCCCGCCGCGGCCAGCTCCTCTCCCAAAGCATCCTCCTCTCCGTCACCACCGCGATTGTCTTTTCCTTCGTCGGCGGCCGGCTGCTCGATGCCGACCTCGGCCACTACCCCTGGGTCATCACGGCCATGGCCGCGGCGGCTTTCTTCTCCGGCCTCGCCGTGCGGAGGATGCCCTCGGCCCCGCTGATCCGCTCCGCCAGCCGCAATCCTCTCGCCAGCCTGACCTATGCCTGGAAAGACCGCGTCTTCGGCGGATTGCTCGTTATCTGGATGCTGATGGGGCTGGGCAACCTTCTCGTGCTGCCACTGCGGATTGAGTACATGGCCAATCCGGACTTCGGCATCAACGCCACCAACGCCGAGATCGCCTTCATCACCGTCGTCGTGCCCTCCCTGATGCGCTTCGCCACCACCCACTTCTGGGGCATCCTCTTCGACCGGTTTAATTTCTTTCTCCTCCGCACCCTGCTCAACGTCTTTTTCCTCGTCGCCATCGTCATGTTCTTTCACGTCCAGACGCTCGGGCTGCTCGCAGTGGCCTCGGCCTTCTTCGGACTGGCCCTGGCGGGTGGCAACATCGCCTGGAGCCTCTGGGTGACCAAATTCGCCCCGCCCGGGAAGGAAGCCGACTACATGGCCGTGCACACCTTTTCCACCGGCCTGCGCGGCGTGGTGGCCCCGTTTCTCGGCTTCTACGCCATCACCCTGCTCAGCCCCTCCGCCACCTCCATCATCGCCGGCGGGCTGGTCGCCCTCTCCATCATCCTTATCCTCCCGCTGCGCCGCCGCGCGGAAGGTTGATCCGGCCGACCGGGCTGTATCCGGAAAACAGCTACTCCAGGCCGAGCGCCTTGCGGCCCTCGGGAGAGATCATCTGCGGTGTCCAGACCGGATCCCAGACGATGTCCACCGTGGCCGATTCGACTTCGGGCAACGCTTCGATTTTGGTCTGGGCATCCCGCGCGATCACCGGCCCCATCCCGCAACCCTGGGCGGTCAGGGTCATTTTCACCGCCACCCGGTGGCGGCCGTCGCCCCCCGGCTCGATCTGCAGGTCGTAGATCAAGCCGAGATCGACGATGTTGACCGGGATCTCGGGATCAAAACAGCTCCGCAGGGCCGCCCAGACCGCTTCTTCACCGAAGTCTCCGCCCGATCCCCCGGCCCCCTCCTCCGGCCCGAAGTCCTCCGGCGGCTCCGCCAACGCGTCCCGATCGGCCCCGTCGATCCGGAAGAGGCCTTCGCTGGTCCTCACCGTGACACTGCCGCCGAGGCTTTGCGTGACCAGCACCCGGCTGCCTTTCTCCAAGGTGTGGGCGACTCCGGAGGGAATCGCGGTCACGTCACAGTCTCTGATCAGCTCGGTTTCGTTGTTCATAGCGGCAACACGATGGCATCACTCCCGCGGGGATGCGAACGAAAGCCTTGATCGCGCTCAGGGTATTTCCACCCGGATCGGCAGTATCATGTGCCGCCCCCGTGGGTCGTTTAGTTTCTGCAGGATTTCGAGATCGGCCACGATAGTCCGCAGCGGGGATGGGAGACGCCCCGCCACGCCGCTGAGCGGCCGATCCTGTTTGGCCAGGGATTCCAGCAACTGCTCAAAGAAGTCCACCGGCGGAGGATGATCCACCACCGTATACCGGTCGGCGATACCGGCCAGCTCGGCGGCATGCCGGATTGCATCCCCAAGGCCGCCGATCGCGTCCGCCAACCCCAGCTCCACGGCCTGTTCCCCAGTCCAGACGCGACCTTGGGCGATCGCCTCGACCTGCTCGCGGGACATCGACCGGCCTTCAGCCACAAAGTCGAGAAACTGGTCGTAACTGGAGTCCACCCAGCCGCGCACCAGCTCGATTTCCTCTTCCGTCTTGGCACGCGAGACCGCCGTCAGATCAGCGAAACGGCCGGTTTTCAATCCGTCAAAGGCCACCCCCTGGCGATCGAGCAACTCGCTTAAATCAAGCATCGTAATCACCACCCCAATCGATCCGGTGATGGTATCAGGCTGGGTGAAGATGTGGTTCCCGTGGGTCGAGATCAGGTAGCCGCCCGATGCGGCCGAGTCTCCGAAGGAAACGACCAACGGTTTCTCCCGGGCCGTCAGCTCCACTTCACGCTGGATGACTTCCGAGGCCGAGGCGCTCCCGCCGAGACTGTTGACCCGCAGGACGACCGCCTTGACCGACCCATCGTGGCGCAGTTGGCGCAGCTCCCGCGCAAAGCGATCAGCCCCCACCATCCCGGCGTCGCCCTCCCCGTCGATGATGATGCCTTCGGCATAGATCACCGCCACCTTGTCGCGGACCGGAGGCCGCTTCGTGGCATCGAGGAGGTCGATGTAAGCCGGCAGGGAGGTCTGCCGAAAACTCTGCCCGTTGCGGGTCGCTCCCCCGATGCCCTGGAGGCGCTCCACCACTTCGGGGAAAAAGGCCAACTCGTCCACCAACCCGGCCGCATGGGCGGTCGGCGGGGTGATGAAGCCTTCATCGTCGACCAACTCCTGGAGCTGCCCCGGGGTCAACCCGCGCGACTCACTCACCGTGAGCAGAAAAGTGGACCAAAGCCCATCGAGCAGATCGCCGAGCTGCTCCCGGTCTTCGGGAGAAAGCTCGTGCTCGGTGACAAAATCCATCGCCGTCTTGTAGCGGCCCGCCCGGACCACTTCCACCCCGATTCCGTATTTCTCCAGCATCCCGGTGAGGAAAAACGGCCTCACACTGAGGCCGGGCGTGATCAGCATGCCGGCGGGATTGAGGTAAATTTCATCCGCCACCGAAGCCAGATAGACGTCCCGGGTTGTCGCCAAGGTCAGGTAGGCCACCACGGGTTTGCCCGCCTCCCGGACCGCCTCCAGGGCCGCCCTCACTTCGCGCAGGGCCGGAAACCCGCCTCCCGAGGTCGATGCGGAAAAGCTGCCGTGCAGATAGACTCCGCTCACCCGGTCGTCTTTGGCGGCCGCTTCAAGCGCATTCACCACCGAGCGGAGGGAAAGAACCGGCGGCCCGCCCATCCCCAGCAGCTCATTGACAACTTCCGCCCCCGTCGTCGCCGGCGGCGCATCGGTCAGGTTGATTCCGAGATCGAAGACAAGCACCGATCCCCGCTCCAGAGTCGGCTTCTTGTCGCCCATCAGGGCCACCAGCCCGCCCACGAAAACCAGCCCGGAGAACGCGATCACCGCGGCGATAAGCAGGAACGCCACCAGCACCGCAAAGACCATTTTGAAAAAGTCCTTCATGGCTCTTGGCTAGGCCCCGCTCCAGGGGTTCACAAGCCCGAAATCCTCCCCCAACACCACAGATCGCTTGACACCTGCACCACCCGACCCTACCCCATCCCCCGTGCAGCGATCGACAGCAGTTTCGATTTTCTCATCCCTTTCCCTGCTTCGACTTTGACGCGAGCGGAGTCTGGCCGCAACCGCACGCACCCCGTCACGGCCCGCCTCAGGCGGCTTTCCTTTTCGGAATTGACGGATCCCCCCCACCCTTCCAACCCCATTCGTTTTCCATTTCATGCAGCCACCACCCATCACCAAGTACCGGCCGTTTCCACGCGTCGATCTGCCCGACCGCCAATGGCCGGACCGCACCATTGACCAGCCACCGCTCTGGTGCAGCGTGGACTTGCGGGACGGCAACCAGGCCCTCGCCGTGCCCATGAGCGTCGAACAGAAACTCGAGCTGTTCGACACCCTCGTGCAGATCGGCTTCAAGGAAATCGAAGTCGGCTTTCCCGCCGCTTCCTCAATTGAGTTCGAGTTCATCCGCCGCCTCATCGATGAAAACCGCATCCCGGACGATGTCACCATCCAGGTCCTGACCCAGTCGCGCGAAGAGTTGATCGCGCGCACCTTCGAATCCCTCGCCGGCGTCAAACGCGCCATCCTCCACCTCTACAACTCCACCTCGCCGGTCCAGCGCGAGGTCGTCTTCGGACTCGATCGGGAGGAGATCAAGGCCATCGCCGTGCGCGGCACCCGCCAAGTCCGCCAGCTCGCCGATGCGGCCATCGCCGCCGGCTCCAGGATCGTCTTTCAATACTCTCCGGAAAGTTTCAGCGACACCGAGCTGGATTTCGCCCTCGATGTCTGCGAAGCGGTCACCGGGGTCTGGGGGCCCTCCCCGGAGGACCGCATCATCCTCAACCTCCCCGCCACCGTGGAGGTTTCCACCCCCAATATCCACGCCGACCAGATCGAGTGGTTCTGCCGCCACCTCTCGCGCCGCGAAGAGGTCATCATCAGCCTCCACGCCCACAACGACCGCGGCACCGCCGTCGCCGCCACCGAGTTGGGACTGATGGCCGGAGCCGACCGCGTCGAAGGCACTCTCTTCGGCAACGGCGAGCGCACCGGCAACGTCGACATCGTCACCCTCGCCCTCAACCTCTACACCCAAGGCGTCCATCCCGGGTTGGACTTTTCCAACCTCAATGCCGTCCGCGAGGTCTACGAACGCTGCACCCGCATGGAAGTGCCGCCCCGCCAGCCCTACGGCGGCGAACTGGTCTTCACCGCTTTTTCCGGCTCCCACCAGGACGCCATCAAAAAGGGCATGGCCCGCCAGGATGAAGCGCCCGGCGCCCGCTGGCGGGTACCCTACCTGCCCATCGACCCCAAGGACATCGGCCGCAATTACCGCGCCATCATCCGCATCAACAGCCAGTCCGGCAAAGGCGGGGTCGCCTATGTCATGGAGGCTGAGTTCGGCTTTATCCTCCCCAAAGCCATGCACCGCGAGCTGGGCCGCCTCGTCAACGAAATCGCCGACTCCCGCGGACTCGAAATCACCCCGGACGAGCTCTACGCGTATTTTGTTTCCGAATACATCGAGCGGCATTCGCCCCTCCGGCTGGTCGACTTCTCCGGCCGCCGGGAAGCCAACGGCACCGTCTCCGCCCGGGCCACCGTCGAGATCTCCGGCGAACTTCGCCAGATCGAGGGGAAGGGCAACGGGCCGATCGCGGCGTTTGTCCACGGCCTCGCCGGCACACCCTTCGGCGGTCGCTTCGAACTCCTCTCCTATGCGGAGCATTCCCTCGGGGTCGGCGCCGATTCCAAGGCCGTAGCCTACATCCAGATCCGCACCGACGGCGGCTATTCCTGCTTCGGCGCGGGCATGGACACCAACATCGAGATCGCCTCCATCCAAGCCCTCGTCAGCGCCCTCAATCGCGCCGGACTCGTCTCCTGAGCCGGCCGCTGCCGGCCCCCCGGGGCCGGCGGCCCTTCCTCCGCGGTACTTGGATCTCCGCACGCGGCTTTGTGAAAACGCCTCAGACTGAGCCTCCGGCCGGAGCCGATGCGGCCGCGGACGGTCCCGGATCAAGCGCCGCCCGGGTTTCGCCCAAGTACAACTCCTGCAGCGCCAGCCAGGCAGCGGTCTGGGCGGAGCGAACCGCTTCATCCCCCCGGGCCGAGATTTTCACCCGCTCGGCCATGTCCGGCAAGAGCAGTTGGCGAACCCGCTCGATCAATGCCTCCTGAAAAACCTTCGATCCCAGCATCCGGCTCCAGATGACAAAGCGGGCCGGGCGCACGAGGTTGATTGCATTGGAGAGACCGAGCGCCAGGTAGTCCAGGATCTCAGCCACCGCGGCTTCGGCCAAACCTCCCCGCACGACCGCCTCCTCCAGCGTCCACTCCGGATGTCCTCCGCGCTGGTGGTAGAAGACCGTGCTGCAAATGCGCTCCAAGCAACCCTGGTGGCCGCAGAAACAGCGCTCCGTCTCCACCGGGAAGCGATTGTGGCCCAGCTCGTTGCCGCCGAGGATGCAACCGTCGTTGGGCCGCCCGTCGATCAGGATGGAGGCCCCGAAAGATCCATCCTCAAAGCTGACCAGCATCACATCCTCGCTCACCGGGACGCCGTTCTCGAGGATCCAGCGGGCCGACAAGGCATGCATGTCGTTGTCCGCATAGAGGGGGCAGCCGCCGGCCGCATCCCGGAGCGGATGCAGGCTCAAGGGCTGCTTGCCCGGAAAGGCCGCGCTCAAGAGCAGCCGCCCTTCCGCAAGGTCAAGAAACCCCGCCACACTCACCGCCACCGCCAAGGTCTCCGGGACGACCGCCTCCCGCACGAGGGAAGCCGCCATCTCCAGCAGGTCCCGCCCGCCATCGGCCCCTTGCAGCGCATGGTAGGCCAGCGGCTCGCCGAAGAGATTCACACGGGTCGCCTCCACTTCCCGCGGATGAATCGCCACACCCACGATGTGGCAACGCTCGGACTCGAGCTCGAGCGGGATCTTGGGCCGCCCCGGCGCCAAGGTGGCCGCCACCGTTTCGCGGATGATGCGGCGCGCCAAAAGGTCATTGACCAGGTCACCAACCGTGTTGGGCCGGATGCCGGTGAGCTGGTGCAGCTCCCAGCGGCTCAAGGGACCACGGGCACGAAGCAACTGCAGGACCTGGACTTGTTGGGGCGTAACCATGTCTCGCCTCCACAAAGGACCAATTTCACGCTCGTGCAAAGCCCGAACCTTGCCCCGCCCGTCTTTCCCCTTCAGACCCCGCCACCGGCGCGGGTACGCTCTCGGGATCACGGGTCGGCACCCCACAGGCTTGCCCGCGGAGACCTTTCGCACCACGCTCCTCCGCCATGCATCCCTCCTCCTCCGAGGCTCTCCGCATCCGCCCGGGCCAGCCCGGCGACGAGGCCGCCCTTCTCCAGATCTGCCTGCTCACCGGCGACGGGGGAGGCGACGCCACCCCGCTCTTCGAAGACCCGGATCTCATCGGCCTTTGGTATGCTGCGCCCTACCTCCACCTGCCCTCCACATTGGCCTTTGTCGCCGAGGACGAAGCGGGTGTGGCCGGCTACATCGTGGGCGCGATTGATTCCCGCCTCTACCACCAGGCCTTCGTGCGGGAGTGGGCTCCGCGCATCGCCCGCCGGTTTCCCGATCCGCCAGACGACCGGCCATCCCGTACACAAGACGACGATTACCGGCGACGCTTTCACCATCCCGAGTTCGACGATCCTCCCTGGTTCGAATCCCACCCATCTCACCTCCACATCGATCTTCTGCCCCGCCTCCAGGGACGCGGCATCGGTCGCCGATTGATGGATACATTTCTCGATGCCCTGACTTCGGCCGGTTCCGGCGGCGTCCACCTCGGAGTGGGCGCATCCAACCACCGCGCCCGCCGTTTCTACCGGCGCTATGGCTTCACCGAACTGGAACCGGTCGATGAGACCACCTCCGGCAGTGTCTCACTCGGCTTGTGCCTGCCCCGCCCCTCCACTTCGCCCGCCCGCCATGCCCCCCTCTCCTGATCCCGGCCTTGAGGCCAAAGCCGGCCGGCTTCTGCTCGCCGGCTTCCGCGGGACTGCCATCGAGCCCGGCCATCCCTTGGAGCGCGACTTGGCCGAAGGCTTGCTCGGAGGTGTCATCCTTTTCGACTACGACATGACCCTGCGCCGGCCCGGGAGAAACATCACCTCGCCGGATCAGCTCGCCGCCCTCGCCGCCGACCTCCGCCGACGCAGCCCCCACCCGCTTTTCATCGCCATCGACCAGGAAGGCGGG
The DNA here is from genome assembly GCA_007695295.1 of Puniceicoccaceae bacterium. Lineage (GTDB taxonomy): Bacteria > Verrucomicrobiota > Verrucomicrobiia > Opitutales > Opitutaceae > REEB01. The sequence continues at coordinate 29,479 of REEB01000155.1, forward strand.
CGGGTCGCCCGCCTCAAACCGGAGTGCGGTTTCCCCCCCACTTCCTCTCATGCCGCACTCGGCCGTTCCGGAGATCCGGCCGCCACCGCCGCCGCCGCCGCCGGCATCGCCGCCACCCTCGCCGCCACCGGCGTCAACCTCAACTGCGCTCCCGTCGTCGACCTCGCCGTCGAACCGGACAATCCGATCATCGCCGGGAAAGAACGCAGCTTCTCCGCCGACCCCGCCGTCGTCGCCGCCCATGCCGCCGCCTTTGTCCGCGCCCACCGCCAGGCCGGCGTCGCCTGCACCCCGAAACACTTTCCCGGCCACGGCAGCTCGCGGGCCGACACCCACCTCGGCTGGGTCGATGTCACCGATTCCTGGATACAGGATGAACTCGAGCCCTACCGCCGCCTGCTCGCGGAGGATCTTTGCGATGCCATCATGACGACCCACATCTTCCATCGCGGCCTCGACCCTGACTTTCCCGCCACCCTTTCTCCCCGCATCCTCGACGGTCTCCTCCGCAAGGATCTGGGCTTCGGAGGCGCCATCGTGACCGACGACCTCGAAATGCGCGCCATCGCCGATCACTTTCCACTCGAACAGGCCCTCCCCCGGGCCGTGCAAGCCGGAGCCGACCTGCTCACCCTCGGCAACAATGTCGACTACGACCCCGCCATCACCAGCCGCGCCCGTCGCGCCCTCGTGCAAGCCGTCCACCGGGGCGAGCTGGCCGAAGAATGCCTCGACCACGCGCTCGTCCGGCTCCGGCGCCTGCACGATCGGCGGGCGGGCGGAGATTCACTGAGAACCGGCACATGAAACCGGCGGGACGCGGCCGTTCGCCAGCAAGCTCAACCAGCCGCACCAAGCTTAATATTCGCAGTGCAGCTCGGTGATGTTGCCGCAACTGCAGGTCACGCGGATGTGGGTGACGCGCCCGTTCTGCATCCGGTATTCCACCTTGGCGCCCCCATCCTCATGCTGGTGGGGAAGGTCCGCTTCCGATTTGCGCTCGCCACCGGCGCTACCGGCGCTGGCCGCAGGCGGAGAGCCGGGGACCGTCGAGGCCAGGGCCGGGGTCGCACCGGGGTCGTCGGGATCGGGCAGCTGAAAGCCGGTGGCGAGAATGCTGCGGCCTGAGAGAAAGTCGTCCATGTCAGGGAAGGGGCGTGAGAGGAGCGGTAATGACCAAACTGATACTGAGGCGTTGGTTGGAGGGGTCTCCGGGATCGGTGCCGGGAAGGGGATGATTGTCGGCGTAGCCGGTGACTTGGTCGATGAGCCGGGGATCGACGGCATAGTGCTCGAGGGCGCGCCGGGCGGCGTTGGCGCGATCGGTGGACAGCTCCCAACCGGTGTAGGCGGGATCGGCGGAGACAAAGCCGGCCGCGAGATGGCCGCCGATGCGCACCTTGAAACCGTAGCGTTCGATCAGCCAAGCCATGTTCTGGACCACAAACCGTCCCCACTCCGTGAACTCGGCGGTGCCGGGGCGGAAGAGGGGATGGCGGGAGCGGTCGAAAAGGATCACCCGCAGGCCGTCCGGCGCCACCTGCACATCGACAGGCCGGTCCCGGTCACCAAGATCGAGATCGAGCGCACTGTAGAACTCCTGGGCAATGGTGTGGAGGAGATTGAGGTTGGAGAGTGACGGATTGGAATCGCCGGTCTCGTTGTTGAAGAGGTCGGAGCCGCCGTCGAAGCTCATCACCCCAAGGGAGGCATCGACGCTGAAGTTGAAGGGGCTCTGGAAGTAGCGGGCGGTGGCGATGAGGATCTCGTCGTCTTGGGCCGAAATCCACAGGACCATGAAAAGCGCCATCATCGCGGTGGCGAAATCGGCGTAAGCCACCTTCCATGATCCGCCGTGGTGCTCGCCTTTCTTGCCCATCGCCGCTTATTTGCCCGGATTGAGGTTGCGGAGCATCTGCTCCAACTCGTCGGCCGTCGGCACAAGGGTGTTGTCGAGACTGCGGCGGGCCAGCTCGATCGCCATGATCGGGGCCAGCCCTTTGGCGAAGGCGCCGATCGCCTTGGACATGCAGATGTAATACTGTTCCTGGCTCTGGTTGTTCAGCTTGAGCAGGTTGGTCAGCGGATTGACAAAACCATAGGCGCCAAGGATGCCGAGAAAGGTCCCGGTGAGCGCGGCGGCGACTTTCTTGCCCACCATCTCCGGACCGTCCGCGATCGCGCCCATCGTATTGATGATGCCGAGAACCGCGGCGATGATGCCGACACCGGGGAGTGAATCGCCCACCAAGTTCATGACGCCGACCGGGGCCTCGGCCTTGCGCTCCATGGATTGGATCTCCGCTTCGAGCAGCGGCTGGAGCTGATCGGGCTTGATCTTGCCGTCGATGATCGGTTTGAGCGCATTGCAGAGAAAATCGACCCGCTCCTTGGACTGGGCGAAGTTGGGGTACTTCTGCAGTATCGTGCTCGTATCGGGCGAGGAGACATGCTCGTCAAGCGCGAGAAGGCCGTTGCGCCGGCCGACCATGAAGAGTTCGTAAAGAATCTTCAAAAGATCGAGGTATTGCTCCTTCCCCACCGAACGATTGCGCAAGGCGTCCATGATCTGCCCAACCAAGCCGATCAGGACCGACTTGGGACTGGCGATGACGAGAATGCCAAGGGCGATGCCGCCGATAATGACAAACTCGGACAGATGCATCAGCACCATCGGATGCCCGCCCGCCATCATGAACCCGATGATGGTCGAGGCGAGAACGATGAAATATCCGATGACGATGAGCATGGGCGGCGCGGACTATTTTGACATGACGTTGGTCACGTAGCTGCGCAGGCCGACGATGGCTTGGGAGTGGATTTGGCAGATCCGGGATTCGGTCAGCCCGAAAACGGCCGCGATCTCGGCCAGGCGCATGCCTTCGAAGTAATACATGGCCAAGACTTTGCGCGGCATCTCCGGAAGCTGCTGGATGCGGGCGGCGACGAGCCGGGTGAGCTCCTCCTTCTCCATCTTGGCGGTCACGGGCACGAGGGTGTCGTCGGGGATGACTTCGTAGAGATCGGTGGCCTCCCCCTCGTCCCCGCCGGGGCAATGGTCGAGGGGAAGGAAGGTCACGGGACGGACCTCCTCCATCAGGCTCTGGTATTCGCGCTCGCTGAGATTCATTTCCGTACGGATTTCGTCCTCGGTGGCGGGTCGACCGAGGCGTTGTTCCAGATCATCGACGGTTTTGCGCAGTTTCTTAAAGTTGGTCCGGGCATTGCGGGGCATCCAGTCCATGCGGCGCAGTTCGTCGAGAATGGCTCCGCGGATGCGCATGGCGGCGTAGGAGCCGAAGGACTTTTTCTGCTTGGGATCGTATTTCTTCAGCGCGGAGATCAATCCGGTGATGCCCACGCTGTGGAGATCGTCCTCGTCGATGTGCGGGGGCAGGTTGATTTTGATCCGGGTGACGATCGATCGCACCAGCGGGAGGTATTTATGAAACAGCTCCGGATGCTCTTCGAGAGGGCTGCGGGTGGCGGCTTCGTAGGTCTTCCATGCTTTTTCGGTGCCCCGCGCATCCTTTTGCGAGGTTTCTTTGGCTAGTGTCTGGCTCATAGGTTAGATGGATTGAATGGGCTCCTGGGCGGTCTTGGGTTGGGGCTCGGAAGATGGCTCGTCCGGCCCGGCGGTGGTGCTGCTGCGATCGGCGCGTGCCGCGCGCAGGTGACGCACGCAGAGCTGACCGAACCAGCGGAAAAGGAGGGCCCCGGCCAGGCATGCGAGGCAGGCCTGGATGAGGACCTTGAGGGGGTCGTTCCCCGCGGCCAGGCCGGCTAGAAAGCTGAGGGCGAAGCCGCTGAAACCGCCGAGAAGAATGATGAACTTCATGGCGGTGGATCAGCCGTGACGGGCGCGGCGGGCGCGCTCGGCGGGCGGCATGGCAAAATGGATGGCGGTTTCCGGCAGGGTGCGCTGGAGGAGGAGGCTGAAGATGCCTTCCTCATAGTCATCGGCCAGATTCGGGCCGATGCTGCCGAAGAGGGGTGGCAACCCCCCGGTGAGGAGGAATTTCCAGAGCTTGCCGGGATTGCGAACTTCATCGAGGTGGGTGAAGACCGCATGGGTGGCTTCCATCCGGCGGCCGAAGGCATAGGCGTCGCCGATCATCTCGGCTTCGTAGCCGGCGTGGATAACGAGGATGCGGCTGTCCACTCCGAGGCTGCAGAGCAGGTCGAGCAGCTCGGTCTCCTCGGAGCCGCGGGAGGCGGCCGGGCAACCCGGCAGGTCGACAAAGAGGGCGTCCCCACCGGACCAGCGGCGGACTTCACGGGTGGTGCGAAGCAAATCCACCCCCAGCACCTCGCAGAAAACCTCCAGGCCGTCGGTCGGGTTGGGCTGGCCGCCGTCGAGCTTGGCCACCGAGGGCCGGCGGCCGTGCAGAAACACTTCACGGGCGAGGGCCTTGCAAAGAGCGGTGGTTTTCCCGACGCCGGGAGTGCCGATGAAGGCGCGGCGGGGAGCGAGCTCCAACGCTTCGGGAGCGGGGTTCTGGCGGCGGAGCCAGTCGCAGACCAGGGCCAACAACTCCTGCACGGGGAGCTTCTCCCAATCCTGGACGCGGTTGTCGGTGCGGATGCGCTCGATGAGAAAGCGGTCGAATCCGCACGCCTCGAGCAGGGCGAGGGCACGGCCGGCGCCGAGGATTTCTGCACGGGCGCGGGTCGGCAGAGGCGTCGCAGTGGCGGAGACGGTCGCTTCCGCTTCGTCGGGGGCGGAGGCGTCCTCCTCCATGGCGGGTGCAGGGGCGGCGGCGGGTTTCCGGGAGTGGACCGCGGGCTGGCCCTCATCATTGGCGGAGGCGGGCGTGGGCGTGGCCGCAGGAGTCGCCTCCGGGGCGACTTCGATGACCACTTCCAGCTTCGGCTTGCGAAAGAATCCTCCCAAACCACCACTCTGCACTTGGCGCACCGCCACCACCCGGGCCCGGGTGCCAAAGCGCTTCTGAAGAATGGTCACCGCCTCTTGGGCCGACTCCACCACGAGGCGATAGCGGGCGGGGGCGGGAGTGGAAACGGGGGCGGCGTTCGGTTTGGCGGTGGCGGTGCTCATGTCGATCGGATGTCAGGGATGGGTGGCGGGGGTGATAAAATTCAGGAAACGGCGGCCAACTCCGCGGGGGCGGGACGGACCGATGGCTGCGGTAGAAGAATAATGGATACGGTTTGAATGTCGGTGCGGGCCGGCAGTTCCTGGAAGCTGAGCACGGTCAGCTTGGGCAGGGAGGGCTCAAAGAAGCGCTTGAAGGGCAGGCGGATCTCGGCCGAGACGACCAGGATGGGGGCCAAGCCTTCCTCCATCATCGCGGGGATGCGCTGGCCAAGCTCCTTGAGCAGGTACTCGGCGGTGGCCGGATCGAGGCTGAGGGTGCACTCGGTGGGGGTGCGCTGCACCTTGCCGGCGAGAATCTGCTCCAGCTTCGGATCAAGGGTGAGGGCCTTGATCATGCCGGGTTCACTCTCGAGGGCGGTGACGAAGAACTCGCCCAGGCGCCGGCGGACCTGCTCGGAAAGGTCGTCGGGATTTTTCGAGAGCGGGGCGAAGTCCGCCACGGCTTCAAGAATGAGGGTGAGGTTGCGGATGGGGATGCCCTCTTTGAGCAGGTTCTGCAGCACCCGCTGGATGATGCCGATGCTGACGAGATCCGGCAGCAGCTCGGAGACGAGCGTGGGATGCTTCTGTTTGACGTGGTCGAGAAGTTGCTGGGTGTCCTGGCGACCGATGAGGTGATGAGCGACCTGCTTGAGCGTTTCGGAAAGGTGGGTGACGAGGACGGAGGAGGGATCGACGATCGAATAGCCGTTGATCTCGGCGGTCTTTTTCTCCTCGTCAGCGATCCAGACCGCGGGGATGCCAAAGACCGGTTCGACGGTGGGCACGCCCTTGAGCTGCACCTGGCTGCCGCCGACATTCATGGCCAGCCAGCGACGGGGCACGAGTTTGCCGCGGGCGACTTCCTTGTTGCGGAGCAGCAAACGGTATTCGTTGGAGTCCAGCTCCATATTGTCGCGCACCGCGATCGGGGGCACGACCAGGCCGAGCTCGCGGGCGAGATTTTTGCGCACCCCGGTGACACGCTCGAGCAGGTCGCCGCCCTGGGAGCGGTCGGCCAAGCCGAGGAGATTGAAGCCGATCTCAAGGGCGAAGAGATCCACCTCGATGAGTTTCTCCAGTTCGGCGGTGGGGGAAGCCGCGGGCGCTTCGCCGGCGGCAGGCGCTCCGGTGGCAGGCTTGGCGGTCTCTTCGGAGTCCTCCTCGGGATCGTCTCCGCGAAGCCGGGCGGACCGCCTCAGCACCAGCGCCACCAGACCCACAATGGCCGCAATGGTCAGGAACGGCGTCGCCGGCATCCCGGGGATGAGCGCGAAAAGGAAGAGCATCACGGCCAGCACGCCGATGGCGCGGGGATAGGCGGTCACCTGCCGGGTGATGTGGCTGCCGAGGTTTTCCTTTTCGTTTGTCCGGGTGACGAGGATACCGGCGGAAAGCGAGATAATGAGCGCGGGAATCTGGGAAACCAGACCATCGCCGATCGAGAGCAAAGTGAACTTCTGCATCGCCCCGGCCACCGGCAGGCCCATCTGCAGAACGCCGATCGCGATGCCACCAACCACGTTGATCATCGTAATAAGGAGACCGGCCATGGCATCGCCGCGGACGAATTTGCTCGCACCATCCATGGCACCGTAGAAATCGGCTTCCTTCTGGATTTTCTGGCGGCGGGAGGTGGCGGCCGCTTCGTCGATGATGCCGGCGTTCAGCTCCGCATCGATGGCCATCTGCTTGCCGGGCATGGCATCGAGGGTGAAACGCGCCGCGACCTCCGCGATGCGGCCCGCACCCTTGGTGATGACAATGAAGTTGATCAACACCAGGATCAGAAAAACGACCGCGCCGACCACGTAGTTCTGCCGCACGACAAAGGAACCGAAGGCCTCAATGACGTTGCCGGCATACCCATCGAGCAGGATGAGCCGGGTGGAGGCGACGTTGAGGCCGAGACGAAAGAGCGTCAGCCCGAGCAGGATGGTCGGAAAGGCGGAAAACTCGGGGGGATATTTGACATAGACGATGACCAGCAGCACGAGCAGGGAGAGGCCGATGCTGGTGGCCAGGAGCAGATCGAGGCCCACCGCCGGCAGGGGCATGACGAGCAGGAGAACCGTGCCGAAAAGACCGAAGACGATCAGCAGGTCACCGCGTTTGAAGCGCGCCAGCCGGTCGAGCAGGGTGTTGTTTTCCGCGGCCATCATGCCTGTCTCTCAGCAAGGCGGCGGGCCCGCAGCCGGTGAAAGTAGTAACGGTGGGTGCGGTAGACAAAGGCGAGGATCTCCGCGACCGCCTGGTAAAGCTGCGCGGGAATTTCCTTCCGCACCCGGCCGTATTTGTAGAGCATGCGGGCGAGCGGCCGGTTTTCGACCATCGGCACCCCGTGGCGGCGCGCGAGTTCCTTGATCCGCTGCGCGAAAAGGTTTTCACCGCGGGCGAGCACGACCGGCGCCCGATCCACGCCCTGCTCGTATTTCAGGGCGACGGCGAAGTGGGTCGGGTTGGTCACGACCACATCGGCGGTCGGCACGGCCGAAAGCATCTGCTTGACCAGCAGCCGCCGGGCCATGGCCCGTTGGGCACTCTTGACATGCGGATCACCCTCGGCGTTTTTCCGCTCCCGCTTGACCTCATCCCGGGTCATCCGCAGGTCCTTGCGCGTTTTCTGCTTCTGGTAGAAGTAACTGATGGCGGCAATGACCGCGGTGGCCAGCAGCACCCGCACCAGCACGTAGAGAGCTGTATCCAAAATAAAGTTACCGACGTGCCGGATGTCGACCGCACTGTGGAAAATCGGATCCTGCATGACCCGCCGCAGCGCCAGCAGGAGTATGCCCACCACCGCGATCAGCTTGAGCAGGTCGATGCCAAAGCGCACCAGCACATCCGCGGAGACGAGGCGCTTGAAGCCGCTGGCCGGATTCATCTTTTCCCACTTCACCTCCAATGCCTTCGGCGAAAGCTGAAAGCCGCTCTGCAAGCCACCCGAGACGACCCCGGCAACGACTGCAGCCAAGGTGATGGGCATGACCAGTTGCATGACCTCACCAATGCCAAAGCGTGTCCACATCCCGAGGCTGTCGCGGTTGACCTCGAACTCGGCCAGGCTGCCGAGGATCATTTGACCGATCTCCCCCACCCGCATGCCGATGGTGGGGCCGGCGAAGAGCAGGACGAGAAAACCCGCGCCCAGTCCGAAGGCAACCTGGATCTCCGGGCTCTTGGCGAACTGCCCTTCCTCGAAGGCGTCCTTGATCCGTTTTTCCGTGGGTTCCTCGGTCTTGGAGGCTTTGTCTTGATCGGCCATTTCAGTTGCCCCGCAGGATCATGAAACGAAGGGTCAGCTCGGGGGTGCGGTTCACCATGAGCACGAGGTACTGGGAGATGAGCCCGACGGAAAGCGCCAGAAAGGTGAATCCGGCGAGGATGCGGGCCGGCAGGCTGAGGAGAAACACGTTCATCCGGGGCACGACCCGCCCGAGAAAGGCGAAGAGCAGATTGACGAGGAAATTCACCGCCACCAACGGTGCGGCCATCAACACGCCGATGCGGAAGATCGAGGCGCTGTGGCCCACGATCGCGGTCAAGGCCTCCGGATTGCTTTCACCGACGCCGGGAGGCAGGAGGGTGAAGCTTTGGATGAAGGCCAGCAGCACCGAATAGTGGGCGCCGCTCATCAGCACCAGCACACCGAGGTAGAAGAGCAGCGTGGAGAGGGGGCCGCCGCCGGCGCCGGCGCTGGGATTGAACTCCGGGCTTGGCATCATCCCGACCTCAACGGTGATGAGGTGACTGGCGAAACCCAAGGTGATGAAGATCAATTGCACCGCCAAGCCCATGGAAAGCCCCACGGCCAACTCCTTGGCCATCATCGCGACGAGGGCGCCGGCGGTGTTGGGGATGGCCACTTCACCCAGAAACGGCGCCGCCATCACCGCCACGGCCATGGCCAGAAAAATCCGCACCATCACCGGGACTCCCTTCTGCCCGAGAAAGGGCATGAGCAGAAAGAGCCCGAGAGCGCGGTTTCCGGCCAGCAGCCAGGCAATGAGATCGGCGGGGTCGGGCATCTTAGCGGGCCATTTCGGGCAGTCGCTGGATCAGGCCGATGGCGAAATACATTAACGAGGTCATCATCCAATGCCCGGCCACCAGCAGCACCATGCCGACCGCGAACAGCTTCGGGACAAACGACAGCGTCTGCTCCTGAAGACTGGTCACCGCCTGCAGCATGCTGACCAAAAGGCCAACCGCGATCGCGGTTATCAGTATCGGACTTACCAATACAAGAGCGTGGGTGACGGCCTCACGGAAGAGTTCAACGGCAATTTCCAGATTCATATGACAAAGCTCTCCACGAGCGACTTGATGACCAGGCTCCACCCGTCCACGAGGACGAAAAGCAGAAGTTTGAAAGGCAGCGAGATTACCACCGGCGGCATCATCATCATGCCCATCGACATGAGCGTGGTGGCGACGAGGAAATCGATGATGATGAAAGGCAGGAAGATGAGGAACCCCATCTGAAAAGCCGTCCGCAGCTCACTCATGATGAAGGCCGGCACGACCACGCGCATGGGCAGGGCTTCGGCCCGGGTCGGCCCGCTGCCGGAGAGCTGGAGGAAAAACTCGAGGTCGGAGGTGCGGGTCTGCGCGAGCATGAACTTGCGCAGCGGTTCCGCTCCCTGGTTGAGCGCGTCCATCGAGGTCATCTCCTGATTGAAATAGGGCTGGACGGCCTCGGCGTTGATCTGGCTGAAGGTCGGCCCCATGATGAAGAAGGTCAGGATCAGGGCCATGCCAACGATGATTTGGTTCGAGGGCGCCTGGTGGACACCGATGGCGGTGCGGATAAAGCCGAGCACAATCACGATCCGCGTGAAGCTGGTCATGAGGATCACCACCGAAGGCCCCAGCGTGAGCAGGGTCATGATCAGCACCAGTTGGATGGCCGTTCCGAGGTCGCCGCCCTCCTCGCCAATGTTGACACTGACCTCGAGCCCAGCGGATTGGCCGAGTGCCGGCGCCGCCAGTCCAAAAAGGACCGGCATCGCGAGCAAGAACCTGCACACCGCCTTCATCGCCCCAGCACCGCGGCAAGCGGTTCTTCGCGAGTCGAGGGGCGGACTTCCTCGAACGAGGTGCTCTCGTTGAGGGCGCAAAGGTAGTCGATGCGACCCGGCACCACGCCGAGCAGGACTTTCTGCCCGTCATAGTCCACTACAAGCAGGAACTGGCGGTTGCCCAGCATGCGGGTCTCGGTCACGTGCAGGCGACCTTCGCTCTTGTCGAAGGCGCGCTTGAAGCCGCCGCGGCGCACCAGGTGCCACACCACCACACCCAAGCCGGCCAGGATGATGAAGTAGCCGATGATCGGAAAAACCAGGCCAAGCAGGCCCGGACCGGCGGGGGCGGCGAGCGCCCCTCCGGGCGTCGGCCGCGGGTAAATCACTCCGCCGGCAACACCTTCGGGTGCAGCCGCCAGAGCCTCAGCGGGCGCGGGTGCGGTCGCGGTGTCCGTGTCCAGCAAGGTTTCCGCCACCAGGGGAGGCACGGCTGAAGCCAAAACCAGCAGAACCGAAAACCGGCCGATCCTCATCATGGACTTCATTTCTGCTTTCCCGCCAACTCGGTGATTTTGATGCCGAAATGGTCCTCGACCACCACGACTTCTCCGTAAGCGATCAGCTTGTCATTAACGTAAAGGCCCACCGGATCCTTGGCTTCCTGGTTGAGCTGGATGACGGACCCGGAGGACAGCTCCAGAATCTCTTTCATCGGCAGGTGGCAGGAGCCGAGCTGCACCGTTAGGCGCACTTTCACATCGAGCAAGAGCCCGAGATCCTTGGTTTCGGTATCCACAATCATGATTCCTCCTCGGACGTTGTCCGGCTGCCGATGCGGACAACCACCCGGTCGCCCTCCAAGCCGACTTCGCCCTCGAATTTTGTTGTATTCATTAGCCGGACACGAGTGCGCCGGATAACCTCACGGGGCAGGCGGATGACATCGCCGGACCGCAGTTGCATCAATTCCTGCACGGTGACTTCCATCGCATCCCATTCCGCCGTCACGGGAACGCGGATACTGTCGTAGGCATCGCTCCAGTCGGGCCGTTTTTCGACCTTGGACTGGAAAGCCTCGCGCTGGCGGCGGGCGTGGATGGTTTTGATAATCGGCTCGAGAGTGTAATAGGGCACGGCGACCTGAATGGTCTCGGAGCAATCGCCGATGGTGGCCTCCATGCTGAGCACGAGCATGATCGCGTCCTGCGGGGAGGTCTGGAGAAAGCGACCATTGCTTTCGCGGCCGATGAGGCTCGCGTCCAACTCCTGCTCCTCCTTCCACTGCCGGCACCACTCCTCCAGGATAACTTGGACGACCTCCTCAAGGAGATTCATCTCGATCTCGGTCAGGTAGCGGTC
>REEB01000232.1 GCA_007695295.1 Puniceicoccaceae bacterium
TGCAGACCATCAACCTGGGGGGACGGGAAATGATCATTGAGCTTGTTCCGGACGGAGCGGACGGGGTGTGGCTGGAAGTGGGCTATGGAGCCGTGAAGCACCTCGATTTGGCATCCCACCGCGTGCGTGGATACGACCGCACCGACGGCTTGCCCGAGCAGTGGGTGGCCCCGGTGCAACTGGGCGAGATGATCCGATTTCGGTCTGCCGGGGGATTGTTCCGCTTTGATCCAACGACCGACCGCTTCGAGCGCGACTTGGCTTTGGAGACGAAACTTGAGGCTGTCGACGGCCTGCGCGGCCTGCACCGCACCCACCCGGATGGTCGCGGTGGCTTGTGGGCGATTCGCAATGGCGGGCATATGCATATCTCCCTGGACGAAACAGGAAAACCCCAGTTCCGGGACCTCGATCCGGCCGTGTCCCGGGTGCCGGGCATTCGAGCGGTGTACGCTTGGGGTGATACGGCGGTGATTGGCGCCATTGACCAAGTGTATATTCAACACCCCGCAATCCGCCCCTGGAAGAAGGCGCCGCCGCAGACGATCATCCGGAGGATCGAAGCGGGAGCCGACTATGAAACCGTGTACGCGGGAGCGGGAGCCTACCCGGACAACGTGATCCTCTCCCATGCCGACAGCGATCTTCGTATCCGATTTACGGTTACGGAATACAGCCGCAATCCGCCCGCTTCCTTCCGCTACCGGCTCAGCGGCTATCAGGAGCACTGGTCGCCTTGGAGCACCGACCCCTCCAAAGATTACACCAACCTCCGGGAGGGTAAGTACGCCTTCAGTGTGCAAGGGCGCTGTGCCCGGGGCACGGAAGGCTCGATAGCGACGTTTGGTTTTGAGATCCTGCCACCGTGGTACCGCACCCGCCTAGCCATGGCCGGATTTGGGCTTGGGGGGGTGGGGTTGATTCTCCTGACGGTTTGGTGGCGCAGTGCCTGGCTGCGCCGTCGCCTGCACTGGCTGCAAGGTGAAGTGGAGAAAAAGACCGCGGCCCTCGCCGCGAGCACGGAGGAGCTTCAGGAGGCCAACGAAGAACTCGCCCAGAGCAACCAGGAGCTGATTTCACTCAATCAGCGTCTGGAGGAGATGAACCGGGACAAAAACGATTTCATCGGCATCGCCACCCATGATCTCAAAAATCCCCTCAACGGCATCATGGGGCTGGCCACCATTATCGCCGAAGATGCGGAGACGCTCTCGCGGGAGCAAATAGCGGATCTGGCCCGCGACATCGAGTCGAGTTCGCGGCTGATGGCGGAGATCATCACCAATCTGCTCGACATCAACCGCATCGAGCAAGGACAGCTCGTGATCGAGCGCAAGCGTTGCGATCTCGGCGAGCTGGCGGAGAGTGTCCTTCATGATCATCTCCTGCGGGCGCAGGAAAAAGGCATCATGGTGAAGCTGGAGCAGCCCCGGGGCGAAGTGCCCGTGCTCGGCCAGCGTGATCTTCTGGTGCAGATACTGGACAATCTTGTTTCAAACGCGGTCAAGTATTCGCCGCCGGGCCGGCCGGTCACGGTGCGGCTGGAACGGACCGGAAGCGAGTGTCGCGCAGTGGTCGTTGACCGTGGCCTCGGCATTGCCAAGGAGGAGCAGGAACGGCTTTTCCAAAAGTTTGCGCGGCTATCCAACCGTCCCACCGGCGGAGAAACCTCCACGGGCCTCGGCCTGGCCATCGTGAAACGCATGGTCGAAGCGCTCGGTGGCCGGGTCGGGGTGGAATCGGCGCCGGGAGAGGGATCCTCCTTCTGGGTCAGCTTTCCCCATGCGGATGTCGCCGACTCTGGTCCATGGACGGAAGACGACCCAAAGCCTCCGATCCTGCCCGGTTCCATGAGCGCCGGTGACCGCCTGCCGCCTTCGATGCGGAATTGAGCTGCCGTGCCCGTGACGGGCCGGTGCCGCCTCAGGCCGGCAAGCGGAGCTGGTGGTGCGCGGTGAAACAACGCCGCGCCACCCAGCGGGTGACCAGCACGCTTCCTAAGCCGGTTGCGACCAGAATCAGAAGCAGAATCATGATCTGGTAACGCACCGCCAGGATTGGATCGACGCCGGAGAGAATCTGCCCCGTCATCATGCCCGGGATAAAGACGATGCCCACCGTGAGCATGGAGTTGATGGTGGGGATGAGGCCGGCGCGGACCGCATCACGGCAGGCGAAGGCGGACGCCTCGCGGGCTTCCGCGCCCAGGCTGAGCCATTGCTCGACCAACCGCCGGTCCTTTTCCAGACCCGCGAAGAGGCGATCGAGGCTGACGGCGATTGCATTCATGGAGTTGCCGACGAGCATCCCGCCCAACGGAATGACGTGGTGGGGCGAATACCAGGGCTCCACCCCGAGCACCGCCCCGGTGGCGAAAAAAGTCAGCACCAGATAGCTCAGCGCCATCGAGATGAAAGTCGGCCAAAAGATGCCAACCGGCTTCTGCTTCAGCCGGGTCGCCACCGTCCAGGCCGCAAAAGCGACCATGCCGAGCAGGACGAGGACAATGATCCAACCGCGTTCCACCCCAAACACCAGATGGAGGACCGAGCCGAGCAGCAGCAACTGCAGGACTGAGCGTGCACTGGCCCAGGCGAGGTCCCGCTCCAGCCTGAGTCCAAGGCGCAGCGAAACCACGCCCAGGCCCACCACCAGCGCCAGGCAGTAGCCGAGTTCGAGGAGCGAAATAGCGGGGGGATTCATGATCGTTCAGCGAGGGGGGAAGCGTCACCCCGGCGGTTCGAGGCGGCCGCCTTGGAGCCGTCGGACCGTGGAGGTGCCGATGCCCCAGTCGAGGTGCGAAACGCTCACCACCGCCAAGCCGCGTTCGCGCACCACTCCAGTGAGCACAGTGGCGAGGGCATCCCTGGAGTCGGGATCGAGCCCGGCGAGCGGTTCATCAAGCAGGAGCACATTGGGCTCGAGGAGGAGGGCACGGGCGATGGCGAGCCTCATCCGCTGGCCCACCGAGAGGCGGGTGGCGGTTTCAGAGGGGTCGATGCCCGCCAGCCGGAGCTGTTCCAGCAACGGCCGGCAAGTTTCGAAACGGGGGCGGCCCCGCCCGCGCAGGCTTCGGAAGGTGAACGGCAGGAGGAGGTTTTCCTCCACCGATGCCTCGAGAAAAGCCGACTCCTGGAAGACCAGCACCATGCGGGTGCGCAGCATGGTGGCCGGGTAGTCCGGCAAGGGCCGGCCGTCGAACTCGATCGTGCCCCGCTGCGGATCGGCGAGGCGATTGAGAAGTCGGAGCAGGGTGCTTTTGCCGCCGCCGGAGTCTCCCCGGACGGTGAGGAAGTCGCCGCGGTCCAACTCAAAATCGATCCCGTCCAACAGCCATGGTCCCGAGGCGGTATAGCGAAAAGCGAGGTCTCGGACGCGCAGGATCATGGCGGAGGGGGGGAGTCGGGGATGAGCTCGTGAAACAATTCACGGAGGTGACGACTGGCGGTGCGAAGGGCGGCGCGCCCGGCGGCGGTGATGCGGTACTCCCTCCAATGGCGGCGGCCGGAAGCGAGGGTCCGACTCCGGAGGTACCCCGCCTTTTCCATCGCATGCAGCATCGGGTAGAGGGTGCCGGGGCCGATGCGGTAACCGTGCCGCTGCAGCTCCTCCATCATCCACGCCCCCACCACCGCGTGCTCGGCGGCGTGGTGCAGGATGTGCAGGCGGATGAAGCCCCGCAAAAGGTCCTGGCCCGGGGGACGGGAGGAAGCGGTGGAGCTGCTGCGGGTGGCCATGGCGAACACTTCTCCCAAACGTTATCGAACGTCAATATCGAAAATCGATAATGTAAAACGAAGTGGCGCGGGCCGGTTTGGGCCGGCGCCGATCAGCGGGAGGCGGTTGGGTCGCCGGGGTCGAAGAGCGGCACGGTGATCCAGTCGGCGTCCGCTGCGTCGAGGTCGCCGTCGGTCCGACTGGCGACGAGGTCGGCCTCGCCATCGAGGGCGAAACTGACCGGCATGGAGACCAAGTGGTGCCGGGCGCCGGTGCTGCCGGTATGGACGGCAAAGGCGAGGTGGTAGGTGTGTCCGGGGTAAAAGGCTTTGCTGTCGCGGGGATTGGGGGCTTCGAGAGTGCGGGTGAGGCGCACCTGCCAGGCGCCGTCGGCGTGGCGGCCGAGGGCGCGGATGGCGCCGCGACTGCCCGAGGGTTGGCGGAGCAGGCGATGGGGAAGGGCGTCGCCCTCTTCCCAATCTTCTTCAGGATCGAAGGGGAGGGCGGAGGTTTCGGCGAGGTAGTAGGGATCGTCCTGATCATAGCCGCCTGCCACGAGGCGTTCGAACCGGAGGGCGTGCCGGCCATGGGCTTCGGGATCGTACATCATGAGGGGCAGGCCGGTGTCGGGATCGAAGTTGTCCGTATACATGGAGCGGCCCTCGGAGCTGTGGCGGTAATCCAGGATGTATCCATTATCAGCATACCCGACCGGGTTGGAGCGGTGGGCGCGCCATTGCCAGAGGTCGAGGAAGACGCCGTTGGCGCGCAGATCCTCCAGTTCCTCCGGGGGCAGGGTCCGGCTCCAGGCTTCGGTGGGCGGAGCCCCGGACTCCCGGGAGGCGGCGATGAATTTCCGCACATCGGAGCGGCCCAGGCGTTCGCCGAGGTGAGGATGAGCCTGTACCTCTTCAGTGGGGACCGCATCGGAGAAACTCCGCATGCCGGAGTGGGCGGTGGTGAAGCCGCCCAGTTGGGGGAAGTGGTCGACGGAGCCGTCGTCGATCATGACCGAGATGCGATCCTCATAGAGGCCGTGGGGATCCGGCCCGTCGGCGCCATCGCCGTAGCGGCCCCATTTGCCGCCGCGGTAGACGAGATACTGGTGATACCAGGACGGGGAGGCGGTTTCGAAGCGGAAGCGGATTTGGAGCCGTTCGCCGTCATGGACTGCGGCCACTTCCAATGAGCGGACCTCGGCGGTTGGAACATCGTCCTGGGGATCCGCCTGCTGGGAGGCGGGTCCGCAGCCCGGCAGGAGAATGACAATGGGGGCCGATGCGCAGATGGTGCGAATAAGCGGGAGACGTAGCATGGAACGACGATACCGCCCATGGCTTTTGGTGCAAACCGCCGCGGGGCGGAAGGGCCGGGAAGGGAGGGGCGCGGGTGAATCTGCTGAAAGGCTTGGAGGTGCTTCCACGAATGGGTTCGCCCTTGCATCGCGCCGGGGGCTCAAATAGGGTCTGCGTCGATGAATCCCAACTTGATAATCACGGCTGACCTCGGAGGTCTGCGTGCCTTCCGGGTCACGCAGGAGATCGGCGACCACGGACCGCATGTGGCGCCGGTCGGAGAATTTCACACCCATGCCGCGGACGAAAAGCTGTCCGATGTAGTGACGGACCAAGCGGGTCGTTTTCCTCGTGGCCGGGGGGCGCATGCCGTGCCTGGCAACCTCTCCGCGGGCGAGAACCATAATCTCGATGAAGAACAGCGCCGTCGTCATCTGCGCCAGATCGGGGAGCGAATCAGCACCCTCCTGAAGGACAAAAACGTCGGGAGCTGTTTTCTGGCCGTGAGTCCTCCGATCCACAAACAGTTGCTGGAGACTCTCGACCATCAGGCCCGGGCAAAAATCAGCCGTGTGCTGGCCTCGAATCTCACCAAAGTGGAAGGAAACGACCTGCTCGGTCACTTCAAAAAAGCCGCGGCGGCGCGCTGAATTCAGCCGGAGCGGCCGCCGGCCCCTGGGGAGGCCTGGACCGGCGTTGACCTTTCTCAAAGGCTGAAGTCGAGTTGTATCCAGAATTTGGTTCGATCCGTGACGGAGGCGGGGAAGCTGGAAGAAGTGGAACCGGCGTAGTGGGTGGCCTTGCCGAGGAGGGCGAGTTGGGGGTTGAGTGGCTTTCGCAGGCTGAGGCCGATCTCCCGGCCGAAGGTTTCGCCACCGCGGGCCGAGCGGTAGTAGTGGGCCTCGGCCACCGCGGTCACTTCGCCCGGCAGCGCGGCCTGCGCCCAGGCATAAAAGTCGCGCAGGCCGGAGGGCGGAGTGGAGAGAAAGACATCGGCCCAGCCGTTGAAGGCGTGGAGGGTGGCGAGCGGGGTGGCGAAGCCGCGGTTTCCACTGCCGGAAAGCTCCTCGTAGCCGAGGCCCAGCGTCAGACCCTGCCGGCGCAGCCCGACCCGCCCATGGAGATAGTGGAGGGAGAAGTCCGCCGTGGCGCCGGAAGCGCGGTTGTCGGCTTGGTGGGCGGCTTCGAGCCGGTAGAGCCAGACTGCATCGCCTTCGATGGCGGGGTGGCTGCCGTCGAGGTAGATTCCGAAGGTGGTGGCGGAGACGGCGGCGGCGTTGGCAAAGCGGAGTTCGTAGACGTAGGCGCCGATCCGCGCCCCGGGCAGACCGGTGAAGCCGAGGTTGAAGAGGTGGGAATCGCTCCGGAAGCTTCGCAGAGCCGGGGCGGGGGCGGCGGAGCCGAAGATCCGGTTGGCCCGGTCGATGTAGTGGTAGGAAAAGGACAGGTCGTCGAGCGGTTGGAAGGCGAGGCGGAGGGCGTCGAAGGTCTGGCGGTTCTGGCGCCAGGCGACCGCGCCGACGAAGCGCTGATTGTCGAGATTGATGACTTGGCGGCCGGCGACGATCTCGGTGCGGTCATCGCTCCAGCCCGCGAGGAGGCGGTCCACCCGGCTGGAGCGTGGATCGACGATGGGGGTGCGGCCCTGGTTGAAGGGCGGCGGCTGGGGGGCGTAGCTGCCGGTGAGCGGCCAGGTGTAGGTGTATTCGAGGATGCCATACAGACCGTGCCAATCGGAGGTCCGGTAGCCGGCCCGGGTGCGGACGGTGAAGGCGTCCGAGGAGCGCAGGCCCTGTTGGTCGGCGTGCTCCCAGCGCAGGCGGGCATCGAAGAGGAGGGTGCCTTGGTTGAGCGGTTCGCCGAGGGAATCGAGCAAACGCTGGCCCGGAGAAGATGCGGCGGCAACGGTGGGCGGAACCGCGGAGGCGGCGAGGATGAGCAATCCGAGGATGGTGAAGCGGGTTGGCGGCATGTTGGGATGGGTGAGTGGGAGCGGCGGGTCAATAGATGTCCCGCAAGTATTGTTTGTTTTTCCGAAGGTGGTCGAGCCGTTCTGCGGCAGTCTCGGGTCGGCCGTCGGCGAGGATTTCGAGGAGGGCGGTTTCGACATCCCGGGCCATCCGGGCAGCGTCGCCGCAGACGTAGAGGACGGCACCCTCCGCCAGCCAGTCCCGGAGGGTGTCGGCGGCTTCGCGCATGCGGTCCTGGACGTAGATTTTTCGCTCTTGGTCGCGGGAGAAGGCGGTGTCGAGGCGGGTGAGCAGACCCGACGCGAGCCAACCCCGGAGTTCGTCGCGGTACAGAAAATCGTCGGCCGCGGTGCGGTCGCCAAAGAAAAGCCAGTTGCGTCCGGGCGCGCCGGTGGCGGCACGTTCCTGGAAGAAAGCGCGGAAGGGGGCGATGCCCGTGCCGGGGCCGATCATGATGATGGGGCGGCCGGGATCCTCCGGCAGTTTGAAGGCCGGGTTGCGATGGAGATGGACCCCGGCGGTGGCGCCGGGGGCGAGGGCGGCGAGGAAACCCGAGCAGAGGCCGCGCCGGGGTTTTCCGGCGGCCTCCCAGCGGACCAAGCCGACGGTGAGATGGACCTCCCCGGGGTGGGCGCGGAGGCTGGAGGCAATCGAGTAGAGCCGGGGTTGCAGGGTGCGCAGCGGGGCGATGAATGCCTCGGGGCCGGGGAAGACGGGCCGGAAGTCCGCCAAGGGATCGAGGACCTGTCGACCCTCAAGGTAGCGGTCCATGGCCGCGGGATCATCGCGCAGAGCCGCGGGCGGCGGTGTGGTGGCGTGGTGGATACAGGCTTCGAGAAACGGACGGGTGAGGCGGTTGAGGTCGTAGTGGCGGGTGAGGGCCGCCTTGAGAGGACCCTCCGACCGGTCGGGCAGCGGCGTGGGCAGGGCGGGGTCCAGTCCGGCGGCGGCGAGGATCTCGCGGACGAGAGTGGGGCAGTTTTCGGGCCGGACTCCAAGGGCGTCTCCCGGAGTGTAGTCCAGCCCAGACCCTTCGAGCGAAAAGACAACATGGCGGGTTTCCTTGGCGGAGGTGGAGGCGTTGAGATTGTGATTGGCGAGGAGTCGGGCGGGGAAGGGATTTTTGCGCGACCAGACCGGACCCTCGGTGGGCGGCCCGGCGATTGGGGTTGGAACCCGGACCGCGCTGTCCGCGGGGCCGGCGAGCTGATTAATCACTGTGGCGACGAAAGCGGCGGCGGCCTCCTCGAAGTCGACATCACACCAGAGGCCGTCGCGCAGGCGGCTGGCACCGAGGGCGGCAAGCCGCTCGTCGAGACGAATGGCGCAGGCATTGAAGTCCGCGTAATTGCGATCACCGAGACCGAGGACGGCATAGCGGAGGTCAGGGAGGCGTGGGGCGGAGTCACCGAGCAGGAAGTCGTGGAAGGGGCGGGCATTGTCGGGCGGGTCGCCCTCGCCGTAGGTGCTGGTGATGAGGAGGAGATTTTGGATGGCGGCGAGTCCGGCGAGGTCGAAGTCGCCGAGGCCGACGAGGGTGACCTCGAGACCGGCGGTGCGGGCGGATTTGGCGGCTTGGCGGGCGAGGGCCTCGGCATTGCCGGTCTGGGATCCGAAGAGGATGTGGAGAGGCGGCCCGGCCGGAGCGGAAGCAGCGGCGGCGTTGGCGGCGGGTTGGGAGCCGGAGAAGAGCCCGGTGAGCAACCCGTTCAGCCACGAGCGCTGCTCCGGGGTGAAAGGCGCGGAATCGGGAATGAAAGGAATGCTGCGGTCAGTCATGGCAAGACGGGCTGCGGGGAGAGAAAGGCGCGCAGCTCCTCGACGGAGTGCCGGCGGGTGAAGGCCGCGAAACTTTCCCCGGGCGGGCGTTGTTCGCGGTAACTGTGGAGCAGGTTTGCCAGCAGGGGCGGGATCTCCTCGAAGGGGACGGCCTGGAGGATCTCGCGGCCGATGCCGGCGCGGTCGTCGACGCCTCCCCCGAGAACGATGTGGTAGCCTTCAACGGATTCGCCGTCCCGCTTGACCTTGGCGCCGAGCAGCCCGATGTCGCCGATGTAGTGCTGGGCGCAGGAATGGGGACAGCCCGTGAGGTGGATGTTGACCGGCTCATCCAAAGGGACGCGGTCGCGGAGGTATTCGCCGAGGCGGATGGCTTGGCCCTTGGTGTCGGTGGCGGCGTAGCGGCAGCCGCGATTGCCGGTGCAGGCGACCAGACCGGTGGCGACGGGGTGGGGGTCGGCATGGAGGCCGATGCGGCTCAACGCGTCCAGGAAGTCATTGGTGCGATCTGCCGGAACATGGGGAATGATCAAGTTCTGCCAGACCGTGAGGCGAAGCTCGCCCCGGCCGTAATCGCGGGCCAGGCACGCGAGGGCATCCATGGAGTCGGCGTCGAGGTAGCCGACCGGTACGACCACGCCGACGGCGTTGAAGGCGGGGTCACGCTGGGGACTGACCCCGACGTAGCCGTGTTTCACGACCGGAAGCCGTGGGTGGCAGGTTTCCGGGGGTGCTTGGCGGAGAGGGAAGGCCAGGCGCTTGGAGGTTTCCCCGAGAAACCACTCCAAGCCATGGCGGTCGAGCAGGTATTTGAGGCGGGCCTTCTTGCGGTTGGTGCGGTCGCCGTGGGCGATGAAGACCCGCAGCATGGCCGCGGCCACCGCGACGCACTCCTCGGGGCGCAGGAGCAGGCCGCTGTCGAAAGCGAGCTGGCGGTGGCCGGTGATCCCGCAGAGCTGGAGACGGAAGCCGATCCGGTCGGGAAAATCCTCCTGGAGATGGGCGGCTTCCTCCCGGATGCGGACGGCGTAAAACCCAAGGTCGTTGGTGTCCGCGCAAACGCTGACCGAGCCGCCGTTGTCGAAGGCGATGTTGAACTTGCGGGGGAGGTCATACATCTCCCGGTGATTGAGGATGAAGTGGTGGAGGGCGCGGGCGAGCGGGAGGACATCGCAGACCTCCTCGGGATCAAAGCCGCTGGTCGGCGAAGCGGTGATGTTGCGGACATTGTCAGCCCCCGCGCCCTTGGCAGTGAGGCCGAGATCGCGGAGGTGGAGGAGGACATCGACGCTGTCCCTGGCTTTGATTTCACGGACCTGGAGATTGGCGCGGGTGGTGAGGTGGGCGTAGCCGCCGCCCCAGTGGCGGGCGAGGTGCGCGATGCCGGCGAACTGGTCGGCACGGATGACCCCGCCGGGAATGCGGCAGCGCAGCATGAGGGCATCCTGGGCGGGAGCGACATAGAAGAGCCCGTGAAACTTGTAGCGGAAGACGTCCGGACCCTCGGGGAAGCGGTCGCGGGCCGCGTTGTCGAGGAGGGTTTCCCAGATGTCCAGCCCATGGCGCTCGTGTTTGATGCGCTCCTCCCGGCAGAGATCGTCGATGGGAACGCCATGCACGGTGGGGGCGGCGAGGTTTTTGGAAGCGGCCGCGGGGGAGCAGGTGAAGCGGCCATCGGCGGTGAGGCCGACGAACGGGGGAAGGTCGTGACGCCGGGAGACACCGGTGAAGAAACCTTCCAGCCACGACTTTTGGGTGGGAGAGAAGTCCGATTCAGTGGTCATGGTGTGGTGACAGGCCTGGCGAGGGTGACGGCACAGGACTTGTAGGAGGGTTGGC
>REEB01000212.1 GCA_007695295.1 Puniceicoccaceae bacterium
CCGGCCGGTGGAGGCGGTGAGGGGGGCGGGGGCGAGGCCATGGGGGCGGGCGAGGGCGGCGGCGATTTCCCCGAGGGTCTCGACGGCCCGGGCGTGGGCGGCGGCGGGGTCGTCATCGGGAGCGAGGTGGACGTTGGTGAGAAGCCGCATCGTCTGCCGCGCACGGTCGAAGACGACGAGGTTGTCCGCCATGAGAAAGTACAGCATGGGCACGCCGAGCGGATCTTCGGGGGCGGCGGGCACGGTCTTTTCGATCCGGGTGATGTATTCATAGCCCAGATACCCGACGGCCCCGCCGACAAAAGGCGGCATCCCGGGCAGCTCGACGGGCCGGAACGCCCGCATCTCCTCCTCCAGCAGGGTGAGCGGATCCGGGGGGGTGGGGATGGTCCTCCCGGCGCCGTCCGCCTCGCGGATGAGGGTGGTTTCCGGTCCGCAGCGGAAAATCCGGCGCGGGCGGCAGCCGATGAAGCTGTAGCGCGAGAGCCGCTCCCCGCCCTCGATGGATTCGAGGAGGAAGGCGGGGCCGTGCGAAGCCAGCTTGGCGTAGGCCGAGACGGGTGTCTCGAGGTCGGCCATCAGGTCGGCATAAACGGGGATGACGTTGCCCTCGCGGGCGAGTTTGGCGAACGTCGGGGCGTCGGGAAAAATCTGCATGGCGGTCGGTTTTGAGGAGGGAGATTCACGCAAAGGCCGGAAAACGCCAAAGGAAAAATCGGGGGTCTTCGGAGGTGCCGTGGCTGGGAGAGGAGCGGGCGGGCCGCGGCGCCCGGGCTCCGGCGGCGGGTGCGGAGGTGCTTTCGGACTTGTCAGGAAAGCCCGCAACGCCGAGCGTTTCACCGCGTGAGGCCAAGCGAGCACCAGAACGAGGAGGTGGCATGAGCCGGCGGGTGGCGGTTTTGACCGGCGACGTGGTGCGTTCCTCCGAGGCAACGACCGCGGGTGGGACGCTGCTGGCCCGGCGGATTGAAGCCGCGGGGCGGGAGGCTGCGGAGGCCTTTCCCGGTGCCGGGATGACCCCGGTGGACGTCTACCGGGGGGACGGCTGGCAGGTGGCATTGGAGCGACCGCGGCTGGCGCTGCGGGTGGCCTTGTTCCTGCGTTGTCGTCTCCGTCAGGGTGAGGACGGTGTGGATACCCGGGTTTCGATCGGCATCGGACCGGTGGAGCATTTGCCGAAGCGGCGCGTCTCGCGTGGGGATGGGCCGGCCTTCCGGCTCTCCGGCCGGGGCCTCGAGGAGATGGACCCCCGTCGGCTGATGGCCTGGGCGGAGGAGCCTGCTGTGCCCGCCGCCGATCCGCTCTTCGCCCTTCTTGATGCGGTCACCGGCCGCTGGACCGCCCGCCAGTGCCTGGCGGTGGCCGGTGCCCTGCAGGGCTGGTCGCAGGAGCGGATCGGATCCGCCTGGACCCCGGCGCCGATCGCGCAGCCGACGGTGGGGGGGCACCTGGAGAGTGCTTCCTGGCGGGCGGTGGAGGCGGCACTGGATTTCTTCGAAGCCCGGGAGAGGGAATAGCTTTTTAAGGCTATAGATTAAGAAAATAGTATTTTATGGCTATAATGAGGGAAAAAAGGTGAGTGAGACAGGGGTGGAAGCCACGGGTTCGGTCCTGCTCTGGAGCTGGGATGGGACGCTCTTTGCGGCCCTGCTGCTGGGGCACCTGCTGGCGGATTTCGTGCTTCAGTCGGACCGCAGCATCCGCTGCAAGAAGCAGCCGGGGTATTTCCTGGGCCACATCGCGATCGTGGCGGGTTTGAGTTATGGGCTGGCCGGCATTTGGCAGGGGTGGGTGATTCTGCTGGGGGTGGGGCTGAGTCATGCGGTCATCGACGCGCTTAAGCTGCGCTTTGGCGGGGACCGGCCGGGGGCGTTCTGGCTGGACCAGGCGGCGCACCTCGGGGTGATCGTGGTCTTGGCGGGGCTGGCCCCGGTGGTTCTGCCGGGGGATTCGCTCTGGGTGGGTTGGTTGGGCGAGGACCGTTGGCGGGAAGTGCTGGGCATCGCCTCGGGTCTGGTGGTCTGTGTCTGGGCGGGTGGGTTTGTCGTGGAGTTATCGATACGCTCATGGGTGGCAGCCTTGCCGGAGGACGGTGGCCGGGGGCTGGCCAAGGCGGGCCGGTTGATCGGCCGGCTGGAGCGAAGCTTGATCTTTTTCCTGGTCATGATCGGGAAGCCGGAGTCGGTGGCGTTTCTGGTGGCGGCGAAATCGATCTTCCGCTTCGGCGACCTGATGAACCGGGAGAGTCGCAAGGAGGCCGAGTACATCACCATTGGCACCCTGATGAGCTTCACCTGGGGGTTGGTCACGGCTTGGCTGACCTGGTGGTTTCTGGGCCTCTGAGCAGGGCTGCCGGTCGACCCTGAGAGGCGGAACAAGCGTTGCCGCCCGCGCCCGCGTCGCCGCCGCCGCATTTCTTGGCCGGATTGAGCGACTTTGAGGATGAGCAGAGCTTTGCGATCGTCGCCGGGGACATCTGATCCCATCGAGGACTCACGGCCTGGCTCCGGGACAAGAAAAGATCGTGCGGACTTCTTTGTTAAAAGAGCAAGGGCAGCCGATCGTTGAGGACTGTTGGTGAGACGTTTCCGATAAACCGGACTTCAACGCCGCTACCCGAAACCCTTGCCGGAAAAAGTGCACCATAAATCTTAGAACTCCATGCAGGAAGGACGCCACGAGCCGCAGAATTAAGGATCTGTTTCCAAGGAGGGGCGCTGCAGGTGAACAAACCGAGGTGGGGTAAGTCCCCATAGCATACGAACAAGTCACGTGCTATAATAAAGTCAGAAAATTTGTTTATTCTGCACATTGGTCGGATGAATGTATCGATCGCCAATGTGTTGGATGGCTTTCGCCAACATTTCAACTCGGTCAATAATTAAATAATTTTATGAGCAGAAACATCAAATCCAACATGAAGACGGTAAAAAAGAGCCGGGATCAGCTTGTTGAGGACTTCAAACGCGTACTTGAAGACTTTAATGATCTCACTGAAGAAAGCAAGAACGCATCCGGAGCGGCAATCCAAAGAGGTTTCACTGCGGTGCAAGAAGATCTAAAAGGCGGAATGCACGCCGTGCAGGACGTCGGGCGCAAAATTGCAGCCGGCGCGGAGCGTTGCAAGGACTCCGTGGGTGAGAGCATCGGGAACCACCCATGGCGCTCCATCGCGATTGCGGCGGTGGCCGGCCTTTTGCTGGATCGGTTTCTTCCCCATAAGAAGCGCTGAAAATCCTGCTTCGGATCCAAAAGGCATGAAGATAATGCGATCACTTTCCTTGGTCGGTCGCGCGGTTGCACATTTGCTTGAAATGCGGGGCCGGCTATTTGTGGCCGAGCTTCAGTTGGAACGAATGCGCCTCATCCGCTGCCTAGTCCTGGCCATTCTGGGTGCGACGCTCCTCGGTGCAGCAGTTCTCACCGCGATCGCCCTGGTGGTTTTCACGGTAGCGGTGGAAAACCGAACCATGGTGCTTGGAGTGGCTACGGCAGTATTATTCGGCACGGCTGCGATCTGTATCGGAATTGTTCTAAACTATGTTTATGGTGATCTGCCTTTTAAAGCTTCAACCGACGCGCTCAAGGAGGACGGAGAATGTCTAATCTCTCAACTCAAGAAATAATTATTGAAGACTTGGTGAAAGAAGGCGACATTCAACGTGCGAAGGTGAATTCCGCCTGGGGTTCACTCCTCGCGTCTCAGAGCGCGGTTGTGACAACTTTTTCATTAGGTTTCGCGGTCGCGAGGGCAGTGCGCTTTGGGACCGCGCTCTTCAGGATTTCCTTCGACAAACAACAGAGCCGGAAACGTCACCTGCAAACCCTGTTGACGAGGCTGCTGCAAAAAATACGGTCCTGAGTCATCCGTCCGTCAGGCAATGAAACTTGTCCAAGTTTCAGAATAATGAGTTATACGCATCACCGATGGGCGAAATGGTGGCCTTGGAGAAAACCTACTGAGTCTGTTTCAGGCCCGATTCGGGACGAACACTTCACCATCGAGCAACTGGGCAGGCATGCCGTGTCCCTGGCCGGGCAACATCGGATGGACCCGCGACGCGGGGCGAATCGCTTGTTGTTGAGACTGGCGGAGAATGAGAAAGCACTGACCGAAGCCTACCATCTGGTGAGCAAGTCAGAATCCCGGCAGGTTACTCCGGACGGAGAATGGCTGTTGGACAATTTCTATTTGATTGAGCAGCAGATCCACGCATCGCGACTGCATCTGCCCAAAACCTACAGTAGTGAACTACCCCGCCTGCTCAACGGCCCGCAGGCGGGGTTTCCCCGGGTTTACTCCATCGCCTTGGAATTGATCGCTCACTCCGAAGGGCATGTCGATATGGAGAGTGTGAGTCGTTTCGTGGCGGCCTACCAAACGGTCAATCCGCTCAAGCTGGGTGAATTGTGGGCCGTCCCCATCATGCTCCGGCTCGGACTGATCGAAAGCCTCCGGCGGGTCTCGGAACACATTGCCCGGCGCCGCCAAGACCGGAATCTGGCGAGTGTCTGGGCCGATCGGCTAATCAACGCGGGCGAAAAGGAAACACGGATCTTGTATGTCCTCGCGGAGATGGCCGAATCGTCTCCCCCCTTCAGCAACCATTTCGTGGAGGAGTTCTCCTCCCGGATGCAAGGGCAGGGTCCGGAGTTGGCGACTGTGCAGAGTTGGCTCCAGCACCGGCTTTCCAGCGAGGGGCTCACCCGCGAACAACTGCAGCGGGTCGAAAATCAGATCCAGGCGGCAGATCAGGTCCTCATCGGCCACAGCATCGGCAGCCTCCGTTCCCTCGGTGCGATGGACTGGAAACAGTTTGTCGAATCCATGAGCTTCGTTGAAAAGACCCTCTGGACGGATCCTGGCGGGATCTATCCGAAGATGGATTTTTCGACGCGCGACCGCTACCGCCATCGGATCGAGAAACTTTCGCGGCAATCCAAGATGGACGAGACTGCGGTGGCGAGCGAAGCAATCCGTTTGGCGCAAAACCAACCGCCCGGGGAAGAGGCCGACAACCGCAAAAACCATGTCGGATTCTACCTCATCGACAAAGGCGAGGCCGAACTCGAGCGCGCCCTGAGGGTTGGTTTTTCGCCGCGCCGGTTTCTTGCCCGCGTGGTGCTACGGTTTCCCGTTTTGGTTTATGTCGGATCGATGGTTGCCATCACGGTGGGCACGCTAACTTTCGTTTGGGGATCGCCCGCGCTTCCAGGCACCTTTGATTGGCGACTGTTGCTCCTTTTGATCCCCGGTATCCTCGTCGCCTCCCAGATGGCGGTCTCGCTGGTCAACTTTGTTACCACGCTCTTGGTCGGTCCACGTCCGCTGCCCCGGCTCGATTTTATCAATGGCATTCCCGATTCGGAACGCACCATGGTGGTGGTGCCCACTCTCTTGGGTGACCCTCAGGGCATCGCCGATTTGCTTGAAGGTCTAGAGCTGCGCTACGTCGGCAACCGGGATGCGAATCTGACCTACGCTCTCCTGACCGACTTCTGCGATGCAAAGGAATCGTCCCAGAGTGAAGATGAAGAACGCCTCCAGCTCGTCCGCGAGGGCATCCTCGCCCTAAACGAGCGCTATTGTCACGGAGTACCGTCCCTTTTCTACCTCTTTCACCGGCCACGATTGTGGAATCCGCACGAACAACTTTGGATGGGATACGAGCGTAAACGGGGCAAGCTTGAGCAGTTCAACGCCCTCCTGCGCGGAGGTCCACGTGATGGATTTTCTGAAATCATCGGAGACCTCACCCCGCTACCGACAATCCGCTATGTTATTACCTTGGACACCGATACGGCGCTCCCGCGTGACGCCGCCCGCCGTCTTGTCGGGACGATGGCCCATCCGCTCAACCGGTCGCGCTACGATCCGGAAACCGGCCGCATCGTCCAAGGCTACGCCATTCTCCAGCCGCACACCCCCATCAGTCTGACGGCGGCGAACCGGTCCCGCTTTGCCCGGCTCAGTTGCGGGGAAGCGGGGATTGATCCCTATACCCGCGAAGTCTCTGATGTGTACCAGGATCTCTTCGCGGAAGGCAGTTATGTTGGCAAGGGCATCTACGAAGTGGACGCTTTTCGCCGGGCCACGGAGGGGCGCTTTCCGGAGAATCTCATTCTCAGCCACGATCTCGTCGAGAGCAGCTACGCCCGTTCCGCCCTGGTTTCTGATGTTGAACTACACGAAGACCATCCGGCGAGTTTCGCCGCGGAAATGAGCCGCCGCCACCGCTGGATTCGCGGGGATTGGCAGATCGCCGGCTGGCTCTTCCCGCGGGTTCTCGGGGCGAAGAACCGTCGTGTCCCCAATACGCTCACCGCCCTCGGCTGGTGGAAGATTTTCGACAATCTACGGAGGAGCCTGGTCGCCCCGGCACTCCTCGCTCTCCTTGCCGGCGGCTGGCTGCTCATCCCGGAGCCGACCGGATTCTGGACCGCGTTTGCGATTGTCCTGATCCTCCTGCCCGTCGTCGTTTCAGTCTTCATCGAGCTGATCAAAAAGCCCCGCGACCGGGACTGGGGCCAGCATTTTGGAACCGCCCTGAACGGGCTTGGCAGAAGACTTGCCCAGGTTGGCCTCCGGATGGCTTCCCTTCCATACCGGGCCGCGATTCATCTCGATGCCATCCTCGTTTCGGCCGGACGGATGCCCTTCACCCGGCGCGGACTCCTGCTCTGGCACACTCCACGCTATTCCAAGCGAAACCGGTGCACCACGCCGGGCGATTTCATGCGCGAGATGTGGATCGCGCCGGTCTTCGCCCTTGCCATGACCGCCCTGCTCGCGGCCACGCATCCCCCTGAACTGGTCACCAGCGGTCCGATCCTGCTTCTCTGGTTCACTTCCCCGCTGATCTGCTGGTGGGTCAGCCGGCCGCTCAAGGTGGAGCAAGCACCGCTGACCGATCCCCAGCGATCCTTTCTCCGCGGTCTCGCCCGCGAGACCTGGCGGTATTTTGAAGTCTTCGCCAACGAGGAGGAAAATTGGCTCGCTCCTGACAACTACCAGGAAGTTCCCACGCCCGGAGTTGCCAACCGCACCTCGCCGACCAACATCGGCATGGGCCTTTTGGCGCATCTTTCCGCAACCGACTTTGGCTACCTCTCCACGGGCGATTTCCTCGACCGCACGAGCAAGGCCTTCGACTCGATGGACCGGCTCGAACGCTATCGCGGGCATTTCTACAACTGGTATGACACACGCACCCTGGCGCCGTTGCCGGCCTATTACATTTCCAGCGTCGACAGCGGCAATCTTACCGGATCGCTCATCACCCTGCGGGCCGGACTCCTGGAGCTGAAGGACCGCTCCCTCTTTGCGGCATCGGTGCTGGACGGGTTCCGCGATACCCTCGACCGGATCGAGGCTCCCCAAGCAGTCGCTCTCCTGCGCATGCTCCAGTCGCCGCCCCCGGCAGATTTCGGCTCCACTTTCGCATGGCTGAAGGCCTTCTGCCTGGAAGCCGGAACCTTGCCGGACAACGGTGCCGCCGAAAATCAATGGTGGATCCGTGCGCTGGTCCGTCAAGCCGAAGCACTTCGGGATGACCTCACCCGCTTCGCTCCGGGCCAACGAAACGGTGACCGCATCCCGACGTTGCGGGAGCTGGCCCAGAACGAAGGAGGGGGCGGAAGCGCTGCCCTGCGCATCCGTCGCATCGACGAACTGGCGCGCCGGTGCACCGGATTTGCGGAGATGGATTTCAGCTTTCTGCACGATCCCGCCCGCGATTTACTCTCCATCGGCTACAACGTGAGTGAACGTCGTCTCGACACCTCCTTCTACGACCTGCTGGCCTCGGAGGCGCGCCTCGCCAGCTACATCCTCGTCGCGCAGGGGCACCTGCAACCGCACCACTGGTTTGCACTCGGCCGGCAGGTGACCACCCAAAAGGGGGCCAAGGCTCTGCTTTCCTGGAGCGGTTCGATGTTCGAGTACCTCATGCCGCTGCTCTGGATGCCCACTCACGAGCACGCTCTCCTCGACGAGACCTACCGGGTGGTGGTCGCCCGACAAATCGAATACGGCCGCCAACGGGGCGTACCCTGGGGCGTCTCGGAGTCGTGTTTCAACCTGACCGATGCTGGTGGCATTTATCAATACAGCGCCTTTGGCGTGCCAGGTCTCGGGTTCAAGCGAGGTCTCGCCGAGCACCTCGTCATCGCGCCTTATGCCTCCGCCCTTGCGCTCATGGTCAAGCCCGACGAAGCCTGCCGCAACCTCGAGCGGCTGGCCCAAGACGGCTACCGGGGCAACTACGGCTTGTTCGAGGCGATTGACTTCACTCCGTCCCGCCTTCCCCGCGGCCACTCCAGCATCCCGCTCCGCACGTACATGGCGCACCACCAGGGCATGAGTCTGCTCGCAATCAGTTCCGTCCTTCACCAGCGGCCGATGCAGCGGCGCTTCCTCGCCGATCCTTTCCTGAAGGCATCGGAGCTTCTCCTTTGCGAACGCATTCCCAAGGCCACCTCGCCTCTTCAGCCACACGCCCCCGAGGTCGACGCCGCCCGCAAGCCGCCGAGCCCCGAGCCCGCCACCCTGCGCCTGTTTTCCACCCCCCACACCGCCGTTCCCGAGGTGCAACTGCTCTCCAACGGCCGCTACCACGTCATGGTGAGCAACGCCGGCGGCGGCTACAGCCGCTGGAAAGATTTCGCCGTGACCCGCTGGCGCGAGGATGCCGCGAGCGACGGATGGGGCACCTTCTGCTACCTGCGCGATACCGCATCAGGCGCATTCTGGTCAGCCGCCTATCAGCCGACCCGGCGCACCCCCGACTACTACGAGGCCATTTTCATGGAGGGTCGGGCTGAATACCGTCGCCGTGACGACGAGATCGACGCCCACACCGAGATCGCGGTTTCTCCCGAGCACGATGTCGAGGTCCGCCGCGTCACCCTCACCAACCTCTCTCCGCACACCCGGAGGATCGAACTCACCAGCTACGCCGAGGTCGTGCTGGCCCCGCCCAACTCGGACCTCGCCCACCCAGCCTTCAGCAACCTCTTTGTGCAGACCGAAATCCTGCCCGATTTGCACGCCATCCTCTGCACCCGCCGCGCCCGCGCCCCCGGCGAGAATCCGCCCTGGATGTTTCATCTCATGACGACCCAGGGAGCGACCGCCGGAGACGTCTCCTACGAGACCAACCGCGGCGCGTTTCTCGGGCGCACCCGCACCGCTGAAAACCCCGCCGCTTTCGACAGCATCGGCCCGCTTTCCAATACCGACGGTTCCGTCCTCGATCCGGCCGTCGCCATCCGGCAGGCCGTTGTCATGCACGCCGACACCTCCGCCAATTGGCATGTCATTTCCGGCATGGCCGAGACGAGGGAAGCGGCCTTGGCCCTGATCGCCCGCTACCGCGATCCCAGCTTCGCCGCCCGCGCCTTCGAGATGGCTTGGTCGCACAGCCAACTCGAGCTCTACCAGATGCGAGCCACCGAGGCGGAAACGCAGATCTACGCGCGCCTCGCTGGTTCGGTTATTTTTGCCAACCCCCTGTACCGCGCGGCCGAGAGCATGCTCGCTCGCAACCGCATCGATCAGTCCGGCCTCTGGGCGTTTGGCATCTCCGGCGACCTGCCCATCCTCCTCATGCGCCTCGCCGATGTGCACCGGATCCATCTCGTCGAACAGGTTCTCCAAGCCCACGCCTATTGGCGGAGCAAGGGATTGGAGACCGATCTGGTCATTCTCAATGAAGACTTCTCCGGCTATCGCCAACTCCTCCATGACCGCATCCTTGGCCTCATCGCCACCAGCCGGGCGGAGCACCGGATGGACAAACCCGGCGGGATCTTTGTCCGACGCAGTGAGGACCTCAACGAGGAGGAGCGGATACTCCTCCATACCGTCGCCCGCGTCATCATCACCGACGGTGCCGAATCCCTCGCCCAGCAAGTCGGCCACCGGACACCGGCCGGCCCCAAGGTCCTGCGTTTGATCCCAAACCGGTCCGTTCCGGCTTCCATCGATCCTCCGGCCAAGCCCGCCCGGGACCTCGTCTTTTTCAACGGCCACGGTGGCTTCACCAAGGACGGACGTGAGTATGTCATCCAAATCGGCCCGGGCCGCCCGACGCCTGCACCCTGGGCCAACGTCATCGCCAACCCGCACATCGGATCGGTCATCTCCGAGAGCGGCGCGGCCTATACCTGGGTTGATAACTCCCACGCGTTTCGTCTCACCCCCTGGCACAACGATCCCATCAGCGATCCGAGCGGAGAAGCGATCTACCTGCGCGATGAAGAGTCCGGCTGGTTTTGGTCGCCCACTCCGTTGCCCGCCCCGGGAAAAGAGAACTACACCTGCCGCCATGGCTTCGGCTACAGCGTCTTCGACTCCCGCCAACACGGGATCGAAACAGAACTCTGCACCTATGTCGCGACCGATGCGCCGGTTAAGTTTGTTGTCTTAAAAATACGCAACCGCTCGGGTCGTACCCGCCCCCACTGCCCCACGGGTTATTGGGAGTGGGTACTAGGTAAATGGCGGCACGCTAACCTAATGCCCATCGTAACCAAGCCCGACCCC
>REEB01000234.1 GCA_007695295.1 Puniceicoccaceae bacterium
TACCCCCCAACACCTCCCCCAGACCCCCGATGACAACGAGCATTTCAACACCCATGGCTGGGTGGTCGTGAAAGGCTGCCTCTCCAAGGAAGTGACGGACTGGAGCCTGCGGCACTGTTTCGATCGTCTGGGCTACGATCCGGCCGACTCCTCCACTTGGAAGGAAGCCCGTATCCACATGCCAAATACAATCAAGCGGGACTGCCGGGAGTTTGCGCCCAAGCTTTGGAACGCGGTCTGCCAGGTGCTGGGAGGGGAGGAGCGCATCCATGAGCCCTACACCATCGGGGACGGTTATATTGTGAACCTGCGCGAGGGGGCCGACCAGCCTTGGCGCGAACCCGGGCCGGAGTGTCCGGGCTGGCACAAGGACGGGGATTTTTTCCGCCACTTTCTCGATTCACCCGAGCAGGGATTGCTCACGATCGTGGCTTGGACGGAGATGCGCCACCGGGGAGGGGCGACTCTCATCGCCCCCGACTCCATCGGGGTGGTGGCGCGCTACTTCGCCGAGCATCCCGAAGGGCTGCTGCCGCGGGAGATCGAGACAAAAAAACTCATCGCGCGGTGCTCTGAGTTCATGGAGGCGGTCGCCGATGCCGGCGACGTGTATCTACTGCACCCCTACATGTTACACGCGGTCTCGCAAAACCACCTCGGGGTGATCCGGATCATCACGAACCCGCCGGCCCACTTGAAGGAGCCGATGAAGTTCGACCGGGAGGATCCGGCCGACTTCTCTCCGGTGGAGCGGGCGGTGTTGCGCGGCCTGGGGGTGGATCGTTTCCGTTTCAAACCCACGGGCCAACGCGAGCGGGTCGTGCCCGAGCGAGTCAAGCGCCAGCAAGCAATGCTGGAGGAAGAGAAGCGCCGGGCTGCGGCCGGTTCCTGAGGCCGCGGGTGGTCTGCCCGGTGCGTGCGGGTGTCAGGAGCCCGGCAGGAGCTCCCACTCCCGCAGGTAGAGGGAGCTGGAGACGACGCTGTCCCAAGGGGAAAGTTTCCAGGGGCGGTCCTGCTCGATGAAGGCCCAGGGCACGCCGATCTTGGTGCCGGCCCGGACGCTGCCCGGGATGTCGACCACGCCGGCGCCGAGGGCGCAGAAGGAGCCGCGCTGATCGGAATCGATGTAGTCCTTGAGGTGGAGCAGAGCGATGCGGTCTTTGTACTGGTGGATGGTTTCAACCGGATCGCGTCCGCCGGCCTGCACCCAGGCGACATCGAGCTCGAGGTGGACGAAGTCGGGATCGAAGGCGTCGAGGAGCCGATCCCAGGCGGGCTTGCCGTCGATCTCACGGAGAAACTCGTGGTCGTGGTTGTGGTAGCAGAAGCGGATGCCGGCCTTGTGGGCGGCCTCGCCAAGGGCGTTGCACTGGGCGGCGTCCCGGGCGATGGCCTCGGAGCTGTCGGCCGAGGACCAGAAGTTGATGAGGAAAGAGACGCCGGCAGCCTTGGCCCGGGCGATGGTTTGCTCCACATCGGTGAAATTTCCGAGGGACCCGCCGGCGGAAATGAGGGGGAGGCCGCAGGACTTCGCTTGATCGCGGAGGGCGGTGGCCTCTTCGACGGTTGGGGGAAGGCCGCTTTCGTAGCCATCGAAGCCGAGTTCGGCGACGCGGCGGAGCGTGCCCGGCAGGTCTTGCTTGATTTCGTCGCGGAGGATGCCGCCGATGAGTCCGATTTTCATGGTGGGAGTGTGGAGCGGTTGGTGTTGGAAGGCCAGAACAAGCCGGCGGTGCCGGAGGATTCTATGGATTGTCGGGTTGGCTGGTGATGGGGGCCGGCGCTCCGGGCTCGCGGGCGGAGAGAAACTCCGCCACATCGAGCTGGAAACGGCCGGATGAACCCCTCCGGTCACCGGCTGGCTGTGCGTCGCTCATCCGCAGGCGTCGGTGGGCCGCTGGTGACTTGCTCAGTCCTGTTCCAAGGTGGGCAGACCGAGGAGACCCTCGTAGTCGGCGAGGGAGGCTTGGTCGAGGCAGGCCTCGATGATGCGGCGGCCCTCCGGCATGAGGTCCGAATCGAGGAACTGCTTGAGCTCGCGGTGGACGAATTCCATCAGGATGGCCGCGCCCTTGTCGTAAGCTTCGGGGCCGACCTCGGGCTGCTGGTCGGTTTCGAAGAACCAAGCGCCGACGGTGCGGCCCTCGACCACGATGGAGCCGGGCGTGTATCCAAGCAGCGGGCACCGGGATTTGTGCACCCGGGAGGCGTGGAAGCGGGCTCCGCCGCGGCGGGCGAGGTACTCGCGGGTGACCCACTGGGGCATGAAGCCGACCTCCCAGGCGCCGATGTGCTGATTGGGGATAAGCACGTAGCGGACCTTGTTGGTGCGCATGATCTGCTGAAGGAGGAGATTGGCTTGGTCGACGCGCCGTCCGGTGGCGAAAGGCCAGTAGGAGCCGACGCCCTCTGAGGACATGCCCTCGGTCTGGACGATGCTGGGGTTGGCATGGCCGCGGGGGGCGACCAACCGCCAGATCCAGGCGAGGGAGGCGGGCAGGATATGAAAGAGGCCGATGATGCCGTAGGTGGGGGTTTCCCGGGTGCAGGGCGGGGTGCGCACGCCCATGCTGCGGATGTCGACATCGACCGGCTTGTTGACGACATTCGGCACAATCCGGCGCGGGATGATGACCCGCGGATTGGGGCAGGGCTTGCCGGGCTCATCTTCAATGTGCTCCCAGATCAGGGAAGTCGCGCCGGGCTGGCCGTCGATATTGAGGAAGAGCAGCGGCTCGGAGGGGGCGACGGTGAGGCCTTCGAGGTGGGGGTCGATGCCATAGCGGTCGATGTGGTTGCAACGGACAAACCAAGCCTCTTCGGCGTCGGTGAGGGTGAGGATGCCGTTGCCCTTTTCGAGGCTGGGGTGGCAGAGGGCCATGTCGTCGGTGACGGGATGGAGGTCGCACCCGCGCGGCAGGGTGAGGGTGCGCCGATCGCCGGTGATGAGGTTGCGGCCGAGGAGGAGGGCACCGTCGGGCTCGCGGTGGACCTGCTCGAGCATTTCGCTTTTTCCGCCACCGCTGGCGCCTTCATGGGAGATGACGATCTTGTTTTCGTAAGGGGTGACGGCTTGGACGGTGGAGCAGTGCATGGTGAGCCACTGTTCCTTCTCGCCGATGTTGAGGAGTACGCCGTAGATGCCCTTCTTGGCGCTGGGACCGGGGTAGAGATTGTAGCTGAAGAGTTCGTGGCGGTCCTCGAGGCGGTTGTGTACCACAACCTGTTTGCCCTTGAAATGGGTGTGGCGGAAAGGCGGGGCCACGTAGATGATCGCCTTGGGTGAGAAGTCTGCGGGGATTTGGTCGGGGTGGAGGATGCCCTGGAGCAGAGCGAGCCCGTAGGCGAAGAATCCGGCATTGTCAGGGGCGATGACCATGGCGTCGGTGCCCTTGCCCTCGATGCCGGCGTGAAAGGCGAAGACGGCGAGCGGCTGGGTTTTCATCCACTCGAAGGTGGCCTCGCGCAGTTCATCGAACTCAGCGCCGAAACGCTCGTGGTAGGTGGGCTTGTCGGTGGGAAAGTGATCGCCGATGACCATGCAGTCGGGATCGCGGCGGCGCATGTAGGGCTCGAGATAATTGGCGCTGATGCCGTTGCGTGCGCGGCAAACCCGGGCTTCGACGACGCGGCCTTTGCCGGGCACATCGTAGGCGACCTCATGCCAGCCATTGACCGCATCGCGAACGGCCAGATCGACCAGTTCGGATTCAAATCCCGCAAACGTTACGGAGGGTGCGGCCCGGAGCAGGGCTTCGGCTTCGGCGGGAAGTTTGAAGGCGGGGAGAGTGATGTTTGGATTATTCATGGGTGAGAAATTCGTGGCGTTGAGAAAAACAGTCAGGCCGGGGCGATGACAAGGCCGAAGGGTTCATATTGTCTGCCAAACGCAGGGTTCAGGCATCGCGCCGCGGCAGGATGATCTCCGCCGGCCAGGCCGCCGGAGAAAGGCGGAGGAGGTAATCGACGGTGAGGGCGATGTCTTCGGGTTGGAGCCAGGCTTCGCCGCGGACGCCGCTCATGTCGGTGGCGACCATGGCGGGGCAGATGGCGCAGGAGCGGATGCGGAGGGTTTTGCCTTCGTCGGCCAGGCTGCGGGAGAGAGCGTTGAGGCCGAACTTGGACATGCTGTAGGCGGCGGTGCCGGCCCAGGCATCGACCCCGGCGAGGGACGAAACATGCAGCAAGGCGCCCCGCAGCCCGGAGCGCGGGTGGATCTGATGGTCACGCAGTCTCCGCCAAGCCTCCCGCGCACACCAGAAGGGGCCGTGGAGGTTTACTTCCAGGACGCGGTCCAGCTCGGCGGTTTCCAGCTCTTGGACGGGTCCGCCGCCGGAGACGCCGGCATTATTCACCAGCAGGTAGAGCGGGTGGGTGGCGGTGTCGGCGGCATCGACGAGCTTCCGGCAGTGCTCCTCCGAGGCGATGTCGCCGGGAAGAGTTTCGATATTTGTATCCGGAAAATCCTTACGCAGCGCTTCGGCGGCGGCGGCGAGTCCGGAGGAGTGGCGGGCGGTGAGAAGGAGTCGAAAACCGAGCGGGGCGAGGCTCCGGGCGATGGCCAGCCCAATGCCGCGGCTGGCGCCGGTGACGAGGGCGGTGCGGCCGGCGTAGGAGAGATCGGATGCGGGCATGACCGGAGGATGAGGCGGGTGGGGCGCGGGTCAAGCGGTGCTCCCTGGGAAATGCATTGCCGGGGTGCGGCCGGAGAGTTTGCATGGGCGAGAGAACCTTCTGCGCCATGATCGAACTCCTCACCCGCGCCGACGATGCCGGCAGCTCCCGCAGCGCCAACCGGGCCATCCGGGAAGCCTGCCTTGATGGCATTTGCCGCAACCTCGGGCTGATGGCCCCCGCTCCCGCGATCGACGATGCGGCTGTCGTGCTCCGGGACCTGCCGGGTGTGGACATCGGGGTGCATGCGACCGTGACGAGCGAGTGGGAAGCGCCGCGTTGGGGACCGCTGCTGGGTGATCAGTCCCATCCCGGGTTGCGCCTTGAGGATGGGTGCTTTCCGCAGACGACGCAAGCACTGCGGGAGCGGGAAGTGCCGCCGGAGGCCATTCTGGCGGAGGTGAAAGCGCAGATCGCGAAGATCCGTTCGCTGGGTTTCGATCCTTCGTATTTGGATGAACACATGGGTTTTGGATGGTTGCCGGGATTGGAGGCGGCGCTCGCCGAACTTGCCCGCAAGGAAGGGCTGGTTTATCGCCGGGATCTGGACGGGCTTCCGCGGTCCGAAGCTCCTGTGGGGGCGGAATCCGGCCGGCCGGAGAATTTCCTGCGCTCGCTGGAAGCGGCCCGTCCTGGCCTTTACTTGGTGGTGGCCCATCCCTGCTATGACGATGAGGAGACCCGTGGAATCGTGAATCCCTCCCACCAGCCGGGCTTTCACGGCCCGGATCGGGACGGCCAGCGCCGCATGTATACTGATCCGCGGGTCCGGGATTGGGTGAACGACCCCTCCAACAATGTGCGGCTCGTGCGCTACCGGGAGCTGGCGGGTCGATAGACGCCGCTGTCAGTCCTTGTCGTCGAAAATCCGCTACGCG
Source organism: Puniceicoccaceae bacterium (assembly GCA_007695295.1). Taxonomy (GTDB): domain Bacteria; phylum Verrucomicrobiota; class Verrucomicrobiia; order Opitutales; family Opitutaceae; genus REEB01. Next base: position 5,553 of record REEB01000234.1, read on the forward strand.
TCATCGCCGGTGGAACGGGCGGCGAGGCGTTTGGCAACCTTGGGCCCCGGTTCGGCGGGCCGGCCGAGCTTGTCCGATCGGAGATAGAACTGGGGTTCGACCTGTTCGGAGGCAACGGCCTGGAGGTGACGTACAAGGCGTTCGAGCGTCCAGCCGCATTCGGAGAAAAAGAGACCTTCGGCCGCGCTGATGCGGTGATCGGCGACGCGGGCATTGACGGCCTGCTTGGCCTCGGCGGCACCTTTTTCGTAGTCGCAGACGGCTTCGAAGACACGATGGGCGGACTCGGTGAAATCACTTTTTGCCGGTTGGAGGCTGTCGCGGAGGAGTTCGATGAGGGTGTCGCCATCACGCAGAATAAGGTCGAGGGCGCGGCGGGTTTCGTCGGTGAGCGGTTCGGGCAGGCTCTTGAGGCGGGCCTCGCCGAGTTCCCCCAGGCGGGCGAGGTGATCGCCGACGCGCTCGAGACCATCGGCGGCGCGGTTGAGACCTTGGACGAGCAATGCCTGCCGGCGGGAAAGGTAGTCGCGGGTAAGCTTCTGCAGGAACGACTTGGTCGAGGCCTTGAGCTCGTCGACAGTGGCCTCGTTCAAGCGGAGGCGCCGGGCGTCGCCTCTCTCGGGTCTGCCCTGCAGGAGACGAGAGGCGCGGTGGAAACCGTCCTCCAGGACGGTGGCGGTGCGCGACAGCTCGCGCAGGACCGCATGAATGGCGTCCTCCGGGGTGGAGAGGAGTTCGGGTGAGAGGTGGCTGCCTTCGGTGAGCCGGCGCGAGCCGCCCCAAAAGACCCTGAGGAGGCGGCTGAGCCAAGGAACGGCCGGGAGGAGGAGAAGGGCGGCCGCGACCATGACGAGGGTGTGCAGATTGGCGGTCTGCCTCACGAGGCTGCCCGGAAGGGCGGTGACCGCGGCGATAAACAACGGGGCCGCGAGCACACCAAGGGCGACGTTGAAGCAATTGAAGCCGAGGTTGCCGAGGGCGGCGCGGCGGGCGTCGACCTCTGTGCCGATGGAAGCGATCAGGGCGGTGGTGCAGGTGCCGAGGTGGGTGCCGAGAACGATGGGATAGACCTGATGGATGTCCGTGATGACACCGGCATCAATGAGGACAAACGTCATCCCGATGACGGCGCCGCTGCTTTGCACGGCGAAGGTAATGAAGGCCGCGACGGCAATGCCGAGAAGCATCCCGGCAAAAGTGGAGCCATCGAGCTGGAGCAGCCAAGGGCGGAGCTCTTCGCGGTAGGGGCCGAGAGCATCGCCCATGATTTTCATGCCGAGAAAAATCAGGCTGAGGCCGAGGATGACCTTGCCGACCCGGGCTGCCCAGACCGGTCGGGGGAGCTGCTGGAGAAGGAAGCCGAGGGCGACACCGGCGAGGGCGAGATCGGTCAGCCGGAAGGAAATCAGCTGCATCGAGAGAGTCGTGCCGATGTTGGCCCCGAAAAGGACTGGCAGGGACGAGGCTACGGAGAGCAGACCGGCATTGACGAAGCCGACGGTCATGGCGGTGGCGGCGCTGCTGTGGGCGAGAAAGCCGAGGCCGGTGCCGAGGAGCAAACCCGCGGAGCGGCGCCGGGTGGCGGCGAGGATGGTTTCGCGCAGTCGATCGCCGGCGGCTTCCTGGAGGGCCGTGGTCAGGGCCTTCATCCCGAAGAGAAAGAGGGCGAGACCTCCGGCGAGGTTGAAGACAAGCCAGATCATGCGGCCGGGTGGACGGGCCGGTGGCTGCGGAAAGCACTGGGGCGGGTCATGAGGGAAATGAAGGCGAAGAGGCGGCCCGGTAGCAATGCCCGGGTGAGGAAGGAAGCAACCGCGGATTGCCAGCCGGAAGATCGGGTTTACTTTGCGGTGGTTTATGGTACGGGAACACTATGACGCCGTCATCATCGGAGCGGGCATGTCGGGCTTGGCCGCGGCCATTCGCTTGGCGCATTTTGGCAAATCGGTCTGCCTTTTCGAGCGGCACAACGTGCCGGGCGGGCTGAACAGCTTCTACAGCTTTGACGGCAGGAAGTTCGACGTTGGCCTGCACGCCATGACCAACTGGGTGCCGCCGGGGGTCCGGGGGACTCCGCTGGGCAAGCTGCTTCGGCAACTGCGGATCGAACGGGAGGAACTCGGCCTGGTGCCGCAAAAGCGATCCCGGAGTGTTTCCCCGGCCGGGGAGTTGGTTTTCGCCAACGATGCCGCGTTACTGGAAGCCTCGGTGGCGAAGGCATTCCCGGACCAAATCGACGGCTACCGGCGGCTGGTGGAGGCGGTGAAGGCTTTTCCGGACACGGATCTGAGTCGTGCCGAGACCTCCGCGCTGCCGTGGCTGGAGCAGTTTATCGCCAATCCCGGCCTGCGGGATCTGCTGCTCTGTCCGTTGCAGTTCTACGGGAGCGCGCGGGAGCGGGACATTGATCTCGGGCAATTCGTGATCCTCTTCAAATCGATCTATCTGGAGGGGTTTGCCCGGCCGCCGGAGGGGGTGCGGCGGGTCATCCGGATTCTGCTCGACCGCTTCCGGAAGTCCGGGGCGAAGCGGCGGATGAAGTGCGGCGTGCGGCGGATCCATGCGGAGAACGGCCGCGTGAGCCTGCTCGAGCTGGACAGCGGGGAGGAAGTGACCGCGGATCAGGTCTTTTCCTGTGCCGGCCTGGCGGAAACCCTGGCCCTGTGCGGCGGGCCACCTCCTTCTCCGGTGGCTCCGGGCGGTTTGTCCTTTGTGGAGACGATCACCGTGCTGGACCGGCCGACGGAGGCCTTGGGCTGGGGCGAGGATACAATCGTGTTTTTCAATCATGCGGAGCGCTTCGAGTATGCCTCACCGACGGAAAAACTGGTGGATCCGCGCAGCGGAGTGCTCTGCCTGCCCGGCAACTTCGACTACGGGGAAGAAGGCTTGGAGGAAGGCTGGATCCGCGTGACCTGCCTGGCCAGTGCTGCCGGATGGGAAGCCCTGCCGGAGGAGGACTACCGGGCGGCGAAGGCGGCGTGGTTTCCGAAAGTCCAGGCGACCGCGCTCTCGGTCCTGCCGGGGGGCGAACGGGGAATCCCGCCTTCCTGTATCCGGGCGACGGATATGTTTACCCCGAAGACCATCCGACGCTACACCGGGCATTTCAACGGCGCCGTCTACGGGGCGCCGGAGAAGGTGAAGGACGGGCGCACCCACCTGGACAACCTCTTCATTTGCGGGACGGACCAAGGATTTCTCGGCATCACCGGGGCGCTGCTGAGCGGGATCTCGATGGCCAACCTGCACGGCCTGAAGGGGGGAGTCCGGGCATAAAAAAAGCCGGCGTCCGTAGACGCCGGCCGGGAGAGTGAAAGGAGGTGAAATCAGTTGGTGGTGCCGGTGCCTGCGGCATTGACAGCACCCGTCCCCATGCCGATGGCGTAACCTGTATTGCTGAACGTCTGGAGAATGTTGTTGGTGCGCTGGCCGTTTACAGCGACGAGACGCCCGGTTTCAGGGGATGTGCCGACATCCTGGAAAAAGGCGACGTTGCCACCGAGGAATACAATGTGACCACCATCAGCGCCATAGACGCTACTGGGGCGGGTGTTCCAACGTCCGGTCGGGGGAATAAGACCGCGCGTCCAGGCAATAGGAGTGGTGGACGGGAGGCCCATGGTGAGTCCGGCCACGGCTTGATAGCTGAGAACGTTGCCGGTGGGTTCGAATTGGGCCTGGAAACCGGTGCGGTCGGCATTCAGCACCGTAGAAAGGCCGGTCGGTGTCCCGGAGTCACTCTGGGAAACCCACATGGTGGCGTCGTTGAGACCACCGTCCTGGGCGAGTGCGGCCGCGTAAAAGCGAAGGTAGCCGGCTGGGGGCATGGCTTGAGCTGGCGTGGCAGGATCGGGCCGAATACGGGCGGGGGTGCCAACGAATTTGAGGTTGCGGGGGGGCAGACGCTCGTCGTTGTCGTTGGCGTAGATCAAAGCGGACTGGCCGATTTGCCGGAGATTGCTGGAGTCCACCGTCCGGCGGGCGGTCTCACGAACGCGACCCACGGTGGGGATAAGAATGGCGGCCAGGATGCCAATGATGGCGATGACCGTCAGGAGTTCGATCAGGGTAAAACCTGATTTGTGGGTGGAGAGGTTATGGGTGGTCATATATGATTAGGGGTGTGTCAAAAGGTTGTGATGTGGGAGCGCCGAAAGCACAAGTCTAATTATCGCCGCCGCGGTGATTCTGCACCATCGGAAGGAAGTAATCAGAGCTGTCGGGCTTCAACGCCGGTTCCGGAGTTGGGTGATGGCCAGCCCGCAGCGGAAAAGCGATACAATTTTCGACCGAAGTGGTGTGGATCAGTTCCGCTGTTGTGGGAAGAGACCTGAGGGCAGTCGCGGGTGCGTCAGTTACGGGCGACCTTGCGGAGCAGATTCTGAGGATTATCGGCCTGTTCGGCCTCGAAAAATCCGTAGAGCTGGCGAATCCGGGTGGGATGCCGCATTTTGCGCAGGGCCTTGGCCTCGATCTGGCGGATGCGTTCGCGGGTGACCTTGAACTGGCGGCCGACTTCCTCGAGGGTGCGGCTGTAGCCGTCGACGAGGCCGAAGCGAAGTGAAAGTACGCGGCGCTCGCGGTCGGTGAGGCTGTCGAGCACGTCGATGATCTTCTCCCGCAAGAGGGAGAAGGCGGTCATGTCGTAGGGGTTTTCGGCGGTTTTGTCCTCAATGAAGTCGCCGAAATTGGTGTCGTCGCCATCGCCCACGGGGCTCTGCAGGCTGATGGGCTGCTGGGCCATTTTCATGATGGCCTGGACCCGCTCGACGGGCATGGCCATTTCCTCGGCGACCTCGTCGGGGGTGGGCTCATGGCCGAACTCCTGGAGGAGCTGTTTCTGGACCTGCATGACCTTGTTGAGGGTTTCGATCATGTGGACCGGGATGCGGATGGTGCGGGCCTGGTCGGCGATGGAGCGGGTGATGGCCTGGCGGATCCACCAGGTGGCGTAGGTGGAGA
>REEB01000235.1 GCA_007695295.1 Puniceicoccaceae bacterium
GATCTGGCCATTGTTGCCATAGCCGCCCGTTTTGTACCGGATACCATAAGGGTTCCCCCAGCCGGGGACGGCTGGATAATGACCCTCGCGGTCAAGGAAGGCCTGCTCGATCTAAAAACCCGCATCGTCATCGATGCCACCGGCGACGCCAATCTCATCGCCTTGGCCGGAGGCCCGGTCCGCGTTCACCCGCAAACCCAACCCGCAACCCTCAACTTCGAACTCGACGGCTACGACCCTAGCAACGTCAACTTTGATCGACTCGACGCCGCCTTCCGGGAGGCCATCAAACGCGGCGAAGTCCAACCCGCCGACGGTAGTTGGAATGTAGAGACACCTTCCCTGCGACGCCTCGTCGGCTGGCGCGGCCGCAATGGCAACCACGTGTCCGCCACCGCCGACGCCCGGACCAGCCGGGGAAGGACGCAGATCGAGGTGGAAGGACGGGCGGCGGTCGCCCGGTTGCTGCGTTTTCTCAACCGTCAGCCCGGATTTGAAAACCTTCGGCTTCGTTCAGTCTCTCCGGAAGCGGGTATCCGCGAAACCGTTACGATTAAAGGCGACATCGAGGTGACGGTCGATGATTACCTCTCGGGCCGCCACTGGCCCGATTCGATCTGCCATGGCTACTATCCGCTCGATCTGCACGGACTGACCGCGAAGGAGGGGGTATGTCGGATGCTGGATGAAGGCATAGTACCGACCATTCCTCTCGGAGCGCTGATCCCACACGGCATGGAGGGTGCGCTCGTCGCCGGGAGATGCCTGTCGAGCGACCGCCTCGCCAACAGCGCCCTGCGCGTGCAGGCCATCTGCATGGCTATGGGCCAAGCGACGGGGGCGGCCGCCGCTCTTGCCGTTCAAAAGCAATGCCCCATCCGCAAAATACCGCTCGAAGACCTCCGGACCCTCCTCACCGCCCACGGAGCGATTGTGCCGGAGTAGTATTCACAATGGGGACTCACGAAGAGCCAGGGGCAAGGTTCCATTTTACATGCCGGAAAAGACCGAGGGAAAACTAGTTTGCTTCACCCCCATCCGTGCGAGGCTCATCGGATAGCCATTTATTGCAGCCCGACGATCCCCATGGCACGGCAAGCTTTCTCATGCTGGCCCTTGCTCTGGCGACCCATAGTGATCCCGAAGCAGAGTCGGCAAATCCGTCCAAAAATTCTCAGGACTCGCCCTTGACCGGCCAATTGTCGCCCCAGCCCGGCGCTTCGGGACGCACTGGGACTTCACCGCGCAGCGCCGGGTCGTCGGTTTCGATCTGCCAGGCCAGGAGGCGGGAAGCCAGGGAACGTTTGACTTCCGCGCAGCCGGGATCGTCCGCAAGGTTGCGGAATTCATGCGGATCATCTCTGGTGTGATAAAGCTCTTCGAAGGGGCGTAAGTCCGCGGGCAGCTCGGCAATCCGGAGGGGCGCACCCCAGTCACCAGCCTCCGGGGGACGGCCCGCGCCGGGCCGCCACGGCTCCGGGCGCTGGGCGTAGTGGCGGATGTAGTGCCACTCGGTGGTTCGGATCGAGCGGGAGGGGTCGTAGTGATCCTGAAAACCTTCGCGGTGGGAAACCCTTTCGCCATGGAAATTGCGCTGGGTGAAGATGGCGTCCTGGACGCTGGTCGCTTCGCCGGTGAGGACGGGGAGAAAACTCCGACCCTGGAGGTATTCGGGCAGGGGCAGGCCGGCTGCTTCGAGAAGGGTCGGGGCGAAGTCGAGGTTCGACACCAGCGCCCGAGTGGTTCCCGGCCGGACGAAGGGTGCGCGCATGAGTAGGGCGATCTCGGTCCCGGCGTCGAAGAGGGTGCCTTTGGCCCGGTTGCCGGCGATGCCGTGGTCGGTGGTGAAAACGACGATGGAGTTCTCGTAGAGCCCGAGCCGATCAAGGGTGGAGTTGAGACGCTCGAACTGCGCATCCATGTAGCGGATACAGGCCTCGAACTTCGCCATGGCGGAGCGGTTTCCGGGCGTGTCGGGAAGGTGGGCGGGAAGCTCGACCGCGGCGGCATCCACTGGAAAGCCATATTTGGCCGCAGCCTCCGTTTCACTGAGCCGGTGCCAGCCGCTGGCGTGGACTTCCGTGGTGCCGATGTTCAGGTAAAAGGGAGGGGCGGCGGCGGGGCGGGCTTCCAGCCAATCGATGGCTTGATCCAGTGCACGTGACATCTTCCAGTCGGCCCAATCGTGTTCACCGTCCACCTGATAGCGATTGGTCCCGGCATGGCGTTCGTGATTCAGCCCAAAGTGGGCGGTCACGTAGCCGGCGTCATTGAACGCATCAACGAGGGTGCGGATCTCCGGACGGAGGCTCCAGCCCATGTGGGCCAGACCCAGACCGCCGCTCGTGTGGGCATGCAACCCAGTCATGGCCGCCATCCGCGAAGGGCTGCACGCGGGACTGGCGCAGAAGGCATGGTCAAAGCGCAGGCTCCGGGCGGCGAAAGCGTCGAGATGCGGTGTGGAAACAGCTTTGCCATAACAGCCGAGGTGGCGTCCAAGATCGTGGACCACAAGGTAGATGATGTTGGGGCGTTGTTGCATCAGGGTTGGGCAAAATTGTCCGCACTCTGCCCGCTCTCAAGTTTCAATCGTCCCAAAAATCTCAGGGAGGCCGTGATGCGCAGCGATGGAACCGACGGATACGACGTTCTCGTGGCGGTGACAGCCCACGTGAGGACAACCTGCCGTCCGGACCGGACCGGCGCCACATTGACATGACTCACGGAGCTTGCGACGGTGACCGACAGACCATCGAGGAAATGCCCCCATTCTCGCAAAGCCTGTCCCAGACCCCCGCCGCCGAGCCCGCTCCCGAGCCCGGACAGACGATGCTCGCGTCGGTGCTGCACGATTTCAACGACCTGCGCCTGGAGCAAGTGCCCGTGCCCCAGCCCACCGAGGCAGGCTCCGTGCTGGTGCGCATTCGGAGCTGCGGCTTCTGCGCCACCGACTTCAAGGCCATCAAGGGCATCCGCCGCAACGTCACCTTTCCCTTCATCCCCGGGCACGAGCCAGCGGGCGTCGTCGCAGCCGTGGGCCCGGGCGTGCGCCATTTCAGCGTCGGCGACGAGGTGATCTGCCAACCCTCGGGCTACTGCGGCTACTGCCAGCACTGCCGCGTGGGCAACACCCACTACTGCGAGCACGCCTTCACCACCGGCGGTGACGGGCCGGAGGACGTCTGGCCTGGGGCGTTCGCCCAGTATATGCTCACGCGCGAGAACTGCCTCTTCCGCAAGCCCGCGGCCCTCTCCTTCGATGCCGCCGCCCTGGCCGAGCCGCTTTCCGGAGCGTGGAAGGGTATGATCCAGTACAGCCAGATGAAGTTGGCCGACGATGTGGTTATCCTGGGCGTGGGCAGCATCGGGTTGCTCTGCCTGATGGTCGCCCGGGCCGCGGGCGCCGGCCGGCTGATCGCGGTCGACCCCAGCGCCCATGCCCGGGAACAAGCGGTCCGCCACGGGGCCACCCACACCGTCGACCCCAACGCCGGCGATGTGCGTGAACAGATCTACGCCATCCTCCCGGAAGGGCCGGACCTCGTCCTCGAAGCCGCCGGACCCATCGAAGCCGTGCGGACGATGGTCGGGTTGCTGCGCCGGGGCACGCGCTGGAATATCTTCGGCATCACCACGCACGAGAAGTTCGAACTCGACGGCGGACTGGCCCACTTCCTCGAAGCCCGCATGGACGCCAGCTTCGGCACCACGCCGCTGGCGATGCAGCAGGCGATCCGCCTCATGGAGCGCGGGCTGGTCGAGACCGAGCAAATCATCACCCACCGCTACCCGCTGACCGCGATCCACGACGCCATTGCAACCATGGAGCAAGCCTCGCGCAACAAGGTGGTCATCCAGCCATGAGCCGGCCAAGGCCCGAGGTTCCGCCGCTGCCGACAACGCAGGAGTTTCGCGACCGCGTGGCCGTGGTCACCGGAGGGACCAACGGCCTGGGACGGCACCTGTCCCAGTCACTCGTGGCACTCGGCGCCCACGTCTTCTTCTGCGGCCGCAAGGAGGAGCTCGGCCGCGAACTGGCCCGCCAGTGGGGCGACCGCGCCCACTTCCTCCGCACTGACCTGGCCAGCGTTGAAGAGACGCGCACCTTCATCGAGTTCGCCGGCCAACACAGCGGTGCGATCGACTACCTCGTCAACAACGCCGCCATTGACCCGGCCCAGGCCTTCGAGGACTCGGACGTCGCAGTCCTCCAGCAGGTCTGGGCGGTCAATCTGCGCTCCTTCTTCGTCGCCGCGCAAGCCGCCCTGCCCTACCTGCGCCAAGGCCGGGGCAAGGCGATCGTGAACATCGGCTCGACCAACTTCATGCTCGGTATCGCCGGCTACACGATTTACAACAGCGCCAAGGCGGGGATTCTGGGCTTCTCGCGCTCGCTCGCCCGTGACCTCGGGCCGGAGGGCATCCGCGTAAACATGGTCTCGCCGGGTTGGATCATGACCGAGCGCCAGCTCGCGGAAAAGGTCAACCCGGGCGATCAGCAGCGCCTCATCGAGGATCAGGCCATCAAGCACCCGCTCAACGAGTCACACGTCACGCCCGCCACGCTTTTCCTGCTTTCCCAGGCCGCCGCCGGCATCGTCGGGCAAAACCTGGTCGTCGACGGCGGCAAGTTGATGCAGTAAGGCCGCCCCGAGGGCTCGCTGGCCGCGCAGAGGTCGCGAAGCAAGTGAGAGGGAACGCACATCATCAGGCACTCAATCCGCCTTGGTGAAACTCTCCATCCCTAGGAGCCTTGGCGGCCGAGGCGGCGCAGTCCGAGGGCGACGAGGGCCAGGGAGACGAGCGAGCTGATCGGCATGATGATGGCGGCGACCAGCGGGTTCATCCAGCCCGCCAGGCAGACCGCCACCGCGGCCAAGTTGTAAGCGACCGCATATACAAAGATGACCTTGACCACCCGATCGCGGAGCCGGCCCGCCGCCAGCAGTCGCCGGATGCCGCCCAGCCCCTTGCCGAGAAAATAAAAGTCGGCCTTGTTTTCGAGCAGGCCGCGGTCGATCGCAGGGGTGCCGCGGCAGAGGGCGCGGTCGAAAGCGAGACTGTCGTTGGCCCCGTCGCCGACCATGAGGGCTTCGTCCATCGCGTGGGCATCGACCCAGGCCGCTTTTTCGTCCGGCGAAAGGCCGCCGAGGGCCCGGTCCGCGGGCAGGCCGAGTTGCGCCGCCAAGGCTCGGGTTTTTTCCGGGCGGTCGCCGCTGAGAATCGTGACCGGATAGCCCTCGCCTTGGAGCGCGGCGATCTCGGAAGCCGCATCCTCGCGGACCTGCTCGCGCAATCGGAAGACCGCGCAGGCCCGGCCGTCCCTGCCCAGCACGGTGCCGGAGACACCGGCATCATTGGCGGCTTCGGAGCCGGCAGCCCAGTCGGCCTTGCCCAATCTCCAGACCGTTCCTTCGGCGTCCCTCCACTCAAGGCCGGATCCGACCACCTCACGGGCAGGGGCACCGCCGCCAGGCATCAGGCCGGGCTGGCGGGCCAGGACCCACTCCCGCAGGCAGGTGGCGACGGGGTGGCGGCTGCCGGCCACGAGTTGACCCAAGGCGGTGCGCTCCCTGTCGGCCAACCGGTCGATGGCCTCGGGATTGTCGAGGGCGAGGGTTTCGAGCGTGAGCGTGCCGGTTTTGTCGAAAAGGATTTTCCGCACCCCCCGCAGGCGGGTCCAGAGGAAGGCGTTGCGGACAAAAATCCCCAAGGCGCGCAGTCGGGAGATCGCGATCTCATCCGTCAGCGGCAGGGCCACGCCCAAAACGCAGGGACACGACACCACCAGGACCGAGACCAGCACTTGCACGGCAGTGGGGATGTCGCCGGCGAGAAGCCACCAGGCCGCTCCGCCCGCCCCCGCGACCGCCATCACCACTCCGAGGTAGATCTTGATCACCCGCTCCAGGAGGGGACTGCGTTCCGGCCCGTCCTCGCCGAAGTTGAGCAGCTTTTCCAGCAGTGACCGGCTCCAGGGCTCCAGCGCCTCCAGCTCCGCCGGCTCGCCTCCAAGCAAGATCGCACCGGAGGCGACCAGCCCGCCGCGTCGCACCGGCTGACTCTCGGCCTCGCCGCTGATCCAATCCATCGATACGGTTGTATCCGATGAATGGAGGCGCGAGGCCAACGGCACCGGCTCTCCCGGCCGCACCCGGTAGCGGTCGCCCTCCTTGAGCGCCGTAACCTCGACCTCCCGGACTTCGCCCGCCGGCCCCGTCTGCTCAACCCGTGGCGGACCCAGTCGCCGGCCCAGCAGCCGGTGGCGGTTGCGCTCGACCGCGGCGGTCTGCGCCCAGCGACCCACAATCATCAGAAAGCTGAAGGTGCTGACGAATTCGAAATACATGAACCCGAGCTGCCCGGTGAGCCAAGCCCCGACCGAGGCCGTGTAAGCGGCGACGATCCCGAGCGCAATCGGCAGGTCGATGTGAAGCACGCCATGCCGCAGCCCGCTGACGGCCCGGCGGATGAAATACCCGCCGCCGACAATGAGACTGAGGGTGGCGAAGAAAAAAGTCAGCCAGCCGAAAAGCCCGGCAAAGGCGAAGTCCTCCTCCATCCCGAGATAGAACGGGAGCGAGAAGAGCATCGCGTTCATCGCGAATACCGCACACAGCCCCATCCGCAGCACCAGTCGCGAGGACTCGGAGCGCGGCTCCTTCACCGGCGGACCCACCAGGTAGCCGAAGCCCTGGAGCTTGCGCGCGAAGCCGACCACGTCGCAGGACCCCGCCACCCAGGCCAGCTCCATCCGGCCCAGACCGGAGTGTATCCGAATGTCGGATGCGCCGTCGGTGCGGCGGAAGACTTTTTCGATCAGCCAAATGCAGCCAACGCAGGAGATGCCCTGCAGATCCAGGACCAGCCGGGCCTTTCCGCCCCTTCCTACCTCGGTTTCGGCCGCCCGCACCATTTCCTCCAGCCACCGGTAGTCCCGGGGCTGGAAAACGGACGGCAAAGCGGGCGCACCCGCTCCATCCCGCAGGTCGTAGAATTTCTCCAGCCCCTCGTCGCGGATGAGGTGGTACACATATTCACAACCCGTGCAGCAGAACTCTTCCCGACCGGCGGTCGGCCGAAAGGGCAGCCCGCAGTGGATGCAGGCACGCTTGCCCCCGCGGTCGTGGCGTGGCTCCGCCGCGGTCTGGGTGGAAAGGGTCATGGTGTCAGGTTGGGCGCTCATGCTATCGGAGCCAACAGAATCGGCGGCCTCATCCGCAGCAGCGGAAGCCTGCCGCTCCACCGGTCAGCAGCGGCCAGCCCCGCCAAGCCAGAAAAGCGACGCACAGTCCGGCCAAACCGCGCTGGAGGTAAAAGAGGGCGGATGGCCCCAGCCGGTGTGTGACCGTCTTGAAACCGAACTGCACCAAACCCAGCAGCGGCACCGTGCCGAGCGCAAATGCCAGCAAGAGCAGACCTCCCGCCAGCGCCGAACCGGAAGCCGCCGCCACCCATGCCACCAAGTAGAGCGGGCCGCAGGGTAAAAACGGCGTCGCCAGACCGAGAACGGCCGCACCCTCACGCCTTCCCCGGAAACGGGCAAGCCGCGGCATCAGCCAGATGCCCAGCCGGCGCGGCTTGGGCAGCCACCGATCCGCGCCGACGGCGAAGAGACCGAAAACGACGAGAAAGGTCCACAGCAGCGCTTGGGCAGGCGGAGCCCCCACCCCGTCGAGCACGACGCTACCAACCAACCCCGCAGCCATTCCGAGCAGCGTGTAGGACAGGAGTCGGCCTCCATGGTAGAGCAGCCCCGCGCTCCATGCCGCGGTCGGGCCGCGCCCCGCCGGCGTCACCGCACAAGCCAGCGGTCCGCACATGCCGGCACAGTGCAGGCTGGTAACCAGGCCCGCGGCGAGGGCTGCGAGCGGACCGGTGATGCCGAGTGCAACATCCATCCCGCAGTCAGGAGTCGGGCGCGGCCGGGGCCGTTTTGGCGGTGGGAGCGGGCCGGCCCGGAGCATCGGGAATGGGTTGCGGGCCGTAGGTGCGTCCGAGGTGGGCGACATAAACCCACTTCGAGATGACCACCACGAAGAGCAGCACCACCAGCAGCCAGGGTCGTTTTCGTATGAATTCAATCATGTCCATGAAAGAGCCGGGGATCCGGCCCAAGGAATTGAACGTTGGTCGAGAGGTCCACGCCCGCCTCCGCCGAGCGCACCCGCAGCGTCATCCGGAACGGCCCCGCATACTCCGACCGCGGCACCGTCACCACCACCGGCTGGCGCACCTCGTCAAGGGGCGGCACCTCGAAGCGGCGCGTCGCACCGTCGAGCGCGATGCCGGTGGCGGCCGCCTCGACGGTGATTTCGAGGGCCAGTGGTTCCCGGCGTTTGTTCGTGACCCGGAGCAGAAACTGGTTCCGCACTTGATCTGTATCCACGTAGTAAGGACCGCCCGGCATGCGAATGGCGTTGACGGTGGCGGGCTGGAGGGTGGAGAGCGATGCCACCAGCGCAGCCGCTCCGGCACAGAGCAACAGCGTATAGATGGCCAGCCGGGGCCTGAAGATCTTGCGGACCCGCCCCGCGAGGCCGTTCTGCGAATCGTAGCGCACCAGCCCGCGGGGACGCCCGACGCGGTCCATGATCTCGTCGCAGGCGTCGATGCAGTTGGCGCAGCCGATGCATTCGAGCTGGAGTCCCTGGCGGATGTCGATGCCGGTCGGACAGACCTGCACGCAGCGGAAGCAGTCGATGCAGTCACCGGCACCGGGAGTATTGAGCTTGCCCCGGGGTTCGCCGCGGCCCTCGTCATAGCCGATGACCATGGAGTCATCGTCCACCAACGCCGATTGCAGCCGGCCGTAGGGACAGATGATGATGCAGAGCTGCTCCCGAAACCAAGCAAAGTTGAAGTAGAGGATCCCGGAGGCCACCACCATGAAGACAAAGGTGCCCCAATGCTCGAGCGGCGAGTGGGTGATCATTTGCCAGACCTCCGGCAGAGAGACGAAGTAGGCGAGGAAGACATGCGCGATCACGGCGGACAGGAGAATGAAGCAGCCGTGCTTCAGCGTCCGCAGGGCAGCTTTCCTGGCGGTCCAAGGCGCTTCGTCGAGCCGGCGCCGCGCGGTGGCATCGCCTTCGATCCAGCGCTCCACGCGGCGAAAGACATGCTCCAAAAAGACCGTCTGCGGGCAAGCCCAGCCGCACCAGACTCGCCCCAGCAGGGCGGTGATGTAGAAGAGGGTGAACCCCAGTCCGGTGATGAGGAAAAAACCCAGCCAGAAATCCTGCGGTGCAAGAGTCAGCCCGAAGAAGTGCAGTTGGAGCTGCCGCACGTCGAAAAAGACCGCCGGCGCACCGCCCACGGGGATCCAGGGCAGAAGCGCGTAGACCGCGATCAGGACCACCGCCGTCAACCGCCGCCAAAGGGTGTAGCGCCCCCGCACATCCGCGGGATGCAGAATCAGCCGGGAGCCGTCGTCCCGGATGGTGGTGACGGAGTCTCGGTTCGGCTGAAGGCGACCGGGCGCGGCCATAAGGCGGGATCCGGCTCAGCGCGGCCGCGCCTGACCCTCCGGTCCTTCCTCGTGATAGGAGAGGATGTAGGCCGTGACCGCCGAGACGGAACGCTCGCCGATGAGCGTGCCCCACCCCGGCATGCCTTTTTCCAGAACGCCGTCGCTGATCACGTCCCACATCTGCGATGGCAAGCCGCCATGCAGCCAAGTGTCGTCGATGAGGTTGTTGCCCACACCGCCCCGCAGGTCGGTGCCGTGGCAGGCCACGCAGTTGGTTTCGTAGATGCGGCGGCCGGAGCTAAGGAAGGCTTCATTGCGGCTCATTTCCCAGAGGATGGAATCCTCCGGCTTGCCCACACCGGCGGCGAGGCGGGCGGCTTCGAGCTCGACCATGCGGGACTCGAGTTTTTCAATCCCGGTCGGCCCCGCGCCGGACTGTTCGTAGTAGAACCAGTAGCCGATCGAGAAAATGATCGAGCCATAGAGCGTCCAGAGCCACCAGTTGGGAAGTCGTTTGTCGTACTCCTGGATGCCGTCGTAGGTGTGTTCCCGGATCGGATCTTCGTGAAGGTCGGGTTTATTTTGCGGAGCGGTCATCGTCGGTCGGACGGGGTTTCTCGTCGTTTTCGAGCGGAAGGTTCTTGAGATGGTCGCGGCGGGATTTTTTCATCCGGACGGCGCGGATCACCAGGAAGATGAAAAGGCTGCCGAAGAGGATGAATCCAATCAGAGGGAAGATCGTCTGCCAGTGTTCGTAGAGGACGCGTTGAAACATGGGGGAGTCCTTAGCGGCGGGTTAGATCTGTTTCGGCGGAGGCGCGGGCGGCCGCGCGGCGTTCCTTGCCTTCTTCGGGCGATTCATAGGTGCCGAGGGCCTGCAGGTAGGCGATCAAGGCCACCATCTGGGACTCGGCGTCGACGGAGGCGCCTCCCTCGCGGAGATCCTCGGCGATGGCGCGGCCCTGCTCGCGGGCCTGCTCGATGATTTCTTC
>REEB01000093.1 GCA_007695295.1 Puniceicoccaceae bacterium
CTCCACGCCGGGGGTGGTGCAAACCGCCGAGATTGACCTGCAATGAAGCGGCTGGCGGTGCGGGGCCATGTGTCTGGCGACAAGCCGCCGGCGCCGGCCGTGGAGCCGGAACCTCCGAAAGGAAAGCGGCCGGCGTCGCGCTCGGCCGGCGGCGGCGCCAAGCAGGGGTTTCGCCTCAATGCCCGGGCCTGAATTGGCTGCACAGCCGGCCCTTCGGACCGGGCTCGGGAATTTCGGCCCTTTGGGCCAGGTGCGACACCATGCAAGAGATGTGGAGCCGCGGCATGCCTGAAGCCCGGAGTCGGCCGCCCCTCAGTTTTCGCGCAGGACGAGGTCGGCGTAGACCGGATCGCCTTCAGCGTTGAAGCGGAGCCGGTATTGGCGGCATTCGGCCATGCTGCTGAGGGAGAGTTCCTTGCCGATGACCACGGTCGGCACGCCCAAAGTGGAGGCGAGGCCGCGATCGCTGAGGCGGTTCTTGAACATACCCGAGAGCATGTTGGTGAGTTCGCCGGCGACGTCGGAAAGCACTTCCCGGTCGATGTCGCCGGCGTCGAGGCCGGTGATCCGGGCCGCCATTTTCGAGCCGAAGCGTTGGCCGAGAAAAAGGAAAATGACTCCGTTGATTTTGCCGGTGAAGCCGACCGAGGCGGCGATCGTGGTCTCGCCTGCTCCGCCGGGAGAAAGCTCGGGCATGAAAGCCTCCTTGCCGACATAGTCCTCGAGTTTCTCGAAGGCGGCGTTGGTGCCGGCCATAGTTTTAAAGACCTCTTGGACGGCAAAGCAGAGCAGTTCCTGGACGAGGTCGACGGTTACCGAGCTGGTTTCAAATGTCGTGGACATGGGGGAAGATCAGTTGCGGTGCGGGTCGAAGCTGGCGGGGGCGGCGAAAAAGCCGCTTCGGGCGCGGCGCAGGAGTGCGGGCGGGATCTCGGCGGGGCGGACCTCGTCCTCCTTTACTTCGTGGAAACCGCGCTCGTCTTCATAGCCAACCGGGGCGCGCCGGATCTCGTTGAGCAGGAGGCAGAAACAACCGCAGTGAAAAGCCGCTGCAAGTGCGATGAGGACCAGGATGACGGTGAGCATGGAGACGTGGGGGTTCGCGTGACGGTTCGGGCTGTGCAAGCAGAGGCCGAGGAACAATATCGGCGCTTGACCTGATTTTTTTAACCTTTCATTGCGGGAAGCCTGCCAGCGACCCTGCCGACCCGTGTTCACCTGCGCCAAAACCTTCGACGACCTCCCCTTTGCCCACCGCCAATGGCGGCATCCCGGGCATTGCTCGCTCATCCACGGGCACTCCTGGGCCTTTGATGTGACCTTTGCCGCCGAAGCACTCGATGCGATGGGCTTCGTGATCGACTTCGGGGATCTGAAGGAACTGCGGGAGCGGCTGCGCGAGCTTTTCGACCACACCCTTGTCATCGGAGAGGACGATCCCGAGCGAGAGCGATTTGAGGGACTCGCCGCCGCCGGTCTCTGCCGGATCGTGACGGTACCGAGCGGGTCGGCCGAAGGGCTGGCGGCGTGGGTTTTTGAACTGGCGGACACGCTCGTCACCCAACGCACGGAGGGGCGGGTGCGGGTGGTGGAAGTCACTTGTCACGAAGGGCCCCGCAACCGGGCGACCTGCCGGCGGCCATGAACCAGCGCACGCGCCTCCCCGCCGCCTGCTCCGAGTCGTCTGCTGTGCGGCGATCCCACCCGTGAAGCTCGCCCTCGTCACCGAAACCTTTCCGCCGGAGATCAACGGAGTGGCCATGACGCTCAACCGGCTGGTCCGGGGACTGGCCGGGCGGGGTCACGAATTGACGGTGGTACGCCCCCGCCAGGCGGCGGATCGAGGGGCGGGGCGGGAGGAGGACTTTGCCGAGTGGCTGGTGCCGGGGCTGCCCCTGCCGAAGTATGAAGGCCTCATGATGGGCTTGCCGGTGGTGGGTCGATTGTGGAAGCGGTGGCGGGAAGTGCCTCCGGATCTCGTGCATATCGCCACCGAAGGACCGCTCGGCTGGGCGGCCCTGGGGGCGGCACGACGCTTGGGCATCCCGGTTTCCACGAGTTTTCACACCAATTTCCACCGGTATGGCCGGCATTACGGCTACGGCATGCTGCAGGAGGTGGCGGTGGGATTCCTGCGGAGTTTCCACAACCAGGCCGCCTGCACCTTGGTGCCGACCCGGGAGATGGTGGAGGAGCTGGCCGCGGAAGGTTTTCAGCGCCTGGGGGTACTGAGCCGCGGGGTGGACGGCGGGCTGTTTGCTCCCGGCTGTCGCGATCCCGGGCTGCGGTGTCGTTGGGGAGTGGATACGGATGGTCTGGCGGTGGTCTATGTGGGCCGTCTGGCGAAGGAGAAAAACATCGGCCTGGCGGTGGAAGCCTTTCTGGAGATCAAGCGGCGGGAACCGGTGGCGCGGTTTATCCTCGTCGGCGACGGACCGGAGCGGATGAAGCTGGAAAAGGAGTATCCGGACTTCGTTTTTTCCGGGATGCGGAGCGGGCCGGATCTGGCCGCCCACTATGCTTCCGGCGATTTGTTTCTCTTTCCCAGTGAGACGGAGACCTTCGGCAATGTCGTCACCGAGGCCTTGGCCAGCGGACTCCTGGTGCTGGCCTATGAGATGGCGGCGGCGCGGCAGTTTATCCGCTCCGGTGTCAATGGCCTCACCGTGCCGCCGGGCGATCGAGCCGCCTTCATTGCGGCGGCGGCGGGCGCGCTGGCCCAACGGGACCAGTGGGTGGCCTGGCGCCGGGCCGCGCGCGCTGCGGTCGAACCGGTCACCTGGGCGGCGGTCATCTGCGGGTTTGAGGCCCGGTTGCAGCAGGTGGCCTCCGCCGGCCACCCGCCGGCGGCGACGCTTTGATCTAGCCATGAAGCCGTTGACGACCATACCCGCCGCCGGGCCGGAGACGACCGCGACCACCGGAGCGCGGGGTCCCTTTGTCTTCATCATCAACCCGGTATCCGGGAAGCGGGGCCGCCACCCCGGACGACTGCGCCGGCTGGAGGCCTTTCTCAAGCGGCGGCACCTGGAAGCGGAGTGGCGGGTCACCGAAGGCCCCGGGCACGCCACCCAATTGGCCCGCGAGGCGGTTGCTGCCGGGGCGGGCACGGTGGTCTCGATTGGCGGAGACGGGACGATGAACGAAGTCGCGGCCGGGCTGGTCGGCGGTCCGGCCTGCTACGGCATGATACCGACCGGCTCGGGCAACGGACTCGGCCGCCACCTCGGCCTGCCGATGGCCTTCGACCGGGCGCTGGAAACGCTTTTGGTCTGCCGGGAGCGGACCATCGACACCGGGGAGGTCAACGGGCGGCCCTTTTTCAACGTCATGGGCATGGGGTTTGATGCCGAGATCGGCCGCCGTTTCAATGCCAGCGCGCGCCGCGGCTTTCTGCCCTACGTGACGACCACGCTGCGGTGTTATTTCACGTATCAGCCGGCGTGTTACAGGGTGGAATCGCCGGCGGGCGGCTTCGAGGGCGAGGCCTTCCTCCTTGCGGTGGCCAACTCCTCCCAGTACGGCAACAACGCCCACATCGCCCCCCGCGCCCGCCTCGACGACGGTGCGCTCGATTTGGTCGCGGTGACCTCGGGCCGCCTGCGGGATGCGCCCGTCCTGGGGGTGCGGCTCTTCGGGCGGACGATCGACCGGAGCCCGAAAGTGACCACCCTGGCCGGGCCGACCTTTGCGGTGAAAGTTTCCCGCCCGGTGGAGATGCACACCGACGGCGAGTATCACGGTTTGTCGGATACATTTGCCATCCGGGTGCGCCCGGCTTCCCTGCGGGTCCTGGCTCCCTGACCCGGGAGCAGGCGGCGTCAGCCGTGGCGGGCGATGGTCTCGCGGAGCTTTTCGAAAGAGACCGGCTTGCTGAGGATTTCATCCACGCCGGCGACCCGTTCGCCGCTCTGGCGCATGATCTCGCCGAAACCGGTGAGCATGATGACCGGAATCTCCGGGTGGCGCTCCTTGGAAAAGCGGGCGAACTGATCGCCGGTCATGCCGGGCATGGCGCGGTCGAGCAGGATGAGATCGAAGGGCTCCTGGTCGAGCCGGTCGAGTGCCTCGGTGGGGCGGCTGAAGCATTCCGGGTTGTGCCCCATGCTGATGAGCAACTGGGAAACGACCTCGAGCAGGAGCTGCTCGTCGTCAACCACGAGGATGCGCTTGGGACGTCCGGTTTCGATTTCCGGGCGCAGCACGGTTTGTTTCAGGCGCTTGCCCGCGGGCGGCAGCGTGAGGGTGATGCGGGTCCCTTGGCCGGGCTTCGAATCGAGGTCGAAGCTGCCGCCATGGCGCTGAATGATGCTGGCGACGATGGAGAGACCGAGGCCCGTCCCGAGCTTGCCTTTGGTGGTGAAAAACGGCTCCAGGCAGCGCTTGCGCACTTCCTCGCTCATGCCTTCACCGTCATCGATGATGCGCACGAGGACGCGGCCATCGTGCAGGATCGTCTCAATCCCGATGGTGCCTCCGCGGGGCATGGCGTCGACGGCATTGAGGATGAGGTTGGTCAGGACCTGGCGGAGGTCGGACTCGACGCCCGCGACCGGCGGGACCGGCTGAAGGGATTCGCTGATCTGGATCTGGATGCCTCGGCTCTCGGCCTGGTTTTTCCAATGGTGGCGGGTCAGCCCGATGGCCTCGGCGACGAGGGAGGTGAAGTCGACTTCGGAAAGATCCTCGGGGTCGTTGCTGGAGCGGTAAAACTCCCGCAGGCGGGAAACGACATTGGCGCCATCCTGGGCCGCGCCGCGGATTTTTTCGAGGTAACTGACCAACTTGGTCTGATCCTGCCCCTTTTCCGGCATGGTCAGGAGCAGCTCGGTGAACCCGAGGATGGGGGCGAGCAGATTGTTAAAATCGTGGGCGATGCCGCTGGCCATCTGGCCGAGGGCGTGGAGCCGCTCTTGCTGGATGGCGACGCGCTGGGTTTTGCGCAGCTCTTCGAGGGTTTCGCTGAGGTTGCGGGAGCTTTCCCGCAGGGTGTCGGAGGCGACTTTGGTTTCGGTGACATCCCGGATGAGCAGCATCCAGACGAGGGCGCCGGTGCCGGGCTGGGGGACGGCCTTGAGGTGGAGATTGGCGTAGAAGCTGGAGCTGTCGGCCCGGAAGATGCGGCATTCGCGGGAGTGGAAGCGGTGGCCGCCGGCAAGGCGGTCGGCTCCGTGAAGCAGGCGTTGGTGGAGTCCCGAAGTGAGGATTTGCTCGACGGCCTCGGGGGATTCGAGGGTCTCGCGGTTGTAGCCGGTGAGCTTTTCGAAGGTCTGGTTGGTGAAAATGGGCAGAAGGCCGTCACCGGTGTGCTGGAAGAGGGCGACGCCGTCGCCGACTGCGTGGATGGCGAGGTGGAGGAGACGGGTGAGGCCGTCGGCGGGCCGGGATGAATCCGAAGGGGCTGCGGTGAGAAAAATGAGGCCGGACTCCTGGCTGAAGTCGAGGAGGCAATCCAAGGAAGTTTCGTCGCCTTGGGTGGATTGAAAACCGAGGCTGATGCCGGCGGAGCAGGGATTGCGAAGCACGCTTTCGAGCAGTGCCGCGAAGCGATCGCGGTCGGCGGGAATAAGGAAGTCCATCAGTTTCCGTGACCGGCAATCCCGGGGAGAGCCGAGGAGCTGGAGCCAGTCCGGACTGAGGTAGTGGATCTGCCCGGTGCCGGTGATGGAGGCGAAGAGCGAGGCGGCCTCGGGCGCCGCGTTTAAGGCGCTGGTGCTCCAGTCTTCGGCCGAGGGCTGGAGCCGGATGAGGATGACGGAGTCGGGTTGGTTCCGCGCTTTGGGACCATGCCTGCGGATGCAGCGTGCATCGAGTAGGTACGGGAGCCTGTTGGCGCCCTGTCCGAGGAGGTGGACGAGGGTGTTGTTGGCCGGTTCCCCGCCGGCGGCCAACTCACCGAGAAAGACGCGGAGCAGGCCCCGCTCGCCGCTCGCCGCCAGTGCGGGCAGGGAGCGCCCGCGCAGGAGATCGATGGGCCAGCCGAGGAGCCGGGCGACGTTGGGGGTGCCGTCAAGAATGCGGCCCCCGGGGGTGGTGAGGAGGTAGAACGGACCGGTGCCTTGGCCGATCAGTTCGAGAAAAGAAGTTTGGGCGAGGCCGGCGAATCCGGGGAGGCTGTCCTCGGCGCCTTCGAGCAGCCGGCGGGCGGCCAGTGAAGCGCAGTGTTTTGGCGACGGCTTCGAGGACGGAGGGGGGTGACCGTTGGATCCTTCCATGGAAAGGGCTCAGCAAAGGGCCGCCGGACCGACGGCGGATCCCGGGTTACGGAGGGGGGAGGGGAGGAGATTCAGGGGTTGAGGGCGACGAGGTCGTGTTTGATTGCGTAGCGGGTGAGGGCGGCAACATCGTGCAAGTTGAGTTTGCGCATGATATTGGTGCGGTGGTTGTCCACCGTGCGAACGCTGATGCCCAGCCGGGCGGCGATTTCTTTGGTGGAAAAGCTTTCGGCGACGAGCTGGAGAATCTGTCGTTCGCGGTCCGAGAGGGGGATCTCCTTGCGGTCGGCTCCCGGATCGAGAATGAGCGAGCGCATCATGCTGGCCATTTTTGGTCCGATGAACGTGCCGCCGCCGGCGACGATCTCGAGGGCTTTCCGAAACTCGGAGAAGCCGTCCATTTTGTCCACGTATCCTTGGGCTCCTGCTGCGAGCAGCTCGCGGATATTGGAGGCAGTGGCGCGACCTGAGAAAATGAGCACCTTGCTGCGGGGGAGCTTGGCCGCCAGAGCGCGCAGCACTTCCGTGCCGGTGAGCCCGGGGAGGCCGACGTCCAGAATAACCACTTCGGGCTGGAGGCTGAGGCATCCTTGCAGGCCTTCCTCGCCATCCCCGTAGGCGCCCACCATCTCGAAGCCCGGAGTAAGTTTGACAAACTCCGAGACCATGTCGCGGATGGCGGTTTGATCTTCAATAATGACAACGGTTTTCATGGGAAACTACATCCTGTTCCCCCATTAACGGCTCTGGGTCCCGCTTCTTAAGCGGCGGGTGGCGGGAATACTCCGGGGAGGCGGGGAGCATCCTGCGGGTCTTGGTAGCGGGCATTGACGGCCGACCCGTGGCGGCAATCCTAGCTCCCATTCGGGGGGAACCTTCGGTTGCTGAAGGCTTTCCCATGAAAGGCGGCCCTGGTTTTTCGCTTTTCCTGAAGATCGATCCTGCCGTAAAGAACTCGTATGAATCGTAGTATTACCGCCCTGGTCTGGGGCCTGCTCGGGCTGCCCCTGGCGGGTTTCTCCGCTCCGCTGACCCTCGTCGGGTCGGATCTGTTCAGTCCTGCCTTGGACAAGGCGCTGACCGTTTTCGCCGAAGAAAACGGACTCGATCTCAAGGTGGATCTCGCCGGCACCCACCCTGCCCGGCGGGCTCTTGAGCGGGGTGAAGCGAGGGTGGCGGTACTGGCCGCGCCCGCGGACTTCGAGCCGCCGATGGGGGATTGGCGGATCCTGCCGTTTGCCTATCACGCGGTCGTCTTCAGCGTCGCGCGGACGAATCCCCTTGAGCAAGCCGATCTGCCCCGCCTGCGCTCGATCTTCAGTCAGGAGGATGGTGCGGATATCCGGCGTTGGGGCGATCTCGGCCTCGCCGGGGAGTGGGCGGCGCGCAGCATTTCCCCCCAGGTGCTCTCGAGCCAGACCAGCCTGGTGGTGAACCTTTTTCGTCAGTTGGCGGGTCGGCCGGGCTCGGAACTGCGTGCGGTCGTGGTGGTGCATCAATCGCCCGCCAGCCTCCATCAGCGGTTGAGCGGCGATCCATCCGCGATCGGGTTGCTGCCCAAGGCTCCGCCGGAAGCCGCCGGCCAGAAGGTGCTGGCGGTTTCGGAACGGCCGGGCGACATCGCCTTCGGGCCGACGCTGGAAAACATTCATGCCGGGGATTATCCCCTGCGGATGCCCTTTGTGCTCGTATTCCGGAACCAGGATGCCGCCGAGTTGCGGCCTCTGCTGTCCTTTCTGCTCAGCGACGCCGGTGCGGCCGCCATTGAGGCCGCGGGGCTCCACCCGCTCCCGCCCGCGGCCCGCCGCTTGCCCGCGGGACTTTAGCGCCGGTCGACGCGCTCAAGGGGAAAGACCACCACATCGATCGTCCGTGAGAACAACGCCGACGGGTGGCGCTCCCCGAGGGGCAATCCATCAAGAAGAGTGTTCACGCGGATGTCGGCCGAGGCGTCTTCAAGCGGCCAGCGCCGATGGTGGACCTCCGCCCGGCAGAGCCTCTCCCGGCGGTCCCGGCTGTAAAGGCAATAGCGTTCGGTGGACCAGATCTCGAAAGACCCCGGCGGATAGTCTGTTTTCCCCCTCGGTCGGTAGGTGGCCTCAAAAGCCCGATGCCCCCGCCGGTGGCGGTACTCCACCTTTTCCTCCGTGCCCCTCACCCGCATCCGGGCGTTAAAGTAGGGCAGGCCGAAAAACGTCCGGGCGACCCAGACGGCCAGCGGGTTGGGAACATCGAGGCTGAAAAACCAGACCCCCGGCTTGCCACCGTGGATGACATAGGTGCGGACGTTGATTTCGGGAAAATCACAGAGCAGGGATGGCGCGGGAAAGCCCCGCCGCGTCACTCCGGACATGGTGAACGGCACCAGCCCGATCCAGCCCTGCCCGTTGTAACAATCCGCCTCCAGCCCCGCCGGGAGTTGCTCTTGGAGCCAGTCGGGATCGACCGCCCAGTGAAGGAAAAGCAGGTCATGCCAAGACTGGCGCCAACTCCAGGGGCGGTGAGGCAGCGGCCACGGCCGGTGGTCCAGATAGTCCAGGGAAGGGTGGGGCGGTTGCACCGGTTGTTCGCTCCCGGAGAATGCCTCCTCCATCCCCCTCAAACTGAGGCGGCGGCGGCGAAGAGGCCGAAGAGCAAGATCATGCCAAAGATGAGCAGGCCCAAAGCCCACAGCGCCAGGGAAATGTAACCCATGACCAGTCCGGCGACCGCCATCCCGCGACCTTCCAGTGCGGGATCACGCTTGGTCTCGCCGAGGGCGAGGTGGCCGAAAATGACCGCCAGGACCGGCGGGAGCAGAAAGGTCATGGCGCCGAGCATGCTGAGGATGCCGAGGACGAGTGAGGCGACCGCCATCCCCGAGGAGCGGCGCGACGCCACGGGTGTGGGAACTGCGGGGACGGCGGGAGGTTGGTTCATGGCTGCGATGGCTTCAGGACTTGGAGGGCAGGTGGGCGGGGATTGCTTCCATCCTCGCCGACAGATTTGCGGTCTGCGCTGGAGAAGGCAATGGTGAGGACGGCCTCCCCACGATCGCCTCGGGGTCTTTGGGCTGCCGGTGGCGTGGGTTGGCGCGCCCCGGGCTGGGGATGCGGCGGCCGACACTGGGGGCGTCGGCAGCACCGGGCGGCCCGCTGGCTAACCCAGTGGATTTGCCCCAGTCGAAAGCGAAAGGCATCGTCCTGGCCGCGGGGAATTTGACAATGGAATCCATCATCGGCTGGTCGGGATACTGCGGCTTCCGGAGGGCGGGGAGTCAAGCGATTCCCTATTGCGCCGGAAGAGGCCGGGATGTAGCGAAATCCAGAATACGCGAGGAAGGGAAACCGGGTCCGGGAGGAACGCGGGCCCGTCATCCGAAAGGACCGATGGGTTGACCGGGAGCGGGTGATTGTTGTATGCTTTCTTTTCAGCGGTGGCGGGGATTTTTCAAACCTCCGCACCATCCCGCAAAACAGCTTCAACCCATAAGAAATCCACCATGTCAGCCAAAACCGCCATCGTTATTTTCGCCGATCCCAAGACCGGTTCCCAAGAGGCCCTCGGGCGCGTCTTCAATGCCCTCCTGCTGGCGCGGACCCTGCGCAACAAGGGCCGCGAGTTCGTGGTCATCTTTCAGGGCACAGGCGTGCGCTGGGCTTCGGAAGTGGTCAAACCGGACCATCCCGCCCACAAGTTTTTCAAGGAAGTCGAAGAGCATGTGGTCGGTGCCTGCGCCGGTTGTTCCGCGGCTTTTGAGGCCACCGAGGCGGTCCAGAAGTCCGGCCTGCGGCTCGTTAATCAGATGGATGTGCCCGGCACCGCCGGCTTCATCGATCTCTCCAAGTATTTGGATGACGGATACCAGCTGGTGACCTTCTGAGAAACGTTTTCCGCCAGGTGGGGGGGATTGACACCGAAAGGTCGGGTGGCAGAACTGCTTCGGCATGCCTACCCGACTGACCCTCCTCAACACCATGGCCGATCGGGAGATCGCGGCCGCGGTTCTCCGCTGCCGCGAGTGGGGCCTGCACTGGATCGATCTTAAGGATGGAATCTGGGGCGAAGCCATTCTTGATCTGGCCGACGCCGATTGCGCCCGCCTGGCCGAGCTCCTCGACCGGCACGAGGTGGGGGCCTATTGCCTTTCGAGCCCATTGCTGGGCGATCCGCTGGAAAAAGGCCGCGCCGCCTTTGAGCAGAGCGTTTCCGCAGGGGTGGAGCGGGCCCTGACGGTGGCCCGCCGCCTGCGACCCCGGTTCATCCGCCTGCTGGCCGCGCGGGCCCGTGACTGCGCCGACGGCCGCCCCGGCCGCGATGTCTGGCGCACACAGGCCCCTTGGCTGCCGGGCGTTTATGCCGAGGCGGCTCGGCGGATCCGCGAGGCGGGTTTCGAGGCGACCCTGGAAAACGAAACCCGGGGCTGTGTGCTGGCGTCGGTGGAAGACGTGGAAGCGCTATTTACCGAACTGGGGGAAACGGTTCCGCTCAGCCTGACCTGGGATATCCAGAACCTGTGGCAATGCGGTGTATTCCCCTCCCTGGACGTTTATCGCCGCCTGCAACCCCGGCTGGCTTATGTGCACCTCAAAGGCGGACGGGCCGTAACCCCCGGCGGACCGCTGAAGTGGCGGTCGCCGTTGGAGCAGGCTTCCTGGCCGGTGCAGGCGATCGTCGAAGCGGTCATCCGCGACGGGGTCAGTCCGGTTCTTTGCCTCAACCCCTCCCATGGCGAAGCCCCTCCGGAAGGAGATCCGCCCGATGGCGTCGCCCGGGATCTTGCCTTTCTCCGCTCACTGTTCGAGGACATTGCATGATGGCCTCGTCCACCAAATCCGAACGCTCTCTGCGGGTTATCTTGATTGGCGCCGGCGGCCATGCCACCCGCACGCTCCTGCCGACGCTGCACCACCTTCCTTTCGAGTTGGTCGCGATCTGCGACCTCGACGAGGCCCGCGCCCGCCAAGCGGCCCGGAAGTGGGGTTGCTCCGCCCATACCGATTTGGCGCGGGCCCTTGATGCCGAAAAGCCGGAAGCCGTGCTGCTGGCCGCCGGCCCCGGGGCGCATCCGCCACTGGCCTGCCGGGCCTTGGAGGCCGGTGTTCATGTCTGGATGGAAAAGCCCTCCTCCTACCGGGCGCGTGATTTGGATCCGGTCTTGGAGCGCCGCGGAGACCGGGTCGTGGTCGTGGGCTACAAAAAGGCCTTCATGCCCGCCACCGACAAAGCGATCGAGCTTCTCAGCGCCGAAGGCGGCAAGGCGCTGCAAAGTGCGCTGGCGGTGTATCCGATCGACGTTCCGGAAGACGGCCGGCGCATCCTCGAAGAAGGCGTTTTCACCAATTGGTTGGGCAATGGCTGTCACCCGCTTTCGCTGTTGGTGGCGGTGGCCGGCGAGGTGGAGGCGCTGACGGTGCGCCGCTCGCGGCACGGTGGCGGCATGTGCCTGCTTGAGTTTGCCGGCGGCGCGGTGGGAGCCCTTCACCTGGCGGCGGGGGCGCCGTCCAGCCAGGCCGTCGAGCGCTATCACTTCGTGGCCGACGGCCGCCAGGTCGTGATCGACAACGGAAGCCGCGTCCACTTCCAGCGGGGGATTCCGTTCCGCTACGGCCAGACCGTCTCCTTCGCTCCCGAGGGACTGGATCACGGAGCCATCGTCTGGGAGCCGCAGAACCACCTCGCCACCCTCGAGAACCGGATGGAGTTCACCCAAGGATTTTACGGAGAATTGCGGTATTTTTACGACTGCATCGTCGAGGGACGACCCGCCGTCCGCGGTTCGCTCGAATTCGCCCGCCACCTGACGTTGCTCTACGAGGCCGCGCTTCTCTCCGAGGGGCGTGAGATCCACATCGCCGATTTGGGTTAGACCGGGGCCGGAGCGGGGCCGGATCCGGGGCGAAGCGGAGTGACCTTGATCGGCCCTCCGACGCTGTCATGGTGGCGTTCTCATGCAGGCACTCCGGAGCCAGTTTTTCATCGCCTTCGCCGTTACCGGCAGCCTGATCCCGTTCCTCACGGTTGTTTTCAAGGAGGAGCAGGGACTGGGGGAGGAGCAGATCGGGATCATCCTGGCGGTTTCGCAGCTTTCGATCCTGCTGACGCCGGTGCTGCTGACCCTGGTGGCGGACGCACGGCGGAACAACCGCGGTTTGGTTGTCGGCATCTTTGCTCTTTGTGCACTGGCCCAGGCGGGCCTCTGGGCTTTCACGGGGTTTTGGGCCACCATGCTGTTGTTTCTGCTCCACAGCCTCGCCTTCGCACCCATGCTGCCCCTGCAGGACGGACTTTACTTCACCGCCCGGCGACAGGCTGAAATCGGCCGCCGCACCGCTCCGCCCTACCATCGTATCCGGTTGATGGGTACGATCGGCTTCATCGTACCGAGCATCGTGCTCTACCTGCTGCTCCAGGGCGGCGGTTCGCTCAAGCTGGTCTTTCATGTGGCGACGTTCTTTTGTCTCATCGGCATCATCAACGCCTGGCGGTTGCCGCGCCTGGCCGCACCATCCCCTCAAGCCGAAGCAGCCGGAGGATCGCGCTTGCCCACCCTGGAGGCGGGCCGGGTGCTGCTCCGGCCGCCGGCGGTTTTCTTCTGCGCCGGCCTCGGGCTGACCCACTTCGCCGGCTCGGCCTACTACGGTTTTTACCCGCTCTACCTGACCGAGGTGGCCGGGGTGGACCGGCAATGGCTCGGGCTCATTGCCAACATCGGGGTTTTGGTGGAAGTCGGGTTCATGGCCGCTTTCGGGCTGCTGAGCAAGCGACTCGGGCTGCGCACCATCGTGGTGCTGGGGATGGGGGCGATGTTTTGCCGGATGCTCCTCCTGGCCAGTTTCCCCGGGATGGCGACCGCGCTCGGGATCCAGTTCTTTCACGGCATCATCATCATCGCCACCCATGTCGCCCCCATTCTGATCCTCAACAGCCTGGCCGGGGACACCTTCCGCAATTCCATCCAGGGACTTTTCACGCTCGTCTTCATCGGAGTCCCCAGAATCACAGGCAGCCTCCTCTCGGGTTATCTTGCGGCCGTTTCCCTGCAACTGACCTTTGCGGTGGCGGCGCTGATGTGTTTCGCCGGGCTCTGTTTGATTTGGTTTGCCTTTCGCGACCGCGGCTTTGCCGGGACGGCGCCCTGAGGTAAAACAACCTCCGGCTGAAGAAAATTACTCTCCTCTCTGAAGCCGATTCCCCCTGGCGACAGCGGCAACCTCCGCTGTATCCTTGTGGCGGCTACAGGGAAGTTTTTCAGCAAGTTGTGAATCACCATCGACTGGTCTTGATTCCGGTGTCGGCAGGGCCGATGAGGCGGTCAGTGTCCATGACTGCCGCCCGTCACCAGAGGATCCTTGATCTGCTCCACCAGCACCGGCAGGTGACCGTTGCCCACCTGCAAAGTGCGCTCGGCGGCACCTCGATGGCAGTCTGGCGCGACCTGCGGCATCTCGAAGGTCAGGGGCGACTGCTCCGCATCCCCGGTGGCGCCAGGGCCGCGGAAACCGCGCTGGAGGCAGAAGCCGCCCCATCTGAAGCCACTGGCACCGAGGAGGCGAAAAACCGCATCGCCCGCGAGGCCTGCCGGTTGTTTGTCCGCCAGGGCGACACCATTGCCCTGGAGGGCGGATCGACGGTGGCGGCCCTCATCGATCACCTGCCCGAAACCCATGTCACCGTGATCACGAACAGCCTGCATGTCGCCCTGCGGGTCCGGCAGGTGCGGCCCCAGTTGCCGGTCAAACTGCCCGGAGGCTGGCTGAGCGCGGCCTCGGGCAATCTCGTGGGTCCGGAGACGCTCCAGTTTGTTGCCCCTCAGCGGGCCGCGACCTGCTTTCTGAGCGCCGCCGGGCTCGATGCCGCCGTCGGTCCGACCGACCGCAATCCGCTTGAGATCGAAGTGAAACGCGCTCTCGCGGGGGCGGCCAACCGAGTCGTGCTCCTGGTGGACGCCTCGAAGTTCGGTCGCCGCAGCGCCTCGGTGCTGTTGCATCCCTGGCGGGTGAATGTGGTCGTTTGCGATGCGCCGCCGCCTCTCGCGATTGCCGAGACCCTGGCCGCCCACGCCGTGCAGATGGTCGTGGCCGAAGGAGCTTCCTGAGGCATCCCTCCATCCGGGCTGGCCCCGGCCTTTCCTTTCCCGGATGATGGGAGGAACGCGATGCCTGCCCCAAGCCTTCTCCATGCCCGTCCCACCCTGTCGCCGCTCGAACTCGAAGCCGGCGAAAGTTGTGACTTTGTCCTTGCGGACGGTTCCCGCCGCCGGCTCGAGCTGCTCGAAACCGGAGCCGAGATCCTGTTCACCACCCGGCCCCGGCCCAAAGAGGAGTTTCACAGCGCCCGTACCTTCTACAAATTCCACTGCCTGCTGGCCATCGACGGCGAGCCCCACCGGCTCGAGCGGGAAGTCCCGACTTGGCGCAGCTTTTATCCGCCCTGGGAGATAGCGGGCCTGCGGATTTGGTTCGACGCGGTGCGGGACATCTTTGACTTCCTCCTGGAAACACACGGACCTTGTGCGCCGTCCGGCCAAGCGCGCTTTGCGCTCCAGGACGCGACCCTTCGAATTTGTCCCGAGCCGGTTTTCCCATGGTGCCCTCTGCGCGCGGACGGGCTTCGAATCAATGACTGCTACAACGGCGAGGATTGTTGGCTCGGCCCCTACTTCGGAGCCAGTGCCCACGGTGGCCTCGACATCAACCACCGCCGGGGGACGCCGATCCGGGCACCGATCGGAATCGATGACCATGCCTTCTTCAACCACCTCGAAACCGGTCACAACAACAACCGCTGGCGCGGCTTTCGCCACTGGCCCGATGGCTCCACCTGGATACTCCAATGCCACCACATGACGCGCCTGACAGTCCCCGAACACCGGCCCTTGTCACCCGGGCAGCACTACGCGGACGGAGCAGGGGTATTGAGTGGATCCCATGACCACAGCCATTTCGTCTTCAAAATCGTCCGCGAGGGCCGCACCCACCTGCTCGACCCATGGATCCTCTTCTGGCAGATGTATCAGGATCGCGACGACGGACTGGTGATTTGGGAGAAGGATGGCCGCGGCGGCTTGGCCGGGAGGCCGGCGGGGCAAGAGCCGGGGGTTTTGGATCCGGACGGGCCCGGCTGAGGGCGGGGTAGCGGCAATCCGAAAAAGCGCGGTGAGTGAACGCCTATTCCGCGCCTGGAACGCCTGAGCGCAGTGCCGTTGCTACGCCGATGACCAGGCCGACGACCGCACCGAACGCGACATGGCCGGCTGCGTGGCAAACGCCTATCCTGAGGTCGGCGCGTTGAAATTCGGGCAGCGGGTGATGGTCGGAAACGACCCAGACCAAGGCGAGGCTGACGATGAGACCGTGCACCAGGCCGATGGCCAGTCCGGCGAAAACCGGCAAGGGCAATGCAGTGATGCCGGCATGCCTGAGGGCGAGGTCGTAGAGCCCGGCGAAAATCATGGCTGAAATCAGATGGATGGCCCCCCCGAGGAGGAAGGCATTTTCGCGGCGACCGGTGATCAGGCTTCCAAGAGCGACCGGCATGCTGCCGCGGGCGAATCCGGTCCGGGTGATCAGGTGCATGACGATCAGCATCGCAATGCCTCCGGCAAGGCCGGCGAAGACGACGGTGGGGATCGATAAATCGGGCACGGTTTCGTTCATGGCTGGGAAGGGGTCCAGGGTTGGTTGCGCGAAACGGATACGTTAATCCGAAAGGGGCGTGGAACGCAAAACCGCCGTTGGATTTGGCCGGCTTGTTTGCCGAATCGTACCGGTGGGCGGCGTTGAATTCGTTGTTTCCCGGATCCGCCGGATCAGGGCGGGGGGAGGGAGGGCAGGCCGAGGCTTTCCAGGGAGAACGAATCGTCGTCGCCGTCATCCTCCGCTTCCGCAGGGTCGGCGGGGCCGGCGGGCGGTGAGGGAAGGTTGAAAAACTCGAGCGGATCGGTGGGGGTGTCGAGGACGAGGGTGCTGGTGACCTCGAGGGCGCGGCGGGATTGCATGTCTGCGAGGAGGGGATTGGCGGGATCGGTTTCGATCCAGAGGAAGACGGGACCGGGCTGAGGTTGCTCGGAGGAAGCGGCGTCCGCGTTCTCGGCGGGAGCGGGTGCGGCGGGGGCGGGCCGGCGGCCGAAGGTGAGGTGGTAGGTGGCGCCGTCGGCGAGGGTGAGGCGGGCGGAGCGGGCGTGTTCGCGGGCCCCGGTGACATCGGGATGGTCGAGGCCCCGGGTATGGGTGAAGCGGGGTGCGGTGAAGAGGTTGAGGACGCGGTTGAGGCGGTCGGTTTTGAGGGTGGCGCCGGCGGGGGCGGCGTCGGAGGACCAGGTGCCGCCGGGCTCTGGGCGGGTGAAAGCGATCGTGCCGCCGTCGGGCAGACCAAGGGAGAAGGCGACGATCTGGTCGCGCTCGATCCGGTAAAGTTCGCGGCGGGTCCAGGACTGGGCGCTGGTGTCGAGCCAAAGGTTGAGTTCGGCGAGGTAGGCGGTGGGTTCGCCGCTGTAGCGGAGGAAGCGGCTGCCGGTGGCGGCAGTGTCGCCCAGCTCGATGGCGACGAGGACGGTGTCGTCGTCACCGAGGACGCGAATCTGGTCGCCGGCGAAGCCGAGACGCTCGATGCGTTCCGGGTTGCGGCTGACAAAGCGGAGGATTTTGCCTTCCCGGAGGTTGGTGGCGATGCGGCCGAGGCGGGGAAAGTCGATTGGGAAGTCGTGGTATTCGGCCACGCGCCAGGTGTCTCCGGAATCCTGATACAGCCGGATGGAGGCGCCGTCGCGGGAAAATTCGAAGACGCGGGCGGCGGCGAGGTGCTCCGGGGCGACGACCGGCTCGCCGATGCGCGGATCGGGCGGGGGCAGGGTGTCGCGGCGCTGCCAGAAGAAAGCCAGCAACGCCAGGAGGGCGAGGACGAGGACGGTGATGGCGGGGATCTTCAGGTTCATGGCGGAGGGAGGTGGGCTCAGCCGCGGCGGCGCCGGCTGCGGAGGGTGAAAAACCAGATGCCGGCCACGCCGACAAGGCCGGGCACGGCGAGCAGGTTGAGCAGGAGGAGGACGGTTTCGAGCCTCTCGATGTCCTCGCGGAGGGCCTTGCGGATTTCGCGGCGCTCGGCGCGCATGCGGGCCTCCTCGACGCGGAACTCCTCGATGGCCTCCTGAATCTCGGGGGAGGCGACGATTTGGCCGGCCTCGTCGCGGCGCGCCTGGAGGTTGCGGAGGTTTTCCTGGACCTCGGTGAGGCGCGCCTCCAACTCCTGGAGACGTGCTTGGTAGCGCTCCTGGGCGGCCAGCTCCATTTTGCGGACGACCTCGAAGGGACGGACGGAGGTGCCCTTGCTGCGGATGCCGATGAGATCCTCGCTGCCGCCGAGAAACTCGAGGCTGTTGGAGGCGAAACTGAGGTTGTCGTTGAGCGGTTCGAGGGCGGTCATGCCGAGGAAATTGAAGCGCCGCACGCTGTAGTCATCGAGCAGCCAATCGGTGTCGGCGACGAAGAGGAGGGTGCCGGGTCGGGCGGATTCGCGGAGGTGGGTTTCGGGCCGGGGCGGCGGTGGGCTGTCGTCATCGTCAGCGGGTGCGGGGGGGCCGTCGGGAAAGGCGGAGGAGAAGGTGCCGCGGATGAGGCCGGCGAGCGTCATGGGCGTGCCGGTGGCGGCGATCTGGGCGGCGAGTTCCTCGGGCTGGGTGAACTGGAGGAGCATGGGGTTGATGATGCCGTTGCGGGCGGTGGCCTGGACGAGCGGGGTCAGCTCGTGGTCGGAGTCGTCGCGAAGGGAGAAATGGCCGGCTTCTACGAAGAGGAGGGAGTTGAGCAGGCTGGTGGGCGGGGCCTCATCGTTGAAATGCTCGTCGCGCAGACTGAGCCAGACCGGATAGGCGACGGTGCCCTGGCCGGTGGAGACGGTGGTGGCGAGGGCGGTGTCGCCGACGACCTCTTCGGCGCGGTAGCGGATGCCCCAGGCGGAGAGCAGCTCGGGGAGATCGCTGGAGACGCCCGGCGGCGGTCCGCCGAACATTTGCTGCTGGCCGGCCTGGGCGCGGAAGAAGCGCGACGAAGGATCGAGGGCGAGGAAAACCGGGCGTCCCGAGAGCAGGAATTGGTCGATGGCGTAGAGGAGGCCGGGCGACAGCTCCTGCGGGTGGATGACGGCGAGCACATCGAAGCTGTCGGAAAGGGCGTCGGCCCCGGGATCGATTTCCTCGATCTCATAGGTTTGCTCCCACTCCTGGACGACGACCTGCCGGCGGGGTTGCTGGGGTTGCGGGGGCATGCCCGGCATCTGGGGGGCGCCCATCAGCGGAATGGAAGAAATGAGGCCGAGCCGGGGCTTGTCGAACTGCTGGACCGAGTAGATGAGCTTGGAGAGATCGTATTCGAGAAACGGCTCCCGGTTGAGCACGAAAAACGGGATGGTCGCCTCCATGTCGGCCTGGATGGCGACGAGGCCGAAGTAGACGTTTTCGCCGGTGGGGGTGGTTTGGGCCTGGAGGCCGGCGCGGGCGGCGGCCTCCTCCTCGGGAGTGTCGGGCCGAGGATCGATGACTTGGAGGGTGACGGCTCCGCGGCCGCGGGCCACATACTGCCGCAGCATCTGCTCGACGCGGGTGGCGTAGTTTTTGATCGGGGTGGGGACGCCCTCGACGCTGGCGGAAAAGTAGAATTGCAGGGAGACCGGCTCCTCGATCTGGGCGAGCAGACTGCGGGTGCCGGGCGAGAGGGTATAGAGGCGGTCCTGGGTGAAATCCCAGCGGAAGGAAAGGACGCCGGCGAGGTAGTTGACGAGGACCAGACCGAGGAGAATCAGGCCAATGGCGATGGTTTTTCGGGTGGCGGGGTTCATCGGGAAAACAGCCGGGGGTTCAGCGCTCGAGGGCGAGCACGTTGAGGAAGAGGGAAAAAGCCATCAGGGAAAGAAAGTAGACCAAGCCGCGCAGATCGAGCAGGCCGCGCATCATGGACTCGTAGTGGGTGGTGAAGCTGAAGGTGGCGAGCAGATCGACCAGCCAGACCGGGAAAACCGCCCCGAGCAGGTTGGAAAAAACACCCCAGCCGAGAAAAACCAGGACCAGGCAGACGAGCGTGCTGAGGACGAAGCTGATGACCTGGTTTTTGGTCAGGGAGGAGGTCAGCGAGCAAATCGAGAGGTAGGCTCCGGCCATCAGGATGCTGCCGAGGTAACTGCATAGAATCATCCCCCAGTCCGGACTGCCGAGGTAGCCCACGGTCAGTGCCATGGGAAAGGTCAGGACCACCGCGAGGGCGACAAAGAGCCAGCCGGCGAAGAACTTGCCCGCCACGGCCTGCAGCGGCGTCAGCGGCAGGGTGAAGAGGATCTCGATCGTACCGGAGCGCTTCTCCTCCGCCCAGAGCCGCATGCCGACCGCGGGGATGAAGAAGAGGAAGAGCCACGGGTGGAAGACAAAGAAGGCGTCCAGCGAGGCTGTGTTGCCGCGGAAAAACTGGCCCACGAAAAAGGCCAGCCCCACCGCCGCAAGCAGAAAGACGATGAGGAAGACATAGGCCACCGGGCTGCGGAAGTAGCCAAAGAACTCGCGTTTGAAGAGTGCCAGGGTTGCGTCCATGATTTCCGGATACAGTGTTCAGGTGGTGAGTTGGCGGAAGACGGTGTCGAGCCGTTTCCCCGGATCGCGGTCGCGTAGTTCGGCCGGGGTCTCGTCGACCACGACCTTGCCGCGGGCGATGATGATGACCCGCGTGCAGAGGGCGTCGACCTCCTCGAGGATGTGGGTGGAGAGGATGACGGCCTTGTCCTTGGCCATGCCGGTGATGATGGAGCGGACTTCGTGCTTCTGGTTGGGATCGAGACCGTCGGTGGGCTCGTCGAGGATGAGCACGGGCGGATCGTGAATGACGGCCTGCGCGAAGCCGACGCGCTGGCGGTAGCCTTTGGAGAGGGTTTCGATGGGCTGGTGGCGGACCTCCCGCAGGGAGCAGAGGTCGAGGACGCGCTCGACGGCCCGGCCGCGTGCGGCGCGGTCGCCGAGCCGCCGGCACTCGGCGATGAAGCCGAGGAATTCGCCCACGGTCATCTCCTGGTAGGAGGGGGAGCTCTCGGGCAGGTAGCCGATCCGGCTTTTGGCGGCGAGGGGCTCCTCGAGGATGTCGTGTCCGCCGATGCGGGCCGTGCCCGCGGTCGGCCGGAGAAAGCCGGTGACCATCTTCATGGTGGTGGATTTCCCGGCCCCATTGGGGCCGAGAAATCCGAGGATTTCTCCGCGGCGGACGGAGAAGCTGACGCGGTCGACCGCGAGGAGGTTTCCGAAGCGCTTGCTGAGTTGATCGATTTCAACCATGGCGGGTTGGACGGTTTTTTTGGAAGGTGATGCGGCGAAAAAGTTCCATCGGATTCGCGGCGGATGTTCCGGTCGCGGGCCTCAGGTCCGGATCTGGCCGTGGCCGAGGACGTGGTATTTGTAGCTGCACAACTCGGGCAGCCCCATGGGGCCCCGGGCGTGGAGCTTGTCGGTGGAGATGCCGATCTCCGCCCCCATGCCGAACTCGTAACCGTCGGTGAAACGGGTCGAGGCATTCCAGTAGACGGCGGCGGAGTCGACCCCGGCGAGAAAGGTGCGTGCGGCGGCCTCGTCGGAGGTGACGATGGCGTCGCTGTGGTGGCTGCCGTCCGTATTGATGGCTTGGATACCCTCGGTGAGGGAGCCGACCAGGCGGACGGCGAGGACGAGGTCGAGGAACTCGGTCCGGAAGTCATCCGGGGCCGCCGGGCGGCAGGGGACGCCGGCTTGGGTGAGGATGGCGGCGGCCTCTTCGTCGGCCCGCAGTTCGACGCCGGCGGTGGCGAGGGCGCGGCCGATGCGGGGGAGGAGGGCGGCGGCGGCGCCCCGGTGGACAAGGAGCTGCTCGGCGGCATTGCAGACGGAGGGGCGCTGGGTCTTGGCGTTGACCACGATGGCCTCGGCCATCTCCGGATCGGCGGCGTGGTCGAGGTATAG
Source organism: Puniceicoccaceae bacterium (assembly GCA_007695295.1). GTDB lineage: Bacteria > Verrucomicrobiota > Verrucomicrobiia > Opitutales > Opitutaceae > REEB01. Next base: position 21,160 of record REEB01000093.1, read on the forward strand.
GCAGCAGATGCCCTTGTAGTGCTTGATGACCGGGATGGTGCTGGTTTCGGCGACCATGCGGATGAGGCCTTCGCCGCCGCGGGGGATGACGCAGTCGATGAGATCGTCGAGTTTGAGCAGGTGGTGCAGGGCCTCGCGGTCGGTGGTGGGCACGAGCTGGGCGGCGGTCTCCGGGAGGTTGTTTTCTGCAAGTGCCTTGGAAACAAGCGCGGCAAGGGCGGTGTTGGTGTGGAAGGCCTCCTTGCCACCGCGCAGGATGGCGGCATTGCCGGCTTTGAGGCAAAGGGCGGCGCAGTCGATGGTGACGTTGGGGCGCGACTCGTAGATGATGGCGATGACGCCGATGGGCACGCGGACCTTGCGGATTTCGAGGCCGTCGGGCCGGGTGTGGGAGTGCAGTTCGGCGCCGAGCGGATCGGGCAGGGCGGCGACTTCCTTAACGCCGGCGCCGATCCGGTGGAGGCGCTCCGGAGTGAGGGTGAGGCGCTCGAGCAGCGGCTCGCTGAGACCGGCGGACCGTCCGGCCTCCAAATCGCGGTGGTTGGCTTCGAGGATGGAGCTGGATTCGGAGGCGAGCAGCCCGGCGAGAACCTCGAGAACGGCATTGCGCTCGGCGGTGGTGGCGACGGCGAGGCGGAGCGCCGCTTTGCGGGCTTCGCGGGCGAGGCGGTGAATGAAGTCGGAATCGACGGATGCGGTGGTGGCCATAAGCGGATGGACGCGCCGGTTGCAGGGCGTTCCGGCGGAAGGGTTTGTGCTGGCTCGGGGGCCTTTGCGCTGTCAAGGGAAATCAGGGAAAAACTGCCGGCGACTCTTACACTTTTTTTACGAATGGAAGGTTGACGATTTTTCTCTGCACCCCATATCTAGGGCTCAACAACCTGCCAGACCACCAAATGTTGTGGTGAGCAACTTGCGAACAACAAGGTATCGCTTTTCGGCGGGCCCTTTGCTCGATTCCACCCTCACCCAGTATTTGTGCACCCGCAGCGCTCGTTTTCGCCGCCACCATTGCCATGAACAAGACTTACCAGATCGGAGCCAAAACCTTCCTCCTTGACCAGACCAAAGCCGAAGCCGCCTACCAGGCGAAAAAAGTCATTCTCGGCCGCGAGACCATGACCTTCAATCTCCTGCCCCTGAAGTACCAGTGGGCCTACGACCTCTACCGGACCATGAAAGCCAATCATTGGGAGCCGGAGGACATCCCCATGGGCAAGGATATCGAGCAGTGGAAGCACCCGACCCTGCTGGCGGAGGTGGAGCGCTGGATCATCATGATGGGGATCGGCTATTTCAGTGCCGCGGAGGGCATTGTCGGCGACAATATCATTCACGTGGTGCGTGAGTTGGTGACCGCTCCGGAGCTCAAGCTGGTGCTCGGCCGGCACGCCCACGAAGAAAACATTCACGCCGACTCGCTCCTCTACATGATCAGTTCCCTGGGCATCAACCCCCACGAGTGCGAGGCGATGTTCGAGGACATCGAGACGATCCGCAGGAAGAACGAATTCGTGACCAAGATCTCCCGCGACCTCCGCCGGGGCATTGATCTGACCCAAGTTGAAAACAAGCAGTTGCTGGCGAAAAACATCTTCATGTTCGGCCAGTGCATGGAGGGGACTCAGTTTTACGGCCTCTTCGGGATGATCCTCTCGCTTTACCGGCAGAACAAGTTTCCCGGCATTGGCCAGATGTTCCGCTACACCCTCCGCGACGAATCCAACCACATCGAGCTGTTCCGGTGCCTCTTCATGGACCTGGTGGAGGAAAACCCGGAAATCTGGACGAGCGACTACAAAGCCTCGCTGCGGGAGGTGATGGCGGAGGCGGTGGAGTTGGAGAAGGAGTTCATCAACGACTGCCTGCCCGTGAACTCGATCGGACTGCGGTCGGAGGATTTTCTGCAGTACATCGACTACATTGCCGACCGCCGGCTCGAAGGGGTCGGCCTCAATCCGCTCGTCGGCGGCGTCAAGAACCCACTGCCCTGGCTGGCCGAGATGATGGACATCAAGAAGGAGCAGAACTTCTTTGAAGGCCGGGTCACCGAATACCAGAAGAGCTCCGCCTTGTCGGTGGCGGACGACGACGAATTGTAAACCGCCCCATCGGCAAAGGAGGAAGAACCATGCGTACACCCCAACTCGAAGAAGATCTGGCCCTGAAGCGATTTGTCTCCGTTCCCAAGGAGCAGAAGCCCAGCTACAACTGGCGCGCCATTTTTGGCGAAGCCGAGTCCGCCCCGTTGCCCGGCATCCGCGTCATCTGCCCGCACGGGGAAGAAAACTTCGACCTCTGCGAAGTCGTCGACACCATCGGCAAAGCCCTCACCAACGTCCTTCTTTCCCGCGAGGAGAAGAACATCTTCACGGATGAGAACAAGCAATGGGTGGAGCAGATCGCCCGCGCCGTGGCCGACAACCTCCAGGAACTGGCCAGCCGCGACGAGCAGGTGCGGATCGCCCTCAACGACCTTTACCTCGTCATTGAGAAAACGCTCATCGACCACCGCGCCTACGATGTGGCCAAAAGCGTCCTTCTCAGCCGGGCCCAGAAGATAACCGCCCACACCTCGGACCGCGCCGCGCTCCCGCTGCGGCTGATCCGCCGCAACGGCCAAGTCGTGCCGTGGATGCAGGAGAAGGTGGAGATCGCGGTGCGCAAGGCTTTCCTCACCCTGGAGCAGGACTCCTCCCCGGCACAGGAGATCGCCGAGGCCGTGACCCAGCGATTTCTCCAGGCCCGGCAGGCCTTCGTCCAGATCGAGGAGGTGCAGGACGCCGTCCAGGAAGAGTTGATGCGCGCCGGCCATTTCAAGGTCGCGGCCCACTACATATTGTACCGCGCACGCCGCTCGGAGCTGCGCACCGAGGCGGAGGAGCTGGCTCAAGCGGCTCCCGAACAGGGTGCCATGGTCGTGGTCAAGCGCCTCGACGGCGAAACCTATTTCTGGGACGGCCTCGATTTGAAACGCCGGATCGAATTCGCATCCATCGGCCTCGACCTCTGCCTTTCCCCGGAGGAGATCGAAACCGAGCTGCGCCGCTCGGTTTTCGATGAAATCACGCAGGCCGAGCTGAACCACACCATCATCCTCAATGCCAAGACCCTGCTGGAAAAAGACGCCGATTTCGCCCGCTTCGCCGGCCGGATCGTGCTCACCTTCATTTATGAAGAAGTTCTGGGCTGGAACATTCTCGCCGACGGCATTTCCGGCCTGAAGGAGTTTCACCAGAAATACTTCCGCCAGTACCTCGAGCGTGGCATCGCCATCGGCCGCATTCACGCCGACTTGCTGAGCTACGACCTCGACCGGCTGACCGAAGCCCTTGATCCGCTGGCCGATCTGGAGTTCGACTTCCTCGGCATCCAGACGTTGTATGACCGCTACCTCATTGTGGACAAATCCGTCCAGCCCCACCGCCGGCTGGAGACGCCCCAGCTTTTCTGGATGCGGGTTGCAATGGGCCTCTTCCAGAAGGAAAAGGGCGACCGTGAGGCGCGGGTGATCGAGTTGTACGATCTTTACCGCAGCCGCCGCTTTTGCTCGTCCACCCCGACACTCTTCAACTCCGGCACCCAGCACTCCCAGCTCTCTTCCTGCTACCTCTACTGGGTGGACGACTCCATCGAGGGCATCATGCAGCGCGGCATCGCTGACAACGCCTACCTCTCAAAGTGGGCCGGCGGCCTGGGCGGGAGCTGGACCTCGGTCCGCGGCACCGGCAGCTTCATCAACGGCACCAACGGAGAGAGCCAGGGCGTGATCCCCTTTCTCAAGCTCCACAACGACCTCCTCGTCGCCGTCAACCAAGGCGGCAAGCGCCGCGGCTCCGGCTGCGCCTACTTGGAGACCTGGCACAACGACCTCTACGATTTCCTCGAACTGCGCCGCAATACCGGCGACGACCGCCGGCGGTGCCACGACATGAACACCGCCAATTGGATTCCGGATCTCTTCATGAAACGGATGGAAGCCCGGGAGGACTGGACCTTTTTCCGTTCCAGCGAGACGCCCGACCTCCATCACCTCTACGGAAAAAAGTTCGAGCAGCGCTACCTCGAATACGAGCGTCTCGCCGAGGAAGGCAAAGTCCACGGCCAGAAGGTTCCCGCCATCGACGTCTGGAAAAAGATGCTCCAGATGCTTTTCGAGACCGGCCATCCCTGGATCACCTTCAAGGATCCCTGCAACGTGCGCAGCCCCCAGGACCACACCGGGGTCGTGCACAGCTCCAACCTCTGCACCGAGATCACCCTCAACACCGGGCCGGACGAAACCGCCGTCTGCAACCTCGGTAGTGTCATTCTCGATACGCACTTGGACAAGGACGGCAACCTCGACTTGGAGAAACTGCGGGAAACCGTGCGTACGGCCGTGCGCGCCCTCGACAATGTCATCGACATCAATTACTATCCGACCGAGGCGGCGCGAAAATCCAACCTCAGCCACCGGCCGGTCGGGCTCGGCGTGATGGGCCTGCAGAACGCCCTCTACATGAAAGGCGTGAGCTTCGCCTCGCAGGAGGCGGTCGAGTTCAACGACGAGTTCATGGAAGCGATCGCCTTCTTTGCCTACGAAGCCTCCAGCGACCTTGCGGCCGAGCGCGGCGCCTACCCCTCTTACCGCGGCTCGAAGTGGGACCGCGGTTTCCTCCCGCAGGACACCCTCGACCTGCTCGAGGAAGAGCGCGGAGTGCCGATTGACGTGCCCCGCGGCGGCCGGATGGACTGGGAGGCGCTCCGCGGCAAAATCGCCGCCCAAGGCATGCGTAACAGCAATGTCCTCGCGATCGCCCCGACCGCGACCATCTCCAACATCACCGGCACCTCCCCCTGCATCGAGCCCGCCTACAAGAACATCTTCGTGAAGAGCAATCTTTCCGGCGAGTTCATCGTGCTCAACGCGTTCCTTGTGAGGGATCTCAAAGCCCGCGGCCTCTGGAACCAGGAGATGTCGGACAACCTGAAGTACTTTGATGGCGAACTGGCCGAGATCGACGGCATCCCCGAGGATCTCAAACGCCGCTACCTGACCGCTTTTGGCATCGACTACATCTGGATCATCGAGGCGGCTTCCCGCCGCCAAAAGTGGATCGACCAATCCCAGTCGCTCAACCTTTGGATGGGCCAGCCCGACATGAAGACCCTTTCCCACATGTACCGGGCGGCCTGGCACAAGGGATTGAAGACCACGTATTACTTGCGCACCCTCGGCGCCTCCAACATCGAAAAGGCGACCGTGGCGGTGAAGAAAGAGGTCAAGGCGAGTCTCAAGGGCACCCCGGCCGGCCCCGGCGCGGTCGCTGCCGCGGTCGAGGGGCGCCCACCGGCGGCGGCGCCCAAGGCCTGTCTGCTCGATGATCCGACTTGCGAGGCCTGCCAGTAGTAGTCCGGCCGCTGGCGCGGCCCGATCCGGTGGAAACTTCCAACAGAAAAGCGGGTGACCGAAGTCACCCGCTTTTCATCGTATCCATGTTCTTGGGAGAAAGACGACGCCCACAAGGGGCGGCACGGAGGTGCGGCCGGAATGGTCAGTGTTTCAGGACCAGGGAAGAGCCGCCGGCGATGAGAGCGACCAGTCCGAGCGCAAACAGCCAGATGCTGTGGTTGGAGGGCGTGCCGGTCACTGCTTCGGAAACTTCCGACTGGATGGACTCGGAGGCGTTGAAGCCGAAGAGCATGAGCACGACCCCGACAATGACCAGTGCGATGGCGATGCTTTTGGGCATGTGGAGGAGGGGTGGGAGGGTTTACTAGTCAGAGGATTTGATCTCCTCCAGCTTGGATTCGATCTCCTCGCGGGTCCGACCGGTGCGTTTTTGAATGATGCCGACGGCCTGATCTTGTTGTGCGCGAATGGCGAGGAGATCATTGTCGGTGAGCTCCGCGTAGGCCGCCTTGAGCCGGCCTTTGAGCACGTTCCAGTTTCCTTTGATGGTAAGATTGTTCATGATTTCTGGAGTTGAAGTGGCCTTTCTCCTCGCAGTCTGCATGCCAGAGGGTGAATAATTTCATAAGTAGTTGAACAGGAATGTATAAAGTGATTTTGCGAACTGTATCCAGACTGTCTTCCAGACTGCAATTTGCAGCCTCCGTCGTCCGAAAACTGCAGATTCCCGGACAGCACTGGCGGTAAATTCGGGTAGCCATTTTCCGTCCGACCTGAATGGATACGCTTTCATGATCGCCGCGCCTTTTCCGATTGCCGACCCCGGCCCGCACCTGCCAGCTGGTCTCGGGTTGGCATGCTGAAGTGGAAGCAAACGCATTCCTGCTCCTGCCGCTGGGGAGCGCGGTCTTGTACGCGCTCGGGGCGCTCTGCCTGAAGCGGGCGCTGGGCTTCGGAATCGGGCCGTGGCGGGTGACCTTTGTTTCCAACCTCGTGCTGGGCATCCTCTTTCTGCCGATGTTTCTGATCGGAGGCGTGGAGTGGGGGGCGGGCGGCTGGTATTGGCCGCTGGTGGCGGCGGGGACTTTCATCATCGGGCAGGTCTTCACCTTTCTGGCCCTGAACGTGGGGGATGTCTCGGTGGCGACGCCGCTGCTGGGGATCAAAGTGGTGTTGGTGGCGTTTTTCAGCGTGCTGGTTCTGACGGAGCCGGTGCCGGGGGCGTGGTGGGGTGGGGCGGTGCTGTGCGCGGTGGCGGTGTTTCTCCTCAGCGGCCGCGGACGGATCGAACGGCGGCGGTTGTTGCCATCGGTCTTGTTTGCCTTGAGCGCGGCGGCCTCCTTCGCCCTCACGGATGTGCTGGTGCAGAAATACACGCCGCTCTGGGGTGCGGGGGCGTTCCTCCCGACGATGTTTCTGGCCGTGGCGGTGGGTTCGGTGGTTTTTGTGCCCTTCTTCTCGGGCAGCATCGGTGGGCTGGTGCGCGGTGCGGGCGTATGGATCTGGGCCGGAGCTGGGCTGATGGCGGTGCAGGCGCTGGGCATGGCTCTCGCGCTGGGACTCTTCGGGAGCGCGACGGCGGTCAACGTGGTCTACGGCACCCGCGGCCTCTGGAGCATCGTGCTGGTCTGGTTTGTCGGCCACTGGTTTGCCAACGAAGAACGCCGCGCCGGCGGGGCCGCCATGGGCCGCCGCCTGCTGGGGGCGGTTCTGATGGTGGCGGCGGTGGCGCTGGTGCTGGCGCCCTGACCAGAACCCCCGACCTGTTTGAGGACGGTCAGCAGTTGAAGATGCGGTGGCTCCCGTTGAGACTTATAGGGTTTCTGCCAGTTTGTTAGAGACGCAAAGGACTAGGTCAGGCGCTGTGCTCTGTGCTGGCTCATAAGTGGACAACGAATTCCGAGAGGTGAAATCGATCCCGCCCAACGGCACGCAGGAGGGTGAACAGACCGGGGAAGCTTTGCAGCCAGTCGTTCAGGAAAGCCTGGAAGCGCAAGAGGACCTGAACCTTCCCGTATTGAGGGGCCAGCTCGCTTGACACGGCAAGGTGAGTATCAATGATGCAATAGTGAGAACTACAATTGACATCAGTGATGCGCTTCTGGCGGAGCTTCGAAAGCGGGCGGGTGAGAGGGGAAAGTCGTTCCGGGAGGTGATTGAGGAAACCTTACAGATCGGCCTGGCCGGGACCGCTTTGCCAAGGTCCGGCGAGGTCCGCCTGAAAACCTATCCGGTGGGAATCAAGGCCGCCTACCGCGGCACCAGTCTCAATCAGCTTTATGATCAGCTCGAGAGCGAGGACCACCTCAGGGCATCCGAGCCATGATCATCCCCGACGCCAATCTCCTCATCTACGCCCACGACGAGCGCTCGGTGTTCCACCGGAAGGCGCATGCCTGGTGGAAATCCACTCTCGGAGGGACCGAGCCGATTGGCATCCCTTGGGTCGTCATTCTCGCCTTCACCCGCCTCATGACCCATCCCCAGATTTGCGAAAATCCGCTCGGCATCAAAGAGACCCGGGGCATTGTCCTGCACTGGCTGAGCTTTCCCCACGTGCGACTCCTGCAGGTCTCGGACCACGCCGTCAGCCGGTTTTTCGATCTTCTTGATCAGGCGGGCAGCGGGGGCAACTTGTCCACCGACGCCCTCATCGCCCTCCACGCCCTGGAGCAGTCCGCCACGGTTTACAGCAGCGACCTCGACTTCGGGCGCTTCGCGGGCGTGCGACGGGTCGATCCGCTGCAAAAGGGCACCTGAAACCATCCGGATTCCTTGCGAATTTATTCCATGACCGAGCGCCCGGAGCCTAATGAATGGCAAGGCCCGCTCCGGTCTCTCAGCTTCGGTGGAATCTTTTCGAGGGTGCGGAGTGGTGCCTCATTGCGTTCCCTGGGGTCAGGGCTCCGACTCCGGCGTGACGAGTTCGACTTCGGGAAAATAGCTTCGGTAGCGGCCCACATCCCTGGTGAGTATTGGCAGACGAAGCACGGAGGCGTGTGCGCCGATGAAGAAATCCGGCTGGGGGGCCGTGCGTTTGCCGCCGCTTCTGCGGTAGCTGACGAAAACGTGGGCGGCGTGAAACAAGGCCTCCTTCGGAAGCTCGAGGAATTCGAGGTCGAACGGGGCCAGAATCTCCTCCAGCTCCCCGACACTGGCCGCCCGGCAGGCCAGCTCCGCATAGATAATCGGATTGATGACCAGCTTCCCGAAATAGTCCAGAATCCGTGCCTCCGCCCATGGTCTCCACTGCGGATCGGCATGGATCACATCGGACAATACATTGGTGTCGATGAGCACGGGCATCGCTCAGGTGTCGCCCCGGGTGAGCTCCATCAGCTCATCGGTGGTGCCGCGGTCATGCCACCGGCCTCGAACACCTCGAAGACGCTCCCGAAGCTCCTCCGGGGTTCGGGGCGCGGGAGGGATCGTCTCCTCCAAGGCCTTGCGCAGGATTTCCCGCGCCTCGGCCTCCATCGACCTCTGGTGGCTCGCCGCCCGAAGGCGCAATTTCTGTTTCACCGTCTGGTCAAGATTGCGGATCGTCAGCGTCGTGCCCATGAGAGAATGCTGGCATTGCATGCATTGCTGTCAAGGTTGTGAAGAAACCAAGGTGCGGTGTGCGGTACGCACCATGCCGGGCGGTTGGAGAAGGCGGGGGTGGTGGTGACGGTGGCGCCCTGAGCGGGGATCAGAGCCGGACCTCGCGGCCGGTGCGGGCGCTCTTGTAGAGGCCGTCGAGGATCTTCTGGACTCGCAGACCGTCCTCGGCATCGGCCAAGTAGGGGCGGTCTTCGCGGATGGCAGCGACCATTTCCTGGTAGGGATTGGAGGTGGCACGGCTGTCGGGATGGATCCGGCTGTGCAGCCGATGGCCGGCGCGTTCGGTGAAGCATTCGCCGACGAACTGATAACCACCACCCTCATTGCGGTGGACGAGCGAGCCTTGGGTGCCCATGACCATGGTCATCATTGACTCCGGCTCCTCCTGATGGCCCGCCCAAGAGGTCTCGAAGACCAGGCTGGCCCCATTGGCGAAGCGGACAAATCCGGTCGAGAAATCCTCCACATCGAACGTCTTGCCGGAAGCGGCGGCCCGGGCTTTGGCGATGTGGTCGTGGATGGCGCCGCTGACCGTGACCGGCTCGGGGGAGCCCATCAGCCACATGGCAAGGTCGAGGCGGTGCACCCCAAGGTCGATGAGAGGACCGCCGCCGGAGAGGGCCTTGCGGCCAAACCAACCGCCGAAGCCGGGAAAACCGTCGCGCCGCGTCCACTTGGTGACCGCGTGGTAGGGAGTGCCGAGGAAACCGTCGTCCGCGAGATCCTTGAGGGCGCGGGCCGGGGCGGTGAAGCGGTAGGAGAGATTGATGCCGAGGCGGCGGCCGGCCTTGCGGGCTTCCTCCTGCATTTTCCGGGCTTCCTTCATCGAGGTGGCCATCGGTTTTTCACAGAGGACATGGGCGCCGGCGCGGAGCGCATCGATGGTGACGCGGCCATGAAGGGCATTGGGAAGGGCGACGCTGACGAGGTCGGGCTTGAGCGCCCGGAGCATGGCGGCGTAGTCATCAAAGAGCCCCTCGTCGCCCACGGTGGCGCGCCACGGCTCGAGGCGAGCCGGATCGAGGTCGACGACTGCGACCAGTTGGGAGCCGGGGTGCTCGGCATAAGCTTTGGCATGATGGCGGCCGATGCCCATGCCGACGACCGCGCAACGCAGGGGAGAAGTCTTTTTCATCGCGCAAACAACAGACACCCTCCGTGGCGGAAGCAAGAGCGTGGATCGGTTGGCGAATCCAGTGGAGCCGTGCCAAGCTGACCGGACTCGACCGGCGCCATGACTGAAGAGCCAACTCATCCCTCTGCCAATCCCATTGCCCGGAGCGGGGCTTTCCACTACCGGCGCCGAGTGCGGCTGCCGGTGTCGGCCGCGGAAGCCTATGCCTGGCATGAGCGGCCGGGGGCGTTTGCCCGCCTGACCCCGTGGTGGGAGCCGGTGGGGGTGGAGCGGGCGACGGGCGGGATTGCCGACGGGGCGGAGGTCGTGCTGAGGGTCGGCCGGTGGCCGGTGCGTCTGCGCTGGGAGTTGCGGCACGGTCCGAACGAGCCCGGTGCAGTCTTTGTCGATCGCCAAGTGCGCGGTCCGTTCCGCTATTATCGGCATGAGCATGCGTTTGCGGATGAATCCGGAGGGAGCGGGTGCGTGCTGGAAGACCGGATCGAGTGCGGACTGCCGGGGGGTGCGGTGGGGCAATGGTTGGGCGGGAAAATCCTGCGGCGGAAATTTGAACGACTCTTCCGGTACCGCCATGCCATCACCCGGAACGATTTGTCATGCCGGCGGAGATACGTATCCTGCGCAGCCATGAAAGTCTTGATCACCGGCGGAACCGGCTTGGTTGGCTCCGCGCTGCAACCCTTTCTCACCACCCAAGGCCATGAAGTGGCCGTGCTCTCACGCTCGGGCGGCGACGGCCGCATCGAGTGGGATCCGGAAGCGGGCCGGCTCGACGCGACGGCGTTGGAAGGCATCGACGCGGTCGTGCACTTGGCCGGGGCGAATGTGGCGGACGGCCGCTGGACGGCGGCGAAGAAAAAAGCCATCTTGGAAAGCCGGGTGCAGGGCACGCGACTTCTGATGGAGCGCCTCGGGGCGCTGAAGCAACCGCCCCGGGTGGTGGTGTCGGCCTCCGGAATGAATTTTTATGGCGACACCGGGGATGCAGTGGTCACCGAAGATGCGCCTCCGGGCAAAGGTTTTCTGGCGGATGTCTGCCGGGCTTGGGAGGAGGAGGCGCAGGCCGCGGAGCGCTTTGGGGCCCGGCTGGTGCGGCTGCGGATCGGCTTGGTCCTGAGCGGCGAGGGCGGGGCACTGGCCAAGATGCTGCCGGCCTTCAAGACCGGTGCCGGAGGTCGGCTCGGCAGTGGTCAACAGTGGGTCAGTTGGGTGGCCTTGGACGACCTCCTCGGCATCATTCTGGCGGCCCTCCACGACGAACGTCTCACTGGACCGGTCAATGCCGTCACGCCCCATCCGGTGCGGAACACCGAGTTCACCGAGACCCTCGGTGAAGTGCTGCACCGGCCTGCGGTGGTGCCGGTGCCCGCTTTCGCCCTTAAGCTCATGTTCGGGGAAATGGCGAAGGAAGCGCTCCTGGCCAGCCTGCGGCTGGCGCCGGCGCGGCTGGAGGCCATCGGCCACGAGTTTGCCTTCCCCGAACTCGCCCCCGCCCTCCGTCATGCCCTCGGCAAGGATGAAGAGTAGAACCTCCGGGGTGCGGCGATGAACCCCCGGAGCGTGGCGGTGATTGGGGCCGGGCTTTCGGGACTGCTGGCGGCGCGGAAGCTGGCGGCGGCGGGGCTCTCCGTGGTGGTGTTGGAAAAAAGCCGCGGCCTGGGCGGGCGGATGGCGACGCGGCGGATCGGCGGGGCGGTCTGTGATCATGGGGCGCAGTTTTTCACCGTACGGGAGGAAGCCTTCGCCGCGGAAGTGCGGGAGTGGAGCGAGGGCGGGCTGGTCCGCCCCTGGTATGGCGGTCCGGGGGAGGCGGTGTCGTCGCATGTCCACTACATCTGTCCGGCGGGGATGACCGCCCCGGCCAAGCATCTCGCGAACGGCTTGGACGTGCGGCGGGAGACGCGGGTGACGAACCTGCGGCGGGACCGGTGCTGGACGCTGGAGACGGCTGCCGGTGAACGCTTGGAGGCGGATCTTCTCCTTTGCACCGCACCACTGCCGCAGTTGCTGGAGCTGCTCGGCGGCCACCTCCCCGAGACCTCGCGGGCGGCGTTGGGTGGTATCGACTATGATCCCTGTCTAGCGGTCATGGCGGTGCTGGAGCGGCCCTCGCAGGTGCCCGCGCCCGGGTTTGTGCGGCCGGAGACCGGTCCGTTGGAGTGGGTGGCGGACAACCGGATGAAAGGCCTCGGGGAGCTTCCGGCCCTCACCCTGCATGCCGGCTTTGCTTTCAGCCGTGAGCACTGGGAGACCGACCCGGAGGAAGTGACCCGGTTGCTGCTGGCGGCGGCGGACCCGTGGCTGGGCGGACCGGTGCGGTCGACTTCGTATCACCGCTGGCGCTACAGCAAGCCTTGCCGCACCCTCGACCGGCGTTGCTGGGAGCAATCTGCCCTCGGGCTGGTGCTGGCGGGTGATGCCTTCGGCGGACCCCGGGTGGAAGGGGCGGCGCTTTCGGGCTTGGCCGCGGCGGAGGCCCTGGCCAGAATGGCTGCTTCGTCTTAATGTCGGACCAAGGCAAAACCAGGGGATCCCTGCCGGCTCTTGCGGCGTGGGTGCGGGAGCACAGCGCCGGACCGGCGGCCGTCGGGATGGAGTTGCTCGAGCGCTGGTGCAAAATCGAGTCCGGCTCCAACCACGAGCCCGGCCTGGCCGCGATGGCGGCGGCGCTGGAAGCGAGTTACGGCGAGCTGCCCGCGGTGGAAATGCGGCGGCTGTGGCCGGCGGGCACCCGCGCATCGGGGGCGCCGGTGCTCAGTTTCCGCAAGCGGCCCCGGGCACCTTTCAAAGTCCTGCTCAGCGGGCACTACGACACCGTTTATCCACCCGGCACGCTCTTTCCGGATCCACCCTTGGCCGACGGTCGCTTCAGGGCGCCGGGGGCGGCGGATATGAAAGGCGGCCTCGCCGTGCTCCGGACCGCCCTCGAAGTGGCCGAGGCACACCCTGCGGCCGCGGGGCTGGGGTGGGAAGTGCTGCTGACGCCGGATGAAGAAACCGGCTCGCTGAAGTCGCGGGCGCTGATTGAGGCGCGGGGACGCACCGCCGACCTCGCCCTCGTCTTCGAACCGGCGGCGCCGGACGGCTCCGTTATTCGCCGCCGGATGGGCGGGGGCGTCTTTGTGGCTGAAGTGGAAGGCCGGGCCGCCCATGCCGGCCGCGACTATGCCGAAGGCAGAAACGCGGTCGCGGCGCTGGCGCGTTTCATCGCCGCGCTGGATGAGCTCAACGGCGCCCGGCGCGGGGTGATTGTGAATGCGGCCCGGATTGAAGGCGGCGGGGCGGCCAACGTGGTGCCGGACCAGGCCCGGGCGATCATCAACCTGCGGGTGGCGACGGCGGCGGGCCGGCGTTGGCTGGAGCGGGCGGTGGAACGGGCGCGGCGGCGGATCGAGCGGGAGCGCGGGGTAGAGGTGCGGTGGAGCGGAAGCTTCGCCCGGCCTCCGAAAGAGGCCAAGGCGCCCTGGGGGCGGTTCTTCGGCCGGCTGCGGACCTGCGGCCGGGCCCTTGGCCAGCGTATCACGTATATCGATACGGGCGGCGCATCGGACGGCAACCTTTTGGAAGCAGCCGGCCTCCCGGTGCTCGATGGCATGGGCATCGGCGGAGGGGAGCTGCACAGTGCGCGGGAGTTTGCCCTGCCGGAGACGCTGCGCCCGCGGGCCGAGCTGACCGCGCTGCTCCTGCTCAGCCTGGCGGCGGAGGTCGGGAGCGGAAAAATGCCATGAAGCCCGACGACTCCGGACGCTTTCTCTTCCGGCCCGTGGAGGAGGGCGACCTGCCCGGGATCCGCCGGCTGGTCTCCTCCCTGCAAGACACGCTCACCACCCTGCCCAACGACGAGGCCTACCTCGAGGGCAAGGTGCATCTCTCATTGCGCAGCTTTTATCCGAAGGTGAAGACCCCGGGGGGCGAGCAGTACTTTTTCGTGCTCGAAGACCGGCGGTCCAAGTCGCCGGTGGGCACCTCGGCGATCGTGGCCCGGATCGGCGGCTTCGACCCCTTTTATACCTACCAGATCCGCCCTGAGCCCCTCCGCCACCGTCCGCTCGGCATCGACCGCGAGCTGGAGGTTCTGCACCTCAAGATCACCCACAAAGGCCCCTCGGAGCTGTGCAGTTTGTATCTGGAAAAGGACTACAGGCGGGGCGGCCTGGGCCGGCTGCTCTCGCAGGCGCGGCTGATCTTCATGAACGCCTTTCCGGAGCGCTTCGATCCCGAGGTCCTGGCGGAGATTCGGGGCTATGTGGACGAGAACGGCCAAAGCCCCTTCTGGGAGGCGGTGGGGCGGCCGTTTTTCCAGAAGGAATTTCTCATCGCCGATTTTCTCAGCGGCATGGGCAACAAGGACTTCATCAAGGACCTCATGCCCCGCCACCCCATCTACGTGGAGCTGCTGCCGGCTTCGGTGCGGGCGGTCATCGGCAAGGCGCACCCGCACTCCGTTCCGGCGCTTGTCATGCTGGAGCGGGAGGGTTTTCACCGGACCGACGAAGTGGATATTTTTGACGCCGGCCCGATCCTGCGGGCGCGGTTGCGGGAGCTGGCGAGCCTGCGATCGATCCAGCGGCTGCCGGTCGCGGCGGAGCCGCCGCGCGAGGCGAGGCCGTGCCTGGTGGCGGTGCCGAGCCTGGCCTTTCGGGCGACGTTGGCCTGGGCGGAAATCGCGCCCGACGGGGTGCGCCTGGATGCACAAACGAAAGCCTGCCTGCCGGCGACACCGGCCGCGATGGTGGACGTGCTGCCCTTGGGCAACGCCGGGGCGGATTAGTCGTAGCTGTGGTTCCGCCAGGAGCGGGTGAACATCATCCGGCGCACGAGCCGGCCCGGGTTTCCGGAATCGGCAAATTCCTGGAAGGCGGGATCGGCGGAGACATGCAGGGAGGCGTATTCGGCGGCCATCCGGAACTCGCGCCACATCTCCCGCTCCAGCTCGCGCAACTCCCGCCGCTCCTCGGATCCACGCTCGGCTTCGCGACGGGCGGCGCGGAGATCGCGGAGGTCGCGCATCATGTCGCGGGCGGCGGTGTCAAAGTTCTGGAGCTCGACAGAGTTGGCGGTGGCTTCGAGCCAAGTGGAGCGAAAATCGCGGAGTTGCCGGCGGGCTTCCTGGCGGCGCTCGGCGCGTGCCTCGCGGGCGGCGGCACGCTCTTGGCGGGTGACGGCCGCGGCCTGATCGGTCAGTTCCGAAACCCGCGCCGGCGTGAGCCCAAGTTCATAGACCAAGTCGTCGCGGATGAGCACGAGGCGGTTTTGTGCGGCAATGAATTCACCCACTTCGAGGCCGAGAAAGGATTCACCGGCGGCGAGCCAGAAACCCAGATCAAGGCCGGGGCTGTGAAGGCTGAACCAAGTCTCTCCGTTGAGGGAGAAGACGGAACGAAACTCCACGTCGTCAAAAAAGGCGTCGGGCAGCGCGTCGTCTTCGAAGAGGTTCTCCCGCTCCTCTTGGAAGGCAGCGATGGCCGCCTCATCAGCGGCGCCGGCAATGGCGGTGAGCAGGACAAAAGCGAAACAGAGAATCAGCGGGGATCGGATCATGATGGAACGGATGGCGGCGGTAGACCTTTGAGTTTCCAACAGATCGGCCGGCTTTTCAAGCCGGGGACCGCATTGGGCCGCGGCGGATCATGTCTCAGAGCAGCGGCGACAGGAGGCGCGCGATCCGCACCGCCAGCCGGACCGGAAAGGACCGCTGGTCCAACTCCTCGGCGGAAGCGAGTCGCGCATCCCTGAAGTCGTCTTCCAGCATTGCTTCGACGGAGCGTGCGAAAGCCGGGTCGTGGACTTCCATCGTCAGCTCGAAGTTCAGCCGGAAGGACCGGTTGTCGAAATTGGCGGAACCGATCATGGCGGAGGTGTCATCCTTGAGCAGCGCCTTGTAATGAAGAAACCCTGCGCCATGGCGATAGATTTGGACCCCCGCCTCCTCCAGCGGAGCGACATAGGACCACCCCGCCCACTTGACGAGGGAGTTGTCGCTGTCCTCGGGAAGGAGGATGCGGACCTCGACTCCGCGGAGTGACGCCATCTGGAGGGCGCTGACGATCGCTTCGTCGGGAACGAAGTAAGGACTGGCGATCCAGAGGCGCTTGGTGGCGGTGTTGATGGTGTCGAGGAAGTAAAGGGCACAGGCGGGAAACGCATCGGCCGGCCCTGAGGGCAGGCAGAGCACGGTCTGGTTTGCGCCATCGGGCGCCGCTTCCGGAGTCCATTCGAGGTCGAGCAGCTCGCCCTGCACCCAGAACCAATCCTCCAGAAACGAAATCTGCACCAGCTGCACCGCCGGGCCGGAAATGCGGACTTTCGCGTCCAGCCACGGAGACCAAGCCGGGTCGAGGCCGAGGTATTCATCGCCGAGATTGGCCCCGCCGGTCCAGGCGGTGCGCCCATCGACCACGACCATTTTGCGGTGGTTGCGGAAGTTGATCTGGAAGCGGCTGAAGATGCCCGTAAGGTCGTTGAAGACGCTGACCTCGATTCCGGCCTCGCGCATGCGCTCGCGGTAGGCGCCGGGGAGCTGGTAACTGCCGATGCCATCGTAGATGAAATACACCCTCACTCCGCGGGCGGCCGCATCAAGCAGCCGATCCTGCAGACGGCGGCCGAGGTCATCATCGCGCACGGTATAAAACTGTACCAGGATGTAGTCGGCGGCCGCATCGATGCCTTCCAGGATGGAGTCGAAGATTGCGTCCCCACCACGGAGCAGCTCGACGGAGTTGGCGCTGGTGGCGGGCAGATTGACGAGCGCGGATTTCAGTGCAAAGGCCTCGTCTTCGACGATGAAGCCGGCTGCTTCGATCCGGTCCACGGTGAGGGTGATGATCGGGCTGGTTTCTTGGCGACTGGCGTGGCGTTTGGTCTCGTAGCCGCGGAAATTGGAGTCTCCAAAAAACCAATACAACGGCACGGCGACATAGGGCATGGTGTTGAGTGAGACGGCCCAGGCGATCGCACCTTGGGAGGAGCGCGGCTGCATGATGGCGTCGATTGAAGTGAACGCCCCGGCGAGGTGGGCCAAGGCGAGGAAAAAAAGCAGGAAGCGCTTCTTGCGCTCGCGCACATAGTGGCCCGAGCGGCGGGCGCCCGCACGGGTGGCTTCAAGGGATCTTCGCAAACGGGGCTGCATGGCAGAAGGGGTTGTGGTGCGATGGAAGCAGACCTTGCAAGCGGGAGCAATCCCGTCGCGGTGGCCGGCGAAAGGGGAATAGGCGTTGCCAAGCCAGTCGGTTGCGGGGATGGTCGCGCCATGCGCAAGACCCTGCGGCACCATCTCTCCCTCCTCTTCACCGCGGCGAAAAACTGGTCCGCCGACAAGGCCTTTCAGCATGCGGCGGCGCTGGCGTTTTACACCCTCTTTTCAATGGCGCCGCTGCTTATCATCGCCATCACCATGACGGGCCTGGTCTTCGGAGAGCGGGCGGCGGAGGGGCAGCTTTTGCGCACGCTCGAAGAGTGGCTGGGCCCGGAGGGAGCGGAGGCGATGGAAATGACGATTGCGGCCACGGATCCGCGGCAGAGCGGTTGGCTGGCCACCGTGTTCGGCTTCGTGCTCCTGGCGATCGGTGCCACCACCGTTTTCGGGCAGTTGCAGATGTCATTGAATGAAATCTGGAGAGTGACTTCCAACCCCAGCAGAAGCAGCCTCCTGCTGCTCCTGAAAACGCGCTTTCTCTCCCTCACGCTGGTGCTCACAATCGGGTTTTTGCTCTTAGTGTCACTGATGCTGACGGCGGTGCTGAGCGCGGTGGTCCGCTTCTTCCAGGACCTGATCCCCTTGCCGGGAATCCTGCTTCAGATCACGGACATTACGGTCTCATTGATCATTATCAGCTTTCTTTTCGCGGCGATCTTCAAAGTCCTTCCGGATGTGAAAATCCCCTGGAAGGAAGCGCTCACGGGCAGCTTCATCACCGCGGTGTTGTTCATCTTCGGAAAGTATTTGATTTCCCTCTACATCACCTACACCGGAGTGACCTCGGCCTATGGGGCGGCCGGCTCGGTGGTGGCCATCCTGCTCTGGGTGAATTACTCGGGGTTGATCCTGTTTTTCGGGGTGCAGGTGACCAAAGCCTACGCCGAGGACCGGGGCGTGCCGATCGAGCCGAAACCAACCGCGGTGCGCCTGCGCTACCAGTTGCTGACCGAAGACAGTGACGACGCTCCGAGACGGTGACCCATGATGCGGTCCGCGGGCCTGCCGGTGCTCATAGCGGAAACCATCCCGGATGGAACAGGGTGCACGACAATTTTCATCCAAGAGCCGATGCCGCAGCCCCGGCAGGGCCGGGGGAAAAGGAGTGTCGGGCGCCTCAGGCCCGGCCGGGCCGGCGGGACATGACCTCCTCATAAGGCAATGAATAAATGTGCTGTTATCTTTGATGTCGATGGAGCGATTATTCAATCCAGGCCAGTCACTTTCGCCTTGGAAAAACAGCATGGAATCTCCCGGAAAATGATGGCACCCTTCTTCGAACAGCGGTTCCCGGGATGTAGTAGTGTGAGCAATCCTGTCCGAAACTCCAACCACTCTTCTCGTGAAGGTCTGTTCCTACTTCCAATCAATGACGACAAGAGAGATTCTTTCTGATGAGCTGGAAGGCCTGCTCGCCCTCTATAAACACCTCCACACCTCCGATGATCCACTGCCGGCAGACGATGAGGTTCAAGGCATCTGGCAGGAGATTTGCGCTTCGTCTCGGTACAGGTATTTCGGCGCCTTCGCTGGGGGTCGATTGGTGTCAACCTGCACTTTGTCGGTAACACCAAATCTTACCCGGGGATGTCGGCCCTATGGCCTCATTGAAAATGTGGTTACCCATCCCGGTTATCGACGGAGAGGGCTGGGCAGAATGGTTTTGGAGTTCGCCCTTGCGGAAGCATGGAATGCAGGTTGCTACAAGGTGATGTTGTTGACCGGAAGGATGGATGAAGGATGCTTTCGATTTTATGAATCGGCCGGCTTTCGCCGGAATGAGAAGCAGGGGTTTGTCGCGAGGCCAAATCAAAACGAACGCTGATCTTGCAACTCCGGGAAGCTGACCCATGCCCCCTAGGATTTCATCGTGGCGTTGCGCCC
>REEB01000204.1 GCA_007695295.1 Puniceicoccaceae bacterium
CACCCCCGCCTTGGCTTTGGCGTAAACCACCCGGGCGAGGCCCGCCGGGGGGCCGACGAGCCGCTCCCGGAGCGAAGGCCGGGCCGATGGCGCACCCGCGCTCCGTGGCGGCGGTAGGACGCGCCTGCCCTCAAGCGCTTCAAGCAAAGCGCGGGCGCTGGCGGGGCGGTCGGCCGGATCCTTGGCCAGGCAGGCCGCGACGGCGGTTTCCCAAGAGCGCGGCACAGGGGGCGCCTTGATGCCGAGGGAACGGCGGCGGCCCGCGATCGAGTCGGGGCTGCGGCTCTCGATCTGATGCGGCAGGTAGCCGGAGTGGAAGGGCGGACGGCCCGTGAGGCACTCGTAGAGGGTGGCCCCGAGGGCGTAAATGTCGTCGGCCGCAGACGGTGGATCGCCCGCGAGCTGCTGCGGACTCATGAACGGCAGGGTGCCGCAGGGCTGCCACTGGGAGAGCTGGCTGACCTCGTCGGCCGCCCGCCGGGCGAGGCCGAAGTCCGAGAGCTTGGCGGCGCCGGTCTGGGTGAGCAGGATATTGGCGGGCTTGAGATCGCGGTGGATGAGCCCGGCCTCACGGTGGGCGTAGTCGAGGGCATCGGCCAGACCGCCCAGCCAGGGAAGAATCTCCTCCGGCCCGAGGATCTGCCCGGGCCGGGCCAGCCGGAATTCGCGCAGCGACTGACCCTCGACGTACTCCATCGCGATGGCGGCGCTGAGCGCATCCTGGTGCAGCTCGTAGACCCGCACGATGTGGGGGTGGCTGAGGGTGCGGGCCTGCCGGACTTCATCTCGCAGGCCGGCGAGAATGCTCGGATTCCAGCGGAGAAAGTCGGGCACAAACTTCAGCGCCACCTCCGCACCCAAAAC
The DNA here is from genome assembly GCA_007695295.1 of Puniceicoccaceae bacterium. Taxonomy (GTDB): domain Bacteria; phylum Verrucomicrobiota; class Verrucomicrobiia; order Opitutales; family Opitutaceae; genus REEB01. Next base: position 865 of record REEB01000204.1, read on the forward strand.
CTCGTCCCGGGCCGAAAAAACCACCCCCATCGCGCCGCGGCCCAACTCCGCGATGAGAATGAAGCGCCCGAAAACCCGGTCGCCGGGCGATAATCGTTGCAGGCCCGCCGTGGGAAACTGGGCGGACGGAGGGTCGGCGGAGGGGAAGTCCTCAGGCATGGCCTGGTTGCCGTCGGCAGAGAGGGGAAGAAGTGAGAAAAGAGGGGGCGGGAAAAACGAGCGGAGAAAAAGGAGCCTCTCATCCTTTGCCTCCGCGGCAAGACTTTTTACACTTTTTTGAAAAAGCCTTTAGAGCGACTCACCGAGAAAAACCAAGCAGACGCCGCCCAACTCGACCATATCGCCGGCATAAAGGAAGGTTTTTCCCACCCGCGAGCGGTTGACGATCGTGCCGTGGGTCGAGCCGAGATCCTCGAGCTGCCAGCGCCCGTCGTCCCGGGTCACCCGGGCATGCCGGCGGGAAACGGTTGGAGCCTTCAGCCGGGGATGGCACTGGCTGCCCCGCCCGAGCAAGTAGGAATCGGCCGGCTCGGCAAACCGCACCGTGGCCGGATCCTCCTCCCAGACCCAGACCGCCCGCCCGCGGTCGGCATCCGCGAGCCGGGCCAGCAACTCGGCCGCAAGGCCGAGACGAAGCCGCAGTTTCCGTTCTCCCTGAAACCGTGGCGGCAGCAGCAAAGGCACGTCCATTGGTGGGAGCGTATTGCCCCGCAGGCGGCGGATCTTAGGAGACAAACGCGCCTCGGTCATGGTGGGGATGTTCCTACGACGCATGACAGCGGTTCCTTCCATACCTCGACGCCGGAGGCGTCACAGCTTGTAGCCGGTGGTTGAGCGCCAGCGACACCACCGGTTCATGTCCATTCCAATTGACGCACCCCGGCGGGGTGCCAGCCAATGGGCTGTAGCCCGCAACCCGCGCCCAAGAGCTGTCGTCCTTCCGGTTGTTGGATATGTCGATCTTGGCATCGCTGGTGATTGCACTCTAGTGTGGAAACGCACACCCCGCCCGCGCCGACACCACCTCACTCGAGATCGCTTTCGAGCTGGCGGACCCGTTGCTCGAGCCGCCGGGTGAGCCGGGCCTTGATCTGGTAAATGGCGTTGGGCTTGACCTGGAAACGCTGCGAAACCACTTCCACAGGTTCCTCCTTGAGGACCGCGGCTTCGTAAACCTCGATCGAGAGCCGCGCCACGCCGGAGGACTCGCTCAGCTCCTTCCATGCCGTCTCAAAGAGCGCTTGCCGCCAGCGCCGGAGATCCCGTTCACCCAAGGAAGGATTGCGCGAATGCAGCTCGGCGGCCGGATCGGCGGCGGCGTTGTTCAGGGTTCTTCGCAGCCCGCGCTCCTTGCGGAGCAGGTGGAGGGCCTTGCGGTGGGCGACGGTGAGGAGGAAATTGCGGAAACGTTTGCGCGGATCGTAAATGAAGCCGGGCAGGATCTTCACCATCTGGACCATCGTCTCCTGGAGCACCTCTTCGGCCTGATGGCGCGAGAGCCCCAGCTTGCGCAGGTAATGGAAAACGGCCAACGCGTACTGGTCGTAAAACCGCTCCCAGGCGCGGTGGGCGTCCTCCTGCCGCAGGGCATTGAGGAGTGTCGGACTGGTCTGCCAGTCGGCCATGCCGGGGTTTTTAGGGTTTTTGACCCAATTCGCGCAAGACAATCGCAGCAGTGAATCGCGATCCCTCCGCCGGGGCCGGCGCGGCGGATCGCAGCCCCCTGAAGCGGGGATCACCGCCGCCCTTCGTAATCCTAATCCTGCTCGTAGCCAAAATCGACGGATCGCGGGCACCTTTCCCAGCCGCATCCATGGAAAATCATCTGGGTACGGCGCAGGACCTGCGAAAAACGGGTAGTGGGATTACGATTACGAGCAGGATTACGATTACGAGAAGGAATACAGGTTTGGACAGGCTGTCCCAATGGTGACCCAAGCCAGAGCAGGGGGAGCATCTTGCTCCCCTTCCCCCCCAACCCGGGAGCAGGATGCTCCCGCTACTTTCCAGAGTTCAACAGCACCGCCCAATGCCTGTGTAAACTCAGAGATTTCCAATCGACAGATTGCGGTGTTGGGTGCCCCGCCGCCCATCGCAATCGTGATCCTGCTCGTAGTCATAATCGACGGATCGCGTGCCCTTCCGCATCACCCCGCAGCTTCCCCATCCCCGCAAAAAACCCCGGCCGTTCGTCGGCCGGGGTGGATAAAGTTTGGTCGAGCGTTTAAGCCCGAAAGCGGACGCCGCTCAGGGCAGGCTCAAGGCATCGCCGGCGGGGCTGCGCTTCACCTCCAGCAGCTCGACTTCGAAAATCAGCGTCGAGGCGGGCGGGATGCCGGGACGGCCGGCATCGCCGTAGGCCAGATCCGCGGGCACGTAGAGCTTGATCTTGCCGCCCTGGCCAATCTGCTGCAGGCCCTGCGTCCAGCCCGCGATGACTTGGTTGAGGCCAAACTCGGCCGGCTCGCCGCGGCGGTGGGAGCTGTCGAACTCGGTGCCGTCGAGGAGGGTGCCGCGGTAGTGCACGACCACGGTGTCGGTGGGCCGGGGCTTGCCGCCGGGACCTTCCTCCAGGATTTCAAAGCGCAGCCCGCTGGGGAGCTTCTGCACGCCTTCCTTTTCGTCGAGCTCGGCGAAAAAGGCTTGCTCGGCGGCTTTGCCCTTGCCCACGGCTTCATTCGAAACCGCTTCCGAGCGCTGCTGCAGGAAGTTCTGGATGGCCGGGCCGATCCGCTCCAGCTCGTGTGGGCTGGCTTCGCCGCGAACGGCGGCCTTCATGCCCTTGAGGAGCGATTCCAACTCGGATTCGCTCAGTTCCAGGCCGGGCAGGTCGATCTGCTGGGCCAAAAACCAGCCCCAGGTCTCGAGAATGGCTTCGGGCTGGTAGGCGCCGGTGGGCTGTTCGGCCTTGAGGAGCGTGGGAACGCCGCCGGCAATAAGGCCGGCCACGAGGAGTAGTCTTGGTCTGAGTAGTTGCATGAATGTTCTTGGGTAGCGGGAGCCGGGAGGAAAAACAACTGCATTTCCCGGCCGTGCTCCGGCGGATTTTGGTTTTGAGTTCCCCCTGCGGGAGTTTATTCAGAAACGCTCCCCGGGGATTTGTGCCATGGAGGATCAACCGCCACCCGCCCCGGGACTTTTCTTTGCCGACGTAATGGACACTTTTTGGATCAGTCAGGACGGCCGCATCAGCGCTTGCCGCGATCTCGATGACAACCGGCTCGCGCTCACCATGGCCTTCCCGGTCCGCAGCGCCAACGAAGCGAAGCGGCTCCGCACCTGCCTCGCGCAGCTCCAGTTCACCGAGCGCAGCAGCCTCGCCCGCATCGGCATCGAGATTTTCGCCCCCGGCCCCGTGCGCCTCGACGGCAACGCGCTGCTCCTCGAAGGCGAGGCTTTCCTTTACGACAGCGGCTTTCCCTGCGCCGGGTTTTTCAAACCACTCCTCGCCGAGGGTACGCAGGTGGGCCGGCTCTTTCACGCCCCGGAAAGCGCCAAGCTCACCTCCGCCGAGATCTGGACCGCGCTGCGCGAAAACCGCATCAAGCTGCCCGACACCATCTCCATCGACCGCCTTGGCCGCGTTTTCCTCACCCCCCACCGGGTGCGCTACACCCTCCCCCGCCACCTCACCCGCGATGACCTCGAGCGCGTCCTCGGCGGCTCCCAGCCCCGCCATTACCTCGACAAGGTCCAGGTCCGCGAGGATCTCGACATCGTCACCATCGCCCCCCGCTCCGGCATCCTGACCAGTTGCTCCATGTATCTGCAGGAGCATTACGTCCTGCTCAACCGCGGCGAAGGCAACTTCGGCCTCCACTCCGGCGCCGTCCTCCTTGATCCGATCAAGACCTTCGGCACCAATGTGATGCTGGAGATCTACAACACCAGCGATGAGGTCGTCGTCAACCCGGTCGTCTCGATCGAGGTCTTCCGCGTGCCGCCGGGCAGCGATCCCGACTTCGGCCGCCGCCGCACCGCCCGCCGCCAGGCCCGCGGCCGCCTCAACCGCGCCTACCGCGCCCTTGGGAAAAACCCCCGCCAGGCCGCGGCCCGGATCAAGCCCAAGATGGGCATCTCCCTGCGCGACCAAAGCGCCCGGGCGGAAAACCCCAGTATCGTCATCGCCGCCGGCCACCACCTCGGCGAGCACTTCTCGGACCGCCAGGCCGGCGCCCTCGCCGCCCACCCCACCGTCTCCCAGGCCCTCGGCCGCGCCCCCCGCGACGGCGACACCCTCATCCTCGATTTCTTTCCCAATCTCTTCGAGCACATCGAAATCCTCAGCCGCCTCGGCAAACTCAAGCTCCGCCGGATTGTCTTCCGCCGCGCCGCCCGCATGCAGACGTTTTTCCTCTCCGGCGACGCCCATTCGCGGCTCGAGACCTACGAGCAGCTCGGCATCCGCGTCTACTGGCACAACGAACCGCTCAAGGACCTCTTCGTCCACACCTACAAGAAGAGCCACGGCTTCTTCCTGCGGGAAGAGGAGCTCAACCGCTTTCACGCCTCCACCATCCTCGCCTTTTACGGCTCCGGCTATGCCATGGACGCCGGCCAGGCCGACGCGGTCAAGGACCTCGTCCGCCGGATGACCGCCTTCTTCGGCGCCAATGTCGGCATCCTCACCGGCGGCGGCGGCGGCGTCATGGGCCTGGCCACCGCCGCCGCCCGCGAGCGCAACTGCCTCACCGGCGCCTGCTTCCTCGAACTCGAGAGCCAGCCCCCCAACTTCCACGTCGATTTCTTCAACTCCTTCCAGGAAACCAGCCGCCACAACCGCCAGAAGTGGTTCGAAGTGGCCGATTTCTGCATCTTCAATCTCGGCGGCGTCGGCACCCTCGAGGAAATCGGAATCGAGCTCTGCAATCTCAAGCTCGGCATCCGCCCGCGCGTGCCGTATGTGTTTTTCCATGACACCTACTGGGGGGGCTTGCGCGACCAGTTCATGCGCATGATCGACCTCGAGCGCGCCCCCGCCTGGATGGCCGACTACGTCCTCTTCTCCGGCGATCCGGATGAAATCATTGAGTTCTACCGCAAAACCCTCCAGATCCTCTGAATGAAGGCTGACCCGCTCAATGTCCTCATCGTCGGCTCCGGCGGCCGCGAGCACGCCCTCGCCGAGGCCTGCCGCCGCAGCCCCCGCGCCGGCCGCCTCCTCGCCGCCCCCGGCAATGCCGGCATCGCCGCCATCTGCCGCTGCCTGCCCATCGCCGTCGATGATGTCGACGGCCTTGTCGATGCCGCCGAGCAGGAGCAGGTCGACTTCGTCGTCGTCGGTCCGGAGGTCCCGCTCAGCCTCGGCTTGGTCGACCGACTCGCCGATGCCGGCATCGCCGCCTTCGGCCCCACCGCCGCCGGCGCCCGGCTCGAGGCCAGCAAGAGTTTCACCAAGGATCTGCTCCTCAAAAACAGCATCCCCACCGCTGGCGCCCGCACCGTCAAAGACTCCGCCGCCGCCGCCCGCTGGCTCGACCAAGCCGCCTTTCCCGTGGTCGTGAAGGCCGACGGCCTCGCCGCCGGCAAGGGCGTCGTCATTTGCGCCGATCGCGACGAGGCCCTCCGCACGGTCCGCGACATGCTCGCCGGCACCGCCTTCGGCGCCAGCGGCAAAACCGTCCTGCTGGAGGAATTCCTCGAAGGCGAGGAAGCCTCCCTGCACCTGCTCGTTTCCGGACGCGACTTCAAGGTCCTCCCCACCAGCCAGGACCACAAGCGCGCCGGGGAGGGCGACACCGGCCTCAACACCGGCGGCATGGGCGCCTATTCGCCCGCCCCCGTCCTCGAAGGTCCCATGCTCGATTCCGTCATCGAGACCATCGCCCGCCCCAGCGTCGAGGCCATCGCCTCCGCCGGCATCGATTTCCGCGGCGTCCTTTTCATCGGCCTCATGCTCACCACCGACGGCCCCAAGGTGCTCGAATTCAACACCCGCTTCGGTGATCCTGAGACCCAAGTCATCCTTCCGCGGATACAAAGCGACGTGCTCGAACTCCTCCACCACACCGCCCATGGCAGGCTCGCGCGGGCCGAGCTCAAGGTCCGTCCCGAACACGCGCTCTGCGTCGTCCTTGCCGCCGACGGTTATCCGGAGGCCTACCCCAAGGGCGATCCCATCACCCTGCCCGCGACCACGGGAGGCGACGGTTTCATCTACCATGCCGGCACCGCCGCCACCGCCGACGGCACCCTCGTGACCGCCGGAGGGCGCGTCCTTGGCGTCACCGGGATCGGAGCAGACCTGCCCGCGGCCGCCGCCGCCGCCTATCGGCTCGCCGACCGGATTTCCTTCGCCTCAAAGTATTGCCGCCGCGACATTGGACACCGGGAGCTGGGACGCCTGACGCCCAAACCATGAGGGGCCGGGCGCAGGGCTTGATTGGCTCACTGCTGCCGTGCCTGGCGGTCTTGCTGGCCCCTCTGGGCCTTCTCCAGTCCGCTCAAGGCAATTCCGTCATCCCCGCGCCGGAGGCTAACGGCGCTTCCGAAACCATTCGCGAACAACGGCCCGCCCCCGCCGTCCCGGCCGGCTACCGCTTCGGCGTCGCCGCCATCGACACCAAGGCCCTCTACATTCGCCTCGCCGACCTCTCCAGCGATCTGCCCAAGCTCGTCCGCCACCTCTCCGGCAACACGCTCGTCCTCGACCTGCGTTTTGTCACCGCCACCCTCGGCGAAGCAGAGGCTTTTCTCCGGCTCTTCAGCCCGCCGGCGGACCCGCTTCGCCTCGAGATCCGCGGAGATTGGCCCACCACCGCCGTTCCCCTGCCCGAAATCCCGGCCGACGGACACCCCGAGGCGGTTTTTGTCCTCGTCAATCAAACCACCGCCGGACCCATCGAAGCCGCCCTCGACCTTCTCCAGGCCCGCCACCGCGTGCTCGGCATCGGCTTGGTCACCGCCGGCGAGACCGCCCGCTACCAGCCCCTGCCCGACCGTCCCGGCCACGAGGTGCGCATCGCCGAAGCCCTCGGCGCGGAAGGCCGTTCGCTGCACGGCCGCGGCTTCCAACCCCACCTTGTCCCAAGCGAGCTCACCGCCGAGGCCGATCGGCGGGGCTACGCCTCCTGGTCCGCCGGCTCCCCCCTGCGCCTGCACCCGCAAACCCCGCTCACCGATCCCGACGCCACCGAAGACAACGGGACCGAGGATCCTCCCGTCACTTATCCCACCGATCCGGCGCTCGAAAAAGCCTGGCACACCCTGCTCGCCCTCCGGGCCACCGGTCTCCTTTCCCGCCCGGAGGAGATTCGCGACTCGGCGGTTGAATCCTCTCCCGGCCCCGGCTAGGCTGGTCCCCTTTATCCAACTCACATGTCCGAGAACCGAGGGGAGATTTATTTTGTTTGCACCGCCAACATCTGCCGGAGCCCGATGGCCGCGCGCCTCATGCGCCATGCCCTCGACGCCGAGCCGGAGCCGCTGCGGTCCCTCCAAGTCCACTCCGCCGGCCTCTCCGCTCTCGAAGGCCAGCCCGCCTCCCGCAACTCCATTGCCGCCTTGGAAAAGGTCGGCCTCAACCTCGACGGCCACCGCAGCCGTATCTTCACCCGCGCAATGCTCGATCGCGCCTTGGTCACTTTCGTCATGACCCGCTCCCACCTCGACCTGCTCGAGCTGGAGTGCGGCCCGCTCGATGACCGCGTTTTTCTCATGCGCCAGTTTCTCGGAGAAGAAAACGACCCCGAAATCCCCGACCCCTACGGCATGCACCTCGCGGCCTACGAAGCCTGCCGCGACAGCATGGTCGAGGCGATCCCTTCGCTCGTTCGCTTTTTGCGCGACCGCCTCGCCCCCACCCAAACCTGACTTTTTCCCACTCTCATGCTCCAGACCCAAGCTTCCCGCTCATCCATCAACCCACTCCCGCTCGCCGATGTCGATCCGGAGATCCACGCCGCCATCGGGCGCGAAACGACCCGCCAGCAAAATCACATTGAGCTGATCGCGTCGGAAAACTTCACCCTCCCATCCGTGATGGAGGCCCAGGGCTCGACCCTGACCAACAAATACGCCGAAGGCTATCCGGGCCGCCGCTGGTACGGCGGCTGCGAGCATGTCGACGAGGTCGAGCGGCTCGCCATCGAGCGCGCCAAAACCCTCTTCGGGGCCGACCACGCCAATGTCCAGCCCCACTCCGGCAGCCAGGCCAATGCCGCCGTCTACTTCGCCACCCTCGCCCCGGGAGACAAGATCCTGACCATGAATCTCTCCCACGGCGGCCACCTCACCCACGGCAATCCGGCCAACTTCAGTGGGAAATTGTATCAGGTCGTCAACTACGGCGTCTCCAAGGATGCCGAGCTGATCGACTACGATGAGATCGCCGAAGTCGCCGCCCGCGAAAATCCGAAGATGATCACCGTCGGGGCCTCGGCCTACTCGCGCACGATCGACTTCGAGCGCATGGGCGGGATCGCCCGCGACTGCGGCGCTCTTCTGCTCGCCGACATCGCCCACATCGCGGGGCTCGTCGCCGCCGGCATCCACCCCTCGCCGTTGCCGCACGCCGATTTCGTCACCACCACCACCCACAAAACCCTCCGCGGCCCCCGCGGCGGTCTCATCCTCTGCCGCGAAGCCCACGCCAAGGCGATCGACTCTTCCGTCTTCCCCGGCGCCCAAGGCGGCCCGCTCATGCATGTCATCGCCGCCAAGGCGGTCTGCTTCCTCGAAGCGGCCAAGCCCGCTTTCCGCTCCTACCAGGAGCAGGTCGTCCGCAACGCCCGCGCCCTCGCCGAAGCCCTCGCCGGCCACGGCTGCCGGATCGTCAGCGGCGGCACCGACAACCATCTCCTCCTTGTCGATCTGCGCGACAAAAACGCCAAGCTCACCGGAAAGAAGGCCCAGGAGGCGCTCGATCGTGCCCACATCACCTGCAACAAAAACACCATCCCTTTCGAGACCCGCAGTCCTTTCCAAGCCAGCGGCATCCGGCTCGGCACTCCCGCCGTGACCAGCCGCGGGATGGGCGAGGCGGAGATGGTCAAGATCGCCGCCGCCATCGACCGGGTGCTCTCCGACCCCGACTCCGAAGAAGCCATCGCCGCCAGCCGCGAGGAGGTCCTCACGCTCTGCCGGGCTTTCCCGCTGCCCTACGGGGCGGAGTGATCCGTCGGGCCGCCCCGCATCGGCAAGGTGCCACCGCCGTTTGACGTACGGCCCGCTCGGCGAGCACGCCCTTCCGGTATGGCAAGGTCCGCCGCCCCGTCGTGGCGGAGGAAGGGGGTGTGGCCCGGTTCCCCGGGGTAGGGCGGTTTCGCCGAAACCGCCGTTTGACGGGCAGCGTGCTCGGCGAGCACGCCCTCCCGGTATGGCAAGGTCCGCCGCCCCGTCGTGGCGGAGGAAGGGGGTGTGGCCCGG
>REEB01000237.1 GCA_007695295.1 Puniceicoccaceae bacterium
CCAGCCGCATCGATGAACAATCATCGGGATACGCCGCGGGACCTGCGGAAGTACGAAAAGTGGGATTACGATTACGAGCAGGATTACGATTACGACTCTGAGTTAGAATATAGGCTTGGAGAGGCTGTCCCCATGATGAACTCAGGTGGACCAGGCCCGCCTCTCCGCCCGCGAAAACCGCGTCGTGACCTTCGGCTGACGTTTCCCAAGGGCCTTACTCGAAGCGGATCCGGTAGTACGGCGTGCGGTCGCGGGCGCCGTCGATCCGGAAGCTCCGGCCGTCCTCCACTTCCAGAAACGCTCCGGTGGGCAGGCCGTCGTGGTCGAGCCGCTCCACCGCCGCGATCCGGCGGCCTTTCCACGCGAATTCCGCCCGCACCGGCTCCAGCAGCATCGGCGCCCCGCCCAGCTCGAGCAGTTCATCCTCCGCTTCGTTGAAGCGCATGCCGGTGTTGCGCACCCGTGCCATCACCGTCAGGAGGGCTTCATCGGCGGCCTCCAGCCCGCGCTCGCGGTCGAGGCTGGTTAGGTAAATGGCGGCAAACTGCTCCGCGGGAGTGATGACCGCATCGGTCAGCTCGACCGGCTCTCCAGTGTGAAAACCGACCGCCGCCTGGGTGCCGGCGGTATCGATCCGGATCCAGCCGCGCTCATCGTCCAGCACCGTCCATTCCAGCTCGCCGGTGACGGACCGGATGACCCTGCCATCAGCGAAGGGTGCTATGTCCGGGTGGATACTTTCGGCGGGATGATCGACAAACTCGACCACCATCCGCCCCGCCGCCAGCGCCTCCGGAGGCGAGACGCCGCGGATTTCCTTGAAGTCCCCCAAGCCCTCCGAGACCTCCGCCCGCTCACGTCCGATCCACTCCGGACCGCCCTCCAGCAGTTCACCGATGGAGACCCGCCGCACCCCGATGACCTCGCCCTCGGCCACATCGCCGCGCAGCACCATGCGCGCGATCGCGGGGTAAATCCCGACCTGGTTGGGCACGTCGATATTCCAGAGCCGGGGATCGTCCAGCTTGCGCGAAAACCCTTCGGGCTGGATGTGGCTGGCGAAGTGGTAGGAGGCATCCCAGCCCTGCAACCCCATCCCGTAGGCGGCCACGATGGTGAGCGCCTCCGGTGCCCAGGCGTTGGGAAAAACGGTGTTCCACTCCGAGAAAGCGAAGGGGCGGTCGATGACCTGGAGCAGGCTGCTGGAGAGCAGGCCCGAGCCCGGCGCGGCCAGTTGGCTGCGGGCGTCAAACCGGTCCGGCCGCGGGCGCCAACCCGACAGCCCGCCGAAGTAGTTGTGGCGGTCGATGATGCCGATCTCGTAGTCGGTGTGGAGATTGAGGTAACTCGGCACGCCCGCCGGGGTCGTCCAGCAGGAGGCCACCAACGGCCCTTCGTAGCCGGCCTCGCGCACCACCGCCTCCATCCGCCGGTAGAAATCCCGCTGCACTTCATAAAGAAAAGCCGCCGTATCCAGCAGCCGCCGCTGGGTGCCCGCGGCCCGCGCCTGCTGCATTCCCTCCGGGCTGAAGTACCATGGATTGGGCTGGATGCGGATGCGGCCCTCCTCCAGCCGACCGTCTTCGCCGAAGGCGTGCATCGCCTGCTCCCCCCAGGCCCGGACGAGGCCGTCATGGTCTCCGTATTTATCCTTCAAATACGCCGCAAACCGCTCCTCGAAACGCCGCCGGTAGTGGGAGTCCTCCGGCAAATCGTCAAAGCCCCGGAAGGTGTAGAAGAAGATCGAGTCCTCGTTCTGAAATTCGACAAAGGCGAGGGCCGGATCCTCGGCGTAGGTCTTGCCGGTGTGCACATTTCGGCGCGTCAGCAGTTGGCGCAGCATCTCCATCCGCAGGTCCTGCACGTCCTCCGCGATGAAGACGAAAACCCGGTGGGTGTCGCCCCCGGCGGCCATGATCTCGTCGTAGGCCTCGAGGTGGGCGCGGTCCTCCGGCCGGATCCGGTGCTCGAAGAGCCAGGAAAGCCCGTAGAAGATGCCCCGGGCCGCCAACTCCGCGGTGAACCGGTCGAGCCGCTCCGCCATCGCCTCATCCAAGCGCACCGAGGACTCGCTGGCCGAGAGGTAGGGGTAAAACTTGTGCAGGCGGACGCAATTGATGCCGTACTTGGCCGCCCGTTCGGCCCAGCGCACCCCGTCCGCCGCTTCCGGCAGACAATCCCGGCTGCCTAGGTTGACGCCCCAAAACTTGATCGGCGTGCCGTCGCCGAGCACAAACCCGGAGCCTTCCATCCGCACGGGACCGCGGGCGCCGGCCGGTCGCTCCAGCCAGTCCGCCATGCCGATGACCCCGGGGGCCGGATCATTGGCGGGCTGGAAGGGAAACCAGCCGGCCGGATTGGCGGAGGCGGTGTCGGCGGCGGCAAAGGCGGCCAAACCGGCCCCCAGCAGGTAGGGTGCGGGGCGAAAGCAGCGGGGGTTCATGACACCAGCGAAACAGCCGCGGCCATCACCCGCAAGCACGTCCGGACGGCGGCGTGGCTTGTCCGGCCGCGCTCCGCTCAGCCGGGCATCACTCTTCCTCTGGCGGGAGCGGCGGCGGTCGGCGGTCTTCGGGCCGCAACCGGGGCCGCAGATCAGGCGGGCGATGCCCGCTGAAGGGACCCGCGTCGGCCTCTTCGATCCGCTGGCGCACGCGCTCTTGGTAGGCATCGAATTTGGCCTGCTGCGCTTCGTTGAGTTCGTCGCGAATGGCTTCGCCGAGCCGATCCATGATGGCCCGAACTTCTTGCAGGCTTTCGCGCCGGACCTGGCGGATTTCCTCAAAGTGGGAGCGGAGCTTTGGACCGATCACGGCCCGCTGATCGTCCGTCAACTCCAGGCTGCCGACCAGCCGGAGCACGTGGCGCTCGGTCATGCCGGGACCGCGCCGATCGGTCGGCGGCTCGGGCTCGGGAGCGGGCAACTGGATCGAACGCCCCGCCAGCCAGCCGCTGATACCGCCGAAGAGAAAGATGCCCGCCAAGAGCAGGATCACAAGTGGAGTCCGGGAGGCGTTCATAGCGAAGCGAAGACCTCCTCAACCGGGTCGAGCCAATGCAAGTCGTGGGCCGGCTCGGCCGGACCCGGCAGGAGCACCGCAAGGGTCAGCGCCGCCGCAGCCGCGACTCCCGCCAGTCCCAGCCCGCGAAGTGAAAGCCGGAACCAGAGGTCGAGGGTCGACTCGGACCGCTCGGCGGCCAGCCGCAGCACCCTTTCGGCAAAGCCGGGTGGCGCGGAGGTTCGTGCGGGTTGGGCCGGAGCCTCACGGGCCAGGGCGGTCAGGCGGTTCCAAAGGGATTCTATGCGATCAGGTTTCATCGGCCAAGGGTTCGAGTTCGAGAAAAAGGCTGCGGAGTTTTCGCCGTGCCCGGAAGGCGCGCACTTTGACGAGGGTTTCGGAATAACCGGTCAGCTCGGCGATTTCCCGCACGGAGCGCTGCTCCAGATCCAGCAGCACGAGCACCGTCCGATCCTGGGGCTTGAGCCGGTCGAGCAGGTCGTAGACCAGCTCCCGGGCGGTGAGGGCGTCGGCCGGGTCCGGGCCGCCGCGGGGATCGTCCAGATTGTCGAGCAGGTTGGACTGCTCTTCGCTGAGATCCGCCCGCCGCCATTCCGGGCGGCGCCGCTGGGCACGGAGGTGATCGATGCAGGTGGTCACGGCAATACGGCTGACCCAGTGGGCCAGTGGTTTGTCACCCCGGTACTGATCGAGGCGCTGAAACATTTTGATGAAAACTTCCTGGATGAGATCCTCGGGCTGGTCCCGTCGGGGCAGGTGGCGATGCACGATGGCCGCCACCATCGGAAAGAGGTTGCCAACCAGATCCTTGCAGGCCGCCTGGTCTCCTGCCCGGGCCGCCTCCAGCGCGGGCATAAGATCGACCTCTTCATCAGCCATGTGTGGTAAAGTTCCATTGTTGTCCCCGGATCAAGGGGGCGCTTCCTTGGGTTGACGCGGCCATGGAGGACCCGGTTACGCCTCCCGGCCGAACCGCTCGGAGGAGGTCAGCGCCCCGCCCCGCAGGAGCCGGCGCAGGTAAATGCCCCGGTGCCGCCAGCGAAAGCGGAGGATGGCCAGCGCCCGGCGGAGGCGGCCGGCGGGTGGCCCGAGCCCCGCTTTTCTCACCCGGGCAAACTCCGCCTCCATCGCGGCGCGGTCGGCCGAGAGCTGGCCGGGGCGAAGCCGAAAGCCGGCCACCAGCGCCGGACAATGCCGGAAGGGCACTCCCGCCCGCAGAGCCGCCGCCCAAAAGGCAAAATCCCCGGCCAGTCGGAATCCGGGATCGAAGCCGCCGGCGGCCTTCCAGGCGTCGTGGCCGATGAGGGTGCCCTGCTGCGTCATGGGGGTGATCCCGGCCTGCCAAAGGGGGGCGAGGTCTTGCTCCCGGGCACAGACCGGCATCCGGCCCGCCGGCCCGCCATTCGTGTCGAGGTAGGTGACGTCGCCGTAGAGGATGGCCTCGGCCGAGGCCGTGCCTGCTGCCGCCAGGAGGGCGGCGAAACCGGGCAGGAGGACGTCGTCGTCGTTCAGGTAGGTGCAGAAATCCCAGCAGCCGTCTCCCGCGGCCAAGCCCTTTTCAACCGCGGCGTAGAGGCCGGCCGGCTCGCCTTCGTCCACCACTTCGAGATCCGGAAACCGCCGCCGCAGGTCCGCGGCCTGCCCGGCCGGGCAGGCCAGAAGGTGCACAAGCTTGACGCCGGGATCCTCCCGAAAGGGCCGCACCGAGGCCACGGTCTCGGCCAAGTGGGGCGAGGCGCCCAGGGTGGGCGTGACCACCCGGATCGTCATGTCTGGTTTTTCCGGATACACGTGAGGTCGGGGAGCCGGCGCCCGGCCGGTCAGTCCCCGGACCGGCGGCAGGGGAGAAGGGCGGCGTCCTGCATTCCGTGGATGATCTTTTTGTCGGGGGGGCAGAAGGTGGCGAGAATGCCGCTGAGGACGGGGCCGTTGTCCTCGACGAAGAAATACGGGCAAAGCCGCAGCCGGCCTTCCCGCGGAGCACTCGACCCGTCATCGGCAAAAAGCGGGTGGCGGACCCGCCGCGGCTTGCGGAACTCCTGCAGCACGTGGGGATGGTCCCCGGCCTGGGAAAGGGCGGCTTCGAGGCCTGCGCGCCAGACCGTCCGCGAGACATCGCTGCCGAGGAGCACGCTGCGAGCCCCCCAGGCGGTTTCATGAAAGCCGGAAATTTTCAGGATGAGGTCGCGCTCCTTCTGCGAGGCTTCGGCCAGCTCGAGCCAGTCCGCCGGCGGACGCCCGCCCACCGGGGGTCCGTCCAGCACCGCACCCGGGGGGAGCGGGGTGGGATCCAGTATCCAGGATTTCGGCACAATCCCGGCCAGCGTGCGGCGAGCTTCCCGGGACAGGTTTTCCTCCCAGAAGTCCCGCAGCCGATGGTGGTGAAACAAGGCCAGGCCGAGCTTTTCCTCGGAGTACGTTTTGAGCGGGGGTGAAACCACCACCTCACCCGCCTCCCAGGCTTCCAGGATGTGCTCCTGGCCGGGGATGTTGGGCAGGTCGAAGAGTTCGAAAAACCGGTAGATGACGTCGATTTTCACCGGGTCGCCTTCAACATCGAGAAAGAGCGCTCCGCCAAGGGGAAAGATCTGCTCCGGCGCCAGGCAGTGTACCCGCCGGCCCTGGTGCTGGAGTTCGTCCGCCAGCCACTGCATCTCCGGTCGATAGGTGGAGGCTTCCTCGCTGACCACGATCGCGATGACGGGATTGCCGGGGTTCGGGGCGAGGCGCGCCAGGCTGCGGTAGAAGTGCGTCAGCATGAGGTCGTCCTCGCCGATAATGTCGGCATTGGCCGGGCTGCGGTAGAGGCGGTTGAGGAATCCGGTCAGCCCGATGCCGCCGGGCACGGAGTCGATTTCCGTGAGGGCGAAGCCCTCTTCGGTCAGCAGCAGGTCGGGCCGCAGGACCGGGGCGTGGATGCCGCGCAGCCGGGCATCGCGGGCGAGCTCGCGCAGGTGCGGCGGTTTGCCGCGGTCGAGGTAGTCGGCCACCCAAGGGGCTTTCAGCGGCCGGTTGCGGAGAAGGTTGCGATCACTGGCGCTGCGCTGGTAGAGGGTCTCCAAGGCCTGCTGGAACTCGAAGCAGGCCCGGCCGATGGCCTCGATGTGCCCGACCTGCTCGGGGGTCAGCGGCCAAGCCGCGGGCGAGAGCCTCCAGGTCTTGCCTTCGAAGAGCGCCTGCCGGCCAAGAGCCTCGCGCAAGGTGTTCAGATCGGCGGGCGCGGCGCTCATCAATCCTCCATTTTGACGTCCTTGTTGCGCGATCGGGGACAGCCCGCGCGGAGCCAGGCGCTGATGAAGCGGTCGATGTCGCCATCCATCACGGCTTGGATGTTTCCGGTTTCCACCCCCGTGCGCAGGTCCTTGACCATCTGGTAGGGCTGGAAAACGTAGCTGCGGATCTGGCTGCCCCAGCCAATTTCGCCTTTCTCCCCGTAAAATTTCTCCATCTCCGAGCGCTTTTCGTCCTGCATTTTCTCATACAGGCGGGCCTTGAGCAGCTTCATCGCGGTGGAGCGGTTTTTGGTCTGCGACCGCTCCTGCTGGCACGCCACCACCAGACCGCTGGGCAAGTGGGTGAGGCGGACGGCGGAGTCGGTTTTATTAACGTGCTGGCCGCCTTTGCCGCTGGAGCGGTAGGTGTCCACGCGCAGGTCTTCCTCACGGATATCGACGTCGATGTCGTCGTCGATCTCGGCGATGATGTCGATCGCACAGAAGGAGGTGTGGCGGCGCTTGTTGGAATCGAAGGGGCTGATCCGCACCAGCCGGTGCACGCCGCGCTCGGCCTTGGCATAGCCGTAGGCGTTTTCTCCGCGGAGGATGAAGGTCACGCGGGACAAGCCGGCCTCATCCCCGGGCTGCAAGTCCTGCACTTCCATTTCAAAGCCCCGCCGCTCCGCCCAGCGGGTGTACATGCGGAAGAGCATCTCCGCCCAGTCGCAGGACTCCGTCCCCCCGGCCCCGGCGTGGATGCTCATGATGGCGTTGTTGGCGTCGTGGGGCCCCGTCAGCAGGCTGCGCAGCTCGAAGGCGTCAATGGCCTCACGAAGCTCGGAGAGGTTTTTCTCCAGCTCCTTGACTTCGGGATCGTCGCTTTCCGCGCCCGACTCGTCCAGAAGCTGGGCCATGATTTCCGCATCGGCGGCCCGGGTGCTCAGCGTGCGGATGGTTTCCAATTGGGATTTGAGTTGGTTGACCCGCGTGGCGGTGGCCTGGGCTCGCTCCGTGTGATCCCAGAAGCCGGGAGAGGACATCTCCATCTCCAGGGTTTCGACTTCGCGCTGTTTGTTATCGACGTCAAAGAAACCTCCAGAGGTAACCGGCTCTCTTTTTGATTTCTTCGATGTGGGAGTACGTTTCAGGCGTGATCATGGGTGTGGTGTAAAGTGAAAGGGATGGGCGGTTGGCCGCGCTCTGGCCTCGGCAAAAGCGTTCAGGCGAACCCAAAGGACCGAGGCTGGCAAGTGCCGAGATGGATTTCAGTCCTCATCGGAGGCCGCATCCCCGGGCGGCGGAAGGTCGTCGCGGTCGGTCGTCCGGGCCAGCCCGAGATCGGCGGGAGTCGGCCGCTCGACCCGCACAAAGCGCGCCCGGAAGAGGTCCTCGAGTTGGGCGACGAGTTCTCCGGGGACCCGGGCCACAACCGCTTCAAGGGCCGGCAGCGGCTCGGCGGGGGCGGTTTCCCGCACCTCCGTCCGCGGCGGAGAAGCGGCGGCCCCCGGCCCGTAATCGGTGGTGTCGACCTGTTCCGGAGGTTCCTCCGGGGAAGTGCCGGCGGGAGGTTCAGGCGGGACTGAGGGTGCCGCGGAGGGGTGATCGGTCAGGGCTTTTTTTTTTCTTCAGCCGCGCCGGCGCCGGTTGGAGGAACCTTTGCCGCCAGGGCGGTGAGTTTCCGGAGCACGCTGTTCAGCGGCAGGGCGCGCGCCTCTTCGGCCGCGCGCAGGAGGCAAACCTCGAAATTCGCCCGCTCGGACAACCCGAACTTAAGCCCGGCCTCACCGGCATGGAGGGCCTCGGCCATCCGCGTCCAGGCCGCGGCTGAGAGCCCCTCCGCTCCTTCGCCGGCCCGCACCGCCGCCAACAACCGGCGGCGCACTTCCGCCTGGAGGTCGATCAGCACGCGGTGGAGGTCGCGGCCGCTTTCATCCAGGGCCGCACAGAGGTCGAGCAGTTTGGGAAAATCCGCCGCCGCCAGCGCCGCCACCAGGGACTGGAGATCCTCTTCCGAGGCCAGCCCGTAAACATCGAGCACGTCCTGCTCGGAGACCGTTTCCCCACAGAAGGCGATCATCTGGTCGAAAATGGACTGGGAATCGCGCATCCCGCCATCGGCCAGTCGGGCGATGCCCCGCAAGGCGCCCTCCGCCACCGCGATTCCTTCCTCACCGGCGATGTGCCGGAGGCGGCTCACGATCAGCTCCTCCGGGATGGGCTTGAGATCGAAGCGCTGGCAGCGGGAAATAATCGTCGGCAAAAGCTTCTGCGCTTCCGTGGTCGCGAAGATGAATTTCACGTGCGAGGGAGGCTCCTCCAGCGTCTTGAGAAGGGCATTGAAGGCCGCCGTGCTCAACATGTGCACTTCGTCGATGATGTAGACTTTGAACTTCCCTTGGCTGGGGGCGTAGCGCACGTCGTCGCGCAGATCCCGGATCTGGTCCACCGAGTTGTTGGAGGCGCCGTCGATTTCGATCACATCCATGCTGTTGCCGGCGGCGATGGACCGGCAGCCCTCGCACTGGCCGCAGGGCTCCGGGGTGGGCCCGTTCATGCAGTTGAGGGCCTTGGCAAAGATCCGGGCCGTCGTCGTTTTGCCCGTACCGCGCGGCCCGACCAGGAGATAGGCATGAGCGATGCGGCCGCGGGTGATGGCATTGCGGAGGGTCCGCACCACGTGGTCTTGGCCGACCACATCCTCGAAACGCTGCGGACGCCATTTCCGCGCAATGACCTGGTATCCTGTTTCCATTATAAAAGAGAAGTGGCCAGGCGACCTACGGCACATGGGGAGCGTGGTTGCCGTTGCTACCTTCCGGTCCTGGCGGAGTTCACCCGTCCCTCATTGCATAGGACCTGGCCAAGGATCAGCCTAGACCAGCGCCGCGCCCGATCAAACCCTTATTTGGAAATCTCTCCCCCCGGATCGCTTGCATCCCTTCCGCCCCGACGGGTTCCGCCCGCCCTGCGCTCCTCTCATCCCTCCAGAAACTGCGCCACCCAGGACGGCACCACTTCACTGGCCGGCCCGTAAATGCCTTCCCCGAACAAACCCAGCCCGTCCGTCGGCTCCAAGTTCAATTCCACGGTGTGCGCTCCTGCACGCACCGCTTCCACCACCAGGCCGGCTGCAGGATAGACCTGCCCCGAAGTTCCGATGGCGGCGAACCCCCGGCAACGCTCCACCGCCCCATAGATGTCATCCAGCATCCGCGGAATCTCTCCAAACCAGACCACATCCGGCCGCGCCCGGCCCCGGGCACCGCACTCCGGACAGACGGTTTCCTCGCCCAAGTCCTCCCGGCACTCCCACGAATGACCGCAGGCCTGGCACTGTGCCCGCAGCAGCTCGCCATGCATGTGCCACACCTCCCCACTGCCGGCCCGCTCATGCAGGTCATCGACGTTCTGCGTCACCAGCGTGACGTCGCCCGGCCGCGCCGCCTGCAGTTCCGCGATCGCCCGATGGGCGGCGTTGGGGGCGATGGCCCGGTCGAGCAGGCTCCTGCGGCGGGCATTGTAAAAGGCCTGCACGAGCCCGGGATTCCGCGCAAACCCTTCCGGGGTCGCGACATCCTCCAGGCGATGCCGCTTCCAGATGCCGTCCGGATCGCGAAAGGTATCCAAGCCCGACTCCTTCGAAATACCCGCCCCGGTCAGGATCACCAGGGGAAACCAATCTCCCTTCGCCCGTTGGCCTGGTCCGCTGCTCATGCCGGCCAGTCTGAACCCGCCAAAGCCCGGGTCAACGCCTGGCCCGGTCTCCCGGGCGCTGGTTTTTCAGAGTTAGGTAAAAAAACCTAAGTCTGATCAGGGTTGCTCCGATGTTTAGGACACCTGCCATGTCCTGATTCGCCGAACCGCAATTGCCATCCATCCATGACAACCGACCTGCTTAGGTCACAACCCGCCTCTCCGTCTTCCGATATCCCCTCCGCCCCGCGCCGGCCGCGTCAC
>REEB01000240.1 GCA_007695295.1 Puniceicoccaceae bacterium
GGGCGGGGGGGCCCCGGGGGGGGGGGGTGGGGGGGAGGACGGCCTGGAAGCACCAGGTCAGCCCGAAGGCATGGCAGACCAAGGGGGAGAGCGTGCCCGTGCCGGCAACGGGAGCACCGCGGCGGACGACATAAGTGCCGGCGCATTTGTCGCGCAGGGCTTGGCGGGCGTCGTCGCCGGTGATCCAAAGCAGGTCGATGGCGATCAGCACCGGCCCGAGGGTCCAGAACGCGGTGCGGATGAGCTGTTGGAAGAGGGAGGGCCGGCCCCCGCTGAGGCTGATCACGCGGGTGTCGGTGAGCAGATTGCCGAGGGTGCCGAAGCGGCGCTTCACTTCGACCAAGTAAAGGCCGGTGGTGAGGAGGAAAACCGTATAACCGCCGCGGTAGCCAAGCCAGGCTTCGGTGGCGGGGTGGTGTGCCAGCCACCAGATCAACTCATGCAGGCCGAGCAGCACCAGGGCATCAAGCAGGACGACCGCGCTGCGCCGGAAGACCCCGGCGCAGTCCCGGCGCTCGAAGTAGACGGCTCTGGAGTCGGTCATGGTGAGTGCGGATGGGGTGGGCGGCAGATCCCGGTTGGGGTCCGGAAGGCAGGGGGTGGTACGGTCTATGAAAGCCAGGCTCGAAGTGGCGCGGCAAGCGTGATCTCCATGTGGGCGATGCATCCGCGGATTGTCTTTCCCGAAAGGGTGGCCAAAATCCCGCCTTCAGGATTGTGACCTGCCGGGTGTACACAATTTCGTGAGCGCCAAAGGCGCATTGATGCCACAGCCCAGTCCGAAGGGCTGGGAATCCTTTCAGCCCGCATGTTCCTTGGCTGCAAACCCGGCCCTTCGGACCGGGCTATGGATTTTTGGCCCTTTGGGCCAGGTGCAACACCTTGCTCAAGATGTGTATACTCGCAGGGGTGCCGCCCCTTCCGCCGATGGAGGGTCTTCCCTCCGCCACGGCCTCAGCCCTGTCCTTCTTTCTCCCGCGGATGCATCGTGGCCGCTCTGGATTTGCCGGCATATGATCCGCGCCTCCAGGACAATGGCCGTGAAGAGCGGATCGAGAAGGCGGAGGGGAGTGGTGCTCCGACAGGAAAAAGGGCCGCCCCGGATCGGGCGGCCCTTGGTTTAAGACGAAACGAAGTTTGGGAACAAGACGCTCAGCGGCTGCGGCGCAACACCAAGGTCAGGCCCAGCACCAGACCGCCCAGCAGCAGGGCGACGGTGGAGGGTTCGGGGATGACTTCGAAGCGGAATTCGAACTCTCCCGAATCCATCCAGAGGCCGCTCTCATCGACCAGCTTGAATTGGGCGATGTAAGTGCCGGCCGGGGCATCCGCCTCCGTCCAGAAAACAGGCGTGAAGTGGAAGTTGTCGCCCAGGTGGAGGTCGTCGCCGGGAACTTTCAGGCCGGCATTGATGCCCAGATTGCTGCCGATGTTCAGGCCCGGGCTCAGAAAAACCAGCTCGAGGTGTACGTCGGCATCGGCCAGCGAGCCCGTCCAGCGGCCGCCGCTGGAGTTGAAGAGAATCGATTCCGGGCTTTCGCCGGCTGCTCCCGCGAGGGTGCCGGTGTCCCGGATCTCCAGGAAGCTGAAGGAGTAATTGGTGTCTGCCGGGTCAGTGTAAGGGTTGCTGGCCAGTTTGCCGGCGTAGATGCCGGTGCCGGGCGACAGCAGCAGAGGCGGGCGATTGCCCTCGGGCAGGAAGTTGCTGGCGGCCACCTCGACCTCCGTTTGCGCCCCGAGATTGGGGCCGGTGAAGGCGAAACGCCCTTTGCTATGGTAGTGGTTGTTGGCCGGATTGTCGGCGTAGGTGTGGGCGTAGAGGAAGGTGAGGCGGCCGAAGTTGGGGTTCGGCAGTCCGGCATAGGCGCCGGCGGCGATCGTCTCGAGGCCGTCGACCCCGATGTAATAGCTGGCCATCTGGCCGTGAAGGCCGTGGCCCGCAATGAGCAGGGAAGCGAGCGCGGTCGCCAGGCGGCCCAGTCGCTTAATGGATGACGTGTGAATCATGGCTGGTTGTTGAATACGAGGTTGTTGGATGGTTCTGCAGAGACGTCCGGAAGGGGGACAGGTTATCCACCCGGGTGACTCCACTTCGCAAGGATGGTGGTCTTTGTTTTCTTAACGCAAGTAGTTTACAACAAGAAATTTTTGCCTCGGCTTTCCAAACTGCTTGAGTGGCCAAAATTCGACTAGAATCAGGGGTTAATGCAGGATCGAGGACTCAGATGACCAACACAGATCCGCTATCTAATGAATAATACTTGCAACAGAAGTGGGTGAGGGGGGCATGAAAAACCCCCGGCTGAGGCCGGGGGCAGAGTGCCGTGGAGGTGGATCGTCCTGATCCTCAGCGGCGGTAGGCGCGCCGGCCCGCCAGCGCCGCCAGCAGGCCGATCCCGATCAGCCCGTAGGTTGAGGGCTCGGGAACGGCGGAGATGCCGGGGTCGGAAGAAGCGGGGCTGATGGTCGCGGAGAAGGAAAAGTCGTCGATGGCGACGCCTTGGCGGGATCCGGAGCCGGTGGGACCATTGTCTCCGAAGAAGCGGACTGTAATGGTTTCACCAGAGGCGATGGAAAGACCCGAGAGGGACTGGCTGAGCGGGACGGCCATCCAAGGGCCGGATGATGGGCTTCCTCCGGTCGGATTCGTGTTGGAAGCGGCAAAGGCGAGGTCATTGAGATTTACGAATGGATCAGCGCCGACAGAATAGGAAACCGTCCATCCATTCGTTCTGCCATTGGAGGCGCTCCGCCATTGTTCGGCCGTGTAGGCAATCGTGAGCGCCTCGATCGTGCTTCCGGTATCGTTGACAAAGGCGATATCGGCATACAGCGCACGGTTTAGTGTCGGCAGGAAGCCCAGAGAGCCATCGAAGCTGGCACCCGCCCCAGAGTTGCCATAGGAGTATTTCCCACCGGTGGTGGAGGTTCCGGTGTTGGTGCCTTGCCAAGCCGAGGCATCCGACCCGACATCCGAGGTCACCCAGTTCGCCGGATCGCCGGTGCCGAGAAATCCGGTGAAGTCATCGAAGTAGGTGTAGGTGTTGCCGGTCTGGGCAAGACTGCTGATGGAGAGCTGGGCTTGGAGGCCGGCGGAGCCGGCGAGTGCCAGGGCGAGTGCGGCGGTGCAGTGAAGGAGACGTGTTTTCATGAGGATCTAAGGATGGGTGGTTACGGATGGACCGCCGGAAAACGGCGGTGGAGAAGAGGCTTTGCGACTCGGAAAGAAAAACTCTTTTGAGCCGGAAAGCGCCGGTTTTTAAATTAGTCCTTCCCTCGCGGGTCAAACCGCGAATTAGATCAAAATTTATCCAAGGATTGATCTTGCCGGCAGGTAGGGGGCGGTTCGGGAGGCAGACGGAGTTTGTTTGCTCGAACCGCCAAGGGATCGCCGGCTTCACGACAGGGGGTCTTCCCCTTTTTGCGACACGGGGTTGAATCACGGGCCATGGCTTCCCCTGACCCGCTTGAAACCGCCGGTGCGGTTTGGATTCGTGATGACGCTCCGGAGCGCAACCAGTTTGTTTGTTTTGAGCGCTGTTTCACCCTCGTGGAGCAACCTGCGGGTGCGCTGCTGCATCTTTTTGCGGACACCCGTTACCGGCTGCAGGTGAATGGCCGTTTTGTGGCCAGTGGGCCGGGCCGTTTCGTCACTTCTCATCCCGAATACGACACCCATGAGTTGGCGCCATTGCTGGTCGCCGGGGAGAACCGCATCCAGGTGGTGGTGAATTTTTTCGGGGCGGCCTCCTACCAAAGCATGCCGGACGGGCGGCCCGGATTTTGGGCTGCGGGCGGTTGTGGTGCGGTCAGCTTTGCCACGCCGGGTGAATGGACGGCCCGGCGGCCGGGCGCCTGGCGGTGGGATGCGCCGCTCTTCAGTTTTGCCCAGAGTCCGGTGGAAATCTGCGACACCCGGCTTCTCGAAGCGGGTGAACCGGTGGCGCCGGCAGTGTGCCACGGGGCGGATGCGCCCTGGGGACCTTTGCAGCCCTACTCCGGAGCCCCGGCGCCATTCGCGGAAATCCAGCCCCGACGGATTGAGTTGGCCGGCCTGCTCAGCGATGGGGAGCGCCGCCATGGCTTCATGTCCCATAATGCCCTTGCCTTGCGGCAGATCGGGCAGCCTCGCCGCGCGCCTTGGACGGCCTTTGCCACCTGGATCCGCTCGCCGCGAGAGCAGACGGTGAAGATCAGCTGCTTCTGGAGTGACCTCCTGCTGAACGGCAGGCCCGTCGCGGTGGACAAACGCTCCGACCTCGGCAATCACGCGACTGCTCTCTTGGACTTGGCGGCGGGATGGAATCTCCTGGTGGGTGAGGTGGAGGTGTTGGCGGAGTTCTGGGCCTACTGCCTGGGGATTCCGCAGGACGCGGAGGTAGGCCTTCATGCCTGCCAGGATTCCGCGGAGCCCCGTCCTCTGGCGGTGGCGCCTCCGATGGAGCGGAGCGCCCTCCAGCTTCCCCGGCCCGGCGACACCGAGCCACCGGCCGGCTGGATGCGGCACGACGGCGATCCTTCCGCCCTGACTCCGGCCCGCATGATGGGCTGGGACCGGCCCGTGCCGGAGGTCGTGCGCGGCCTCGCGATGGAGCGATGGAGTGAAATTGCCGCCTTCACCGGCCGGGCCGCCACGTGGTGCCTTTCTTTCTCCGGCGATTTTCTCGGCCACGTGGTTGCCGAAGTGGAGGCTCCGGCGGGTTCGGTGCTGGATGTGGCCTGCGATGACTGGATCCGCGAAGACGGGGCCGCGGGATTGTATCGCTCCAACCCTTTTACGGATGCCGCCGACCGCTTCATCCTGCGCGGTGGGAGGCAGGTGGTGGAGACCTTCCATCCCCGGGGTGGAAAATTTCTGCAGGTGACCCTGCGAGCACCGGATGGCGGCGACGCCGGTCGCCTCGTTTTGCACCGTGTCTGGGTGCGTTCGCGCCAGACCCTGGAAGCGGATGAAAGCGCCTTTGCCTGCGATCTGTCCGAGCTGGAGTGGGCTTGGCCGACGGCCATCCGCACCTTGCAGAGCTGCACCGAAGAAGCTTACACCGATACGCCCTGGAGGGAACGGGCCTCCTACATCGGAGATTCCTTGGTAAACTTCCACCTGCAGGCGCTCTTCAGCCGGGATCTGCGCACACCCCGCCGGGTGCTGCGCAGCTTCGCCCAAAGCCAGTTGCCGGACGGGCAGTTGCCCTGCTGCACGCCCTCATGGCTGCGTCGTCCGCATGAGGATTACACCCTTCTTTGGATACAGTGGCTGCGCGATTTCTGGGCGCAGACCGGAGACCGGGGCTTGGTCGAGGAAATGTGGCCGGCGGTGGAGCGCATCTGGGCGAGTCCCACCTGGGACCGGCATCACTCCGGGCTTTGGAATGCGGATGGCAAACGCCTCTTCATCGACTGGGGGTGTGCCCGTTCGGATCGCGAAGGAGAGGCCAATGGGGTCCTGAATTTCCTGCGTTTGTTGGCGGCCCGGGCAAGCGCGGAGTTGGCCGAAGTCCTCGGCAAAACCGGCTGGGCCGCCCGCATGATCGAGGATAGTGAAGCCGTGGAAGCGGCGCTTTTCACCGAGCTGTGGGATGACGGTCGGCGGCGTTTCCGGGCCGCGCTGGGGGCGGACGGACCCGCGCTTCATGCCAACATCCTCGCGCTGGCGGTCGGGGCCGGGAGCGTGGAGCAACGCCGGCAGGTGCTGGCCACGATCGAGCCCGCACTCCGGGACAACTTGCGGAACGGCCTGGAGAACGGCCGGGGCGGATCGCATGCCGAACTCTATTTCCTGTATTTCCTGCTGCCGGCACTGGCGGAGCTGGATCGGCCCGATCTGGCGGAGTTCCTGATCCGCGAGCACTATGGATATCTCCGTTCGTGGGGCGACGATACGCTGGCCGAGTGTTTTTACCAGCGGGCGGCCGGCACCGGGAGCCGTTGCCACAGTTGGAGCGGAGGAGCGGCGGTCTATGCCGCCCGCTACGTGCTCGGGCTGCGCCCGGCGGTGCCGGGATCGCTGGAGGCATGGATCTTTCAGCCGGTGGTGGCGGGCATCCGGCAGGCGTCCGGGCGGATCGCCCATCCCTTGGGTTGGCTGGAGGTTTCATGGCGGCGCCAGGATGAGGCCATCGTCGCCACGCTCAACGCCCCGGATGGGGTGCGCATCGTTCGCCCCGATGCCCAGCCGGTGGCCGCTTCCCCTCGTTCTCCCGAGGCGACAGCCGCGCTGCGGGAGCAAGCGGGCGGCGGCTGAGGTGTCCGCTCAGCCCGGGGGCCAGCCGAGCTGGCGGCCCGCCAGCAGATGAACATGGAGGTGGGGGACGGATTCCCCGCCTTCGCGGCCATGATTGATGACGAGCCGGAAGCCGCGCTCCAGCTTGAGCTTGCGGGCGAGTTCGCCGGCGGTGAGGAGCAGGTGGCCGAGGAGGGCGCCGTCTTCGGGAGTCGCCTCGCCAATACGCGCCAGGGGTTTCTTCGGGATCACCAGGAGGTGGACGGGCGCTTTCGGGTCGATGTCATGGATCGCGATGCAGCGGTCATCCTCATGCTCGATGCGGGCGGGGATTTCGCGGTCGATGATTTTTGAGAAAAGGGTTTTCTCGGCCATGGCGGTTGGAATTCAGGTGATCAGGAGGGTGAGGGCAAGTCCCGCCGGACAGCGCGCGGCGGCGAGGCCCCGCAGGTAGCCGGCCGCATCTTCAGCCGGATTTTGCCGGCGTTTTCCGGACCTTCCGCGGCCGGGGGAAAAGTGCTGGTGCAGGCCGGTGACGAGGAGCGTGCCGCGGCGCCGGCCCGCGAGCCGGCCGAGAGTGGTGAGAAACGGCCGCCGCAGTCCGAGGGTGCCGAGAGCGGTCATTTCGGGATCGACCTGCAGCCAGGAGAAGCCGGCATCGGTCGCGGGGACTGGCAAACGCCCGGCCAGTTCGACCACGGCGGTCATCCATTGCTCGAGGCCGGGTTCGGGAGGGAGGGCGGCCTCGACCGCATCCTCGATCTGACGGGCGAGGAAGAGGTCGTCGCCGGTGAGGTGGCCAAAAAGGGCGTTGAGCAAATGGAGCCGGGCGAGGCTGGAAATCGGCATGATCAGGCGTCGAGGCGGGAGATTTCGTTCATGAATTCCGAGAGGTCGCGAAAGTCTCGGTACACACTGGCGAAACGCAGGTAGGCGATCGGGTCAATCCGTTTGAGACGCTGCATGAGGTGCTCGCCGATGGCGGCGCTGGGGATTTCGTAGTCATACTCGGATTCGAGGGTGTCGATGACCTCCTCGACCAGCATGTTGAGCTGCTCCAAGTCGATGGGGCGTTTTTCGCAGGCCTTGCGGAGACCGCCGATGATCTTGGCTCGGTCGAACTCCTCGCGGCGGCCGTCCCGCTTGATGACCATCAAGCCCTCGCGGAGGATCGATTCACTGGTGGAGAAGCGGTGACCACAGCCGAGGCATTCGCGGCGACGGCGGATGGTGGTGCCCTCGCGGCTGATCCGGGAGTCGATTACTTTGTCATCAGTGGAGGTGCACTTGGGGCAGCGCATGGATCAAAGGGTGAGGAAGTTTTCGAGCAGCCTCATGCCGCCGATGGTGGCGATGGACTCGGGGTGAAACTGCACGCCCCAGACCGGCAGCGACCGGTGCTGGACCGCCATGATTTCGCCCTCCTCGGTCTCGGCGGTGATTTCGAGGCATTCCGGGATCGTCTCCCGCTCAACGATGAGCGAGTGGTACCGGGTGGCGGGAAAGGGGGAGGCCACCCCGGCAAACAGCCCCTTGCCGCCATGGTGGACGGGAGAGGTTTTGCCATGCATGAGGCGGGGGGCGCGGATGATGGCTCCGCCGAAGTGCTGGCCGATGCACTGGTGGCCGAGGCATACCCCGAGCACGGGGGTGCGGCCGGCAAAGGCGGCGAGCAGCTCCAGGCTGCGGCCGGCTTCCTTGGGCGAGCAGGGGCCGGGAGAGAACAGCACTCGCTCCGGTTTGAGCGCAATGGCCTCCTCGACGGTCAGCTCGTCGTTTCGAAAAATGCGCTGCTCCACCCCAAGCTGGCCGAAGTACTGGACCAGATTATAGGTGAAGGAGTCGAAGTTGTCGATGACCAACAACATGGGCTGTTCCAATCCGAAAAATCCCCGGGGGTCAAGTGTGCCGCCCGGGTCGCGGCGACGAACCATGAGGCGGGGCGGGGGCTCACCTGGGGACGGGCTCGGGTTAGCCTGCAAGTCCGCTCCGCGGTTGGGGTGCCGGACGGTTCAGCGGTGAACCGCCAAGCGGTGCGCGGCTGAGTGCACTTCGGCTAAGCCGCTCGCCCTGGTTACGAGTTTCGGCCTGACCTCGCTGTCGGCCCCTCAGATTTCGATGCCGTTGCCGGGTTGAGGCGGCGCCCCGCCTCCCGGCCTCGGAAACGGCAGGCCACTTGACCCGGTGGAGGGGCCGGGGAGGAAACCGGTGGCGTCTTTTCTCAGAAGTTGGAATTGACATCTATGCACAAATTTTTGATTTCATCCCCGCCCCCCCTGTGACATGCAACCCATCCCCCTCCCCTCCGATACCACGAGGCGTGTCCATGCCCCTTCCATCCCCGTCTTCACCCCCTCGTTCCTCCCGTCATGAAAACACGCATCGCAGCCCTCTCCGTGGCCGCCGGATTCCTCGCCGGCTTTTCGCCTTCCGCCGGCGCTGCGTTCATCGAGCAGACCGTGAACCAGCCCAACAACGACATCGCGCAAGGCTGGAACGGCGCGGTCTGGGGCGATCCGCCCGCAACCCTGACTTCCGGCAACCATTATCTTGTCCCCAGCGGGATGGAGCTCCGCGTGCTGTTCAATCACACCACCTTCCAAGGCGAATCGCTCACGGTGCAAGGCTTGCTACATGTGGGCCCTGATCACAGACACGATATTCTGTTCACTGCCAACATCAACTTGGATGGCGGAACACTTCGGATTGGCAAATCAGATCCAATTGTGTCGCGCCTTAGGGGTGGCCCGCTCAACGTAGTTTCTGATTCGAGGATCGACCTCAAGAGTGGTCTAGTATTTAGTGTTGAAGCGATGTTTTTGGGATCGGGAAACCTCACCATCGACATGGACCTTTGTTTCGTGTGTGTTTTCTGGCTCCCCAACAGCTCCACCTTCAGCGGAACACTCGATTTTGTCACTGGCCGTAACGTGCAGAGAATGTCTGCTGTCGGGTTCGGTGGCCAATCCGATTCCTGCTACAAGGATGCCTCTCTTTTTGTCAGGGACGACTACTTTATGGATACTGTGGACGGTCCCGTTCCCTCATCCCCCATTGGCTTGCCCAACCACCTTACCCTTCGGGATGTAACCATTGCCAGGGGAGGTGACGTGAACGACACCTTCTCACTTCCTCCGGGCACCTACACAGCAATGGAGGCGAACGCCGTCCTCGGGGCCAACATCTTCTCTGGCAAGCCAGGCAACCTCACGGTGGTGCCCGAGCCATCGAGCTACGCCCTGCTGCTGGGCGGGCTGGTCATTCTCTTGGCCGGCTGCCTGAGACGGCGTCAGGCTTACCCCTGAAAACCGTACCGTTTCAATCAGAGCGTTGGCAAAGTGGGGTCAGTCCCCAATTCTTGACCTTTTTCGCTTTTACCCCGCGCGCGGGGCAGGGGGCCTGGGGGACGGGCTCGGGTGAGCCTGCAAGTCCGCTCCGCCGTTGGGGTGCCGGATGGTTCAGCGGTGAAGCGCCAATCGGCGCGCGGCTGAGTCCGCTTCGGCCAAGCCGCCCCCACCCGCACCGGGCCATCCGGTCGGTGTCGTCTCGATCCCCCCGCCGTAGCGCCGGGCCGGCCGCTTTACGTGGATGAACGCCGGACGGACACATGCCCGGAAGGACGGCTGAGCCGGAGGGTGGCTTCGGCTTCGGCGTCGGGAATGCCGGAAATGTCAAGAATTGGGGACTGACCCCATTTGCATAGTCAGCGAAGGCGCATCCCAATCCGCACGGCCGCGGGAGTGTGCAGGTCCCACGTGCTAACCCCGGGGTGGAATTGCGCCACGTCCGGAATCAGTCGGTCCCCTCCCGCTGGAAGAGAATCTGTGAATTGAACGAATTCAACCGCTCTGGCTTGAGGCGGAACCCGTGCAGGATCTGGACGAAGGGATGGGCTCCGCACCCTGGAACGGAGCACTCCGGCTTGTGCTTGGGGCATCGGTTA
>REEB01000151.1 GCA_007695295.1 Puniceicoccaceae bacterium
GTTGCGGATCTTGCCGGTGATGACCGACCAGTCCTTGCCGCCCGAAGGCTCGGATTTGATCACGCCCTCCCTGATCTCGCCCGCCGCAGCGGCCTCCATGACTTCGGGAATCTTGAGCGTGATCACCTGCCCGCCACTGCCGGGGGCGAAAAAGAACAGCCCCAGAATAGCCGCCACGATCGCAAGCCAGATGATCAGCACCTTGGGCTGAAATTTCTCCGGCTGGGGCGGCTTGGGCGGCGTGCGGGGATTGGGCGGTTTGGATGCAGACATGAAAAGGCGAGCTGAAAGGCGGAAACGTCAGGAAGAGATGCCCCCGGAAGAGTAATAAGTCAATTTCAAGGCAGGCGTGGTTCCGGAGGAAAGCCGGAAAGTCTCCGCCGGGGCAAATCCGGGAACCCAGAGGACTTCCCCCGTCCCGTCATGAACCACCGGCAGGGTGCGGCGGCGCCGGGGCGCGACTTTTCGGTCCGTGAACCAGTCCTGCAGCTTGCGCCCGCCCGGCGCCCCCAAGGGACGGTAGCGCGCGCCGGGCCGCCAAGGGCCGGCCCACAATTCCGCCGCCTGCTCCTCCGACCAAGCCAAGTAGGCCTCCCGGCGGGGATCCACCCGCCCGTCGAGGATGATCCGCCGCTCCTCCGGGGCCAGCTTCACCCGCTCGCACGCGAGGCCGGCGCCATCAGGGAGAAACCAACGCAAGCCAGGCCGCAGCGGCAATTCCGGCCAGGCCACCTCCCGGCCCACCTGATCCCAGCGCAAAACGAGTCCGTCCCCCACCACAAAGCGGTTTCGCCCCGCGCTCATCCGGAAGTTTCCGCTCCCCGCGCACTCGTGGAGCAGACGGTCGAAGGCGGTCCGGCTGAGCGGTTTTCCCCCGCAACGGCCACCCAGCCAGCGCAGCAAGACCCGCCGCCGCAGGCCGGCCGGGATCCGCCGCAACCCCGCCAGAAGCAGGTTATCCTTCGTTTCAACCCCGGGAAACTCGCGCTCCAGCCAAACCTCCATCGCGGCTTCGGTTTCCTCCAGCAGCTCGCGGGTCAGGGCCACCCCCTGGCCGAGGCCTTCTCCGCAGGCCGCCTCCCAGGCCGGCGCCACCCCGGAGCGAATCCGGTTGCGGAGCCAGTGGGAGGAGGCGTTGCTCGAATCGTCCCGCCAAGGAATCGCGGCTTCCGCCAGGGCCTCACGGATTTCCGTCCGGCCCAGGTCCAAAAGCGGCCGCAGCAATAGTAGTCCCTCCGGTCCCCGGTTGACCGGCCGGGGAGCCGCCAGGCCGCCGGCGTCGCTGCCCCGGGCCGCCCGCATTAAAAAGGTTTCCACCACATCATCGCGCTGGTGACCCAAAAAAAGGGCCGCTCCCGCGCCCAGAGAGCGACGGAAAAACCGCAGCCGTTCCCTGCGCAACCGCTCTTCCCCGGGCCATTCTTCCGCCGCCCCTCCTCCCCCGGCCCGTTCCGCCACCCATTCCAGCCCCAGTCCGTCCGCCAAGTCGGCCACCAAGGCACGCTCCCGCTCCGCCTCGCCGGGCCGAAGCCCATGGTCGAAGCAGAGCACACGCGACCGCGGGCGCAGGGTTGGAAAATGCGCCCAGACCAACAGAACGAGCGCCACCGAGTCAGCCCCGCCGGAACAGGCCAGGCCGACCGCACCGTCCGGCAGTTGCGCCGCCGCCGCCATCACCTCGGGTCGAAGGCGCCGCGCCGGCCAGCGGTGCGCCAGCAACGCCGCTTTCGCCGGCCAGTCCGTCACCGGCATTTTGGCCTCCTCCTTCAGCCGCCGAGCGTTTCGCTGTCCAGCCATGGTCGCAGCGCCTCCGGCACGCGGATCCGCCCGTCCGGCTGAAGGTGGTTTTCCAGAATCCCGACAAAGACCCGCGGGATCGCCAGTCCCGAGCCGTTCAATGTATGAACATGATCGATACGGCCTCCATCGCGGGCGCGAAAACGAATGCCCGCCCTCCGCGCCTGGAAGGCCTCGAAGTTGCTGCAGCTGGACACTTCCAGCCAACGCTGCTGGCCGCGCGCCCAGATCTCGAGGTCGTATTTCTTCGCCTGGGTGAATCCGAGATCACCGCTGCACATCAGGAGCACCCGATACGGCAGCTCAAGCTTCTTCAGCAACCGCTCGGCATCCGCCCGCAGCGACTCCAGCTCCTCGTAGCTGTTGTCCGGGTGAACCCACTTGACCAACTCCACCTTGTCAAACTGGTGGACCCGGTTCAACCCCCGCACGTCCTTGCCGTAGCTGCCCGCCTCGCGCCGAAAACACGGCGAATAAGCGCACCGCCGCACCGGCAACTGCGCTTCCTCCAGGATTTCGTCGCGGTGGAAATTGGTCAACGGCACCTCGGACGTCGGGATCGCATAGAGGCTGTCCTCGACGGTCTGATACATTTGCCCTTCCTTGTCCGGAAGCTGGCCGGTGGCGAGGGCGCTCTCGGCATTCACAAACAACGGCACCGCCACTTCCTCGTAGCCGGCCGCCCGCCCCTCCTCGAGGAAGAACTGCACCAAGGCCCGCGCCAAGCGCGCCCCTTCGCCGACAAAAAACGGAAACCCCGCTCCCGTCACTTTCACTCCGCGGGCGAAATCCACCATCCGCCCAAAGCAGGGCAGATCCCAGTGGGGGCGGTGATGGCCTTCCGCCGGCAGGCTCTCCCCCCAGGTCGCAATGGTTTGGTTGCCGGTGGGATCCGGCGCCACCGGCACATCCGCGTGGGGCAGGTTTGGCACCGTGAGCAGGAGCTCCCGGGCTTTCGCCTCCAGCTCCTTCAGCCGGACTTCGCCCGACTTCACTTCCGCCGCCAGGCCTTTGAGCTGCCCGACTTTTTCCAGAAACTCCGGCGAGCCTTTCTTCAATGCCGCCATTTCCGTGTTGGCCGACTTCTGCTTTGCGCGCAGGGCGTCCACCCGCACCACTTCGTCCCGCCAAGCACGGTCAGCCGCGAGCACGGCCTCGAGATCGCAGTCACTGCCTTTGGCGACGATGGCCTGGCGAACGACTTCGGGATTTTCGCGTAAGAGTTTGATGCTGATCATGATTGAAAGCGGCAGCTGAGGGTTTTGCGCACCGGAGTCCGCATACTTCCGGAAGCGGGGCAGGTATCGGTGGCAGGCTGCGGGGAAGCAACCCTAAACCCGCCCGCCGTTTCCGGCGCCCGCGTTTGCAGCCGGTGGACTCTGACTGTAAACATCAGTGGCCGGTTGTCCTTTATAAAATATTGGTCCGATGCTCGCCGGCAGCCCTGTGAGACCCCGACATAGCAGACCCGATTCGCCCGGTGCGCAACCTTGATCTCACCATCATTACGAGATCCGGCGCATCGCACCATCGGCCTGCATCCCCCCGAACCATCCAACCCCAACGAGAATGAATTCCCAACGACTGCAGCATGGCCGCTGGTTTCGCGGCGCGGTTTCTACGGCCGCTTTTTCGCTTCTGGCCACGCCCCTCTGGGCCCAGCAACTCGAGGATGACGAAGAAGGTCAAATCTTTGTCCTCGCCCCGTTCCAGGTCACGACCAGTGAACGCGACATCGGTTATTACTCCGAAAACACCCTCATTGGCAGCCGCCTGAACACCCGCGTCGGCGACCTCGCCGCCTCCATCACCGTCGTCACCCGCCAGCAGCTCGACGACACCGCCTCGGTCGATATCAATGATGTTTTCCTCTTCGAAGCCAACACCGAGGGTATTCACAACTACACCCCCTATCATATCAACCGTGGCTGGGCCAAAGACGAAGCCGCCGGCCACAGCCGGGACAGCGGTCAACCCGAGACCCACGCAACCTCCAACCGCATCCGCGGTCTCGCCGCCGCCGACACCTCACAAAACAACTATCCGACCATCCGGCGGATGCCTTTTGATGTTTACAATACTCAATCGGTGGAAATCAGCCGCGGCCCCAACTCGCTTTTGTTCGGCCTCGGCAGTCCCGCCGGCATTGTCAACCAGTCCACCGCCACCGCCGCCCTCGATGTTCAGCACACCGAAATCAGCGCCGCCATCACCAACTTGGGCGGTTACCGGGGCAGCATCAGCCACAACCAACCGCTGATTGAGGATACCCTCGCGGTCTTCGGGGCACTGCTCTATGACAAACGCAAGTTTGAACGCAAATCCGCCGAAGACACCACCGACCGGCAGTACGGCGCGCTTACCTTCAAACCCTTTCCCCGCACCTTCATCCGGGGCAGCATCGAGCGCTACAGCAACTTCAACCAGCGTCCCAATTACCTGACACCGCGTGACTTTATCACGCCTTGGATCCAGGCGGGCCGACCGGTCTACAACCCCAACACCCGGCTCGTGACCCTTTCCGACACCGGCGAGGTCTTCGGCCCCTACGTGCTGTCGCCGGATTCACCCGGCTACATTCCCGGCACCATGACCAACGACCAGTCGCTCAGCCAGCCGGAGTTGCCCGCCAATCTCGGCGGCGGCCCCAATCCGCTCTATGTGCCGGGCATCGCTTTTATCGGCAGTGTGCAGCAGATCCAGTTCATCGACCGTGACCGCTTCGACTGGGAGCAGCGCTTCCCCGGCTTCGGAGCCCCCCCCGCCGCTGAGCGCACCCCCGAACAGTGGATGCTTTTCGACCGCCGCCTGACCCAGTCCGCCGCTCCCCGGGCACCCGTCAATCCCGCCACCGGGCAGCCGCTGATGGCGCCCTGGTATCCTTCCGGCATCACGGACAAATCGATCTACAACTGGCACAAGGTCAACACGACCTCCGCCAACTTCGGCGAGATGGACGGACGCACCTACAATCTTGAGTTTGAACAGCAGATCCTTGACGACCTCTTCCTGCAGGTCGGCTGGTTCCGCCAGACCCTCGACACCAAGGAAAACTACACCATCTCCCAGCAGCAGGCGGCCACGGTGTTCATTGACACCAACAGCCACCTCATCGACGGGCGCCCGAATCCCAACTTCCTCAGCCCCTACATGGAGGATTACCAAGCCGACACATTCACCAACCCGGAAAGAAACAACAATTACCGGGCCATGCTCGCCTACCTGCTCGACTTTTCCGATCAAGACGGCTGGCTGCAGCACCTCGGCCGGCACCGCTTCCTCGGCATGTGGTCCGAGCAGGATGTCGTCAATACCCGCACCCGCAGCCGCATCGCGGTCGTGGGCGGTCATCCGCGTTTCGCGCCCGACCCCATCCCCGGCGGCACCTGGTCCTTCGCCCAGAACAACAGCAACATCCGCCGTTATTATTACATGGGCGAGGACGGCGTCATCACCCGCGGCACCCGTCCGATCGGCAACCCCGGACCGGCCGGCGGCGGCGGCCCCACCTCGGCGGAAATCCTTGCCTACGACTGGGATGCCGGGGCCTTCCAGCTCTTTCCCGTGGAGTTGAACACCGAGCTCTTCTGGGCCGGCACTTCGCGCAATCAACGCGTCATCGACTCCCGCAATGTCGCCTGGCAGGGCTTCCTCTGGGACGACCGCATCATCGCCACCCTTGGCTGGCGCAAGGATTACTACAAGGGCCGATCCTCCGGCGGCGGACCCGCCGATGCCGGCATCGTCAACGGCCGCATCCAGGATCCGCTGGTCCTGCTTGACAACTGGGGCGAATGGGAACGGCTCAGCGGCACCACCTCCACCCAGGGCGTCGTCTTCCGCCCCCTGCCCTGGCTCAGTCTCCACTACAACCAGTCCGACAACTTCAATCCGC
This sequence comes from Puniceicoccaceae bacterium, assembly GCA_007695295.1. Lineage (GTDB taxonomy): Bacteria > Verrucomicrobiota > Verrucomicrobiia > Opitutales > Opitutaceae > REEB01. The sequence continues at coordinate 5,693 of REEB01000151.1, forward strand.
CGCCCTCCCGCCAGACCGACTGGTACGGCAACGAACTCGGCAAGCCTTCCGGCGAAGGCAAGGACTACGGCTTCGGTCTCAACCTCTTCAACGACCGCCTCATTGCCCGGGTGAACTGGTTCGAGAACAGCAATGAAAATGAGCGCGGCCGTGTTCCCACCGTCTTCATTGACCGGACCAACCGGATTGACTCCACCTACTTCCGCGAGTGGGCCGAGATGGTCGTGCGCATCCGCTCAGGCTTGGATCCGGAAGATCCCGAATTCGCTCTTGATGAAACCGGAAATGTCATTCCCCTGACTCCGGCCCAGGAGGCCGAAGTCGAGGCCATCACCGGACTGCCCTATGACTTCCCCGCCGGTCTCACCATCGGTGCGACGTCTTCCAACTCGGCCAAGGGCATGGAGATCCAGGTGATCTACAACCCGATGCCGAATTGGAACATGAAATTCACCGCCGGCAAACAGGAGACCATCTATGACAATGTCGCCCCGCAATGGGATCCTTGGATCGCCGACCGTATGCCGGTCTGGACCAGCGCCACCGCCCCGGACATGCCGGAGACTTTCTTCCTCCGCGGGACTGAGCGTGAAGTCTCCATCCGCAGCTTCTGGGAGGCCTACGGTTACCGCGGCGCCGAAATCGTGCCCGACAGTATCAATGGCTGGTTCAACACCGGCGCTTATTACGACCGGGTCGTCCAGGACGAAGTCGATGCCATCCGCTCCCAGGAAGGTCTCGTCGCCCCCGGCCAGCGCAAGTGGAGCGCCAACCTCATCTCCAACTACCGGTTCAATGAAGGACCTCTCCAGGGCTGGGCCGTCGGTGGCAGTCTGCGCTGGATGGACCGCAACTCGATCGGCAACTTCGGCATCGTCGATCCCGATGGTGTCATGCGCCGGGGCGATCCCAACCGCCCCATCATGGGCAAGTCGGAGACCAACGTCGACCTCTGGGTCTCCTACACCCGCATGATTCACAACGACAGCATCCGCATGCAGATTCAGCTTAACGTCCGCGACGTTTTCGAAAGCGGCGGACTCCAGCCGATTGCGGCGAACTTCGACGGCTCGCCTTTCGCCTACCGAATCATCGATCCGCGGATGTTCACCCTGACCACTCGCTTCAGCTTCTAACCGTGTTTTTGGTATGAGGGTTCTCGGGAGCCGGGGTCACCGCCAGCCGGCGGCGGCCCCGGTTCCGCTTTTCCAGCCCCCGGCAACAACCCGGCACGCCTTGCCCCGCCGGCCTTACCTCCCGCCTGTGACCAGTTGCCGTTGCCACTCCGCGGGGCGAAACCCGCACAGCGCCACCTTCGGACCGATCAGAAACGGGCGTTTGATCAAACGGCCATTGCCGGCCAGCAATTCCAGCGCCTCCTCCGAGGTCATCCCCGGCAATCGGTCTTTCATTCCCAAGTCCCGATAAACGAGTCCGGAAGTGTTGAACAAACGGCGGATCTCCCCTCCACGGGCCGCCAGCATCCGCCGCAACTCGGCTTTGCCCGGTGGCTTCTCGATGATGGGTCGCTCCTCGTACCGGATGCCGGCTTCTTCGAGAAAACGAACCGCCCGCACGCAGGTGGAGCATTTGGCGTAGGTGTAAACCGTGACCATACGGAGCAGTCTGGGGCCGGGCTGTTGCGGAGCAAGAGCGCGGTCGTCAAGGCCGCGGGCCGCCGCCGGTCTCCAAGATTTCCGCCAGAGCCGCGGCATGGCGGGGTCCCGCGGCCGGCCGGCCGGCCAAAGCCTCGCGAGCCCTTTTCCCCATCGCCCGCGCGTCCTCGGGCCGCCGGAGCGCCCGCTCGACCGCCTCTCCCAAGGCCCGCCCGTCCGACACTTGCACGGCGCCGTCCGCCTCCACGAGCAGATCCCGCACTTCGTCAAAGTCTTCCATGTGCGGTCCGAAAAAAACCGGTTTGCCCCAGGCCGCCGGCTCGAAGGCATTCTGCCCACCCTTCGGCACGAGACTCGCCCCGCAGTACACCCAATCCGCCGCTGCATAAAGGCGAAACAACTCCCCCACCGTGTCGAGCAGGATGAGGTCGCTCTCCCGCCGCCCGCCGCTTTCCAGCAGGGCCGTCCTTCGCTGCCAGCCGAGGCCCCGTGAACGCAACAGGCGCTCGATTTTCCGGCGCCGGTTGGGATGGCGCGGAGCAAGAACAAAGACCAGCCCGGGACAGGCCGCCCGCCAGCGTGGAAGCAGGTCGAGCAGGATTTCCTCCTCTCCGGTCCGGGTGCTGCCGGCGACCAGCACCGGCGTCCCCGGAGCGAGGCCGAACTCTTCCCTCACCGCCTGGTCATCCACCCCCCGGCAACGCTCGGCCAAGCCGTCGAACTTCGCGTTGCCCAACACCCGGATCCGGTCCCGAGGCGCACCGATCGCCTCCAGTCGCTGCGCATCCCCCGCGCCCGCCATCCCAAAGGAGGTGAATGCCCCCAAGGTCTGCCCCATGAGGCGGGGGATCTTCCGATAGCGGGCAAACGACCGCACCGAGAGGCGGCCATTGAAAAGAAACACCGGAATGCCGCGCGCCGCGCAGGCCGACACCCAGTTGGGCCACAGTTCCGTCTCCGTGAAGACCATCGCGGCCGGCCGGATCCGGTCCAGGGAACGACCCACCGCGGCCGGGAAATCCCAAGGCGCGTGAAAAAGCAAGCGCCGGCCCTGCAGCGCCCGCGCCGCCACGCCCTGGCCCGTCGCGGTGGTGGTCGAAAGGCAGGGCTCCACCGGTCGGCCCGCCGCCTCCAGCGCCCGCACCAAGGCCAGCGCCACCCCGACTTCGCCCACCGAAACGGCATGTATCCATATCCTGGGCACATCTCCGGCCGGACCGGGAACTCCGACCCGGCCGAAGGACTCCCCGAAGCGACGGCGGATGCCCGGAGCCAGCAACGCCCCCAGCCCGAAACCCGCCCAGATGACCGGGTGCAGGGTCCGCGCCAAAAGGCGGTAGTGGCGGCTGCCGATCGAGGCCAGCATCGGCGCTCCCCTTGCCCCTACATCCGCCGGTAGAGGGCGGCGGCCCGCTCCCGGGTCATGATCGACTTCCAGTCGGGCCCGAGGGCGTTTTCCCACAAGGGGGCAAGGCTGAGCGCGACGTCGATCATGGTGTCGAAATCGGTATCCGAGAGGTCGCGACAAAGGCCCCGCGGAAGCTCAATGCGGTTGGCTTCCATCATGCGGCGGAATTCGTCCACTTCTTTCGGATAAAATTCTCCGAGTTGGTCAAAGACCACGCAGTTGCCCACGCCATGATGGGTGCCGAGCAGAAACGAGAGCCCGTAGGAAAGCGCATGGCACACGCCGACCTGCGAATAACCGATGCTCAATCCGCCGAAGTAGGAGGCCACCATCAGTTTCTCGTCCGCCAGGTCACGATCGATTTCCCCCAGAAAAACGGTCCGGCACAGGTCCATCGACTTCTCCGCATAGGCTTGGGCGAATTCATTGATGAAGGTCCCGTTGATCGACTCGGCCCCGTGGATGTAACAATCCATGGCAGTGAAAAACCGCTGCTCGTCGGAGACGCCGTCGAGCAAATCGGGATCGAGCACGATCTGGTCGAAGGGGGTGAAGTCCGAGTTGATCCCCAGTTTCCGCGTCGGTCCGGTCAGGACGGTGGTGCGCGAAACTTCCGCCCCGGTGCCGGAAAGCGTGGGGATGCCCGCTTTGTACACTGCGGGGTATTTCACCAAGTCCCAGCCCTGGTAGTCGGCGGCGGAGCCGGGATTGGTCAACAGAACCGCCACCGCTTTCGTCAGATCGAGCGTGCTCCCGCCTCCGAGCCCGATGATGCCGTCCGGCTGCCGGTTGGAATACTGGCGGATGCGCTCGGTCAACTCGTCCACATAAACCGTCTTGGGCTCATGGTCGACGTTGACCCAGATGAGAAGGTCGCCGGCGTGCAGCGGCAGCCTCCCGGCCAGGGGCCGGTGCTCGTGCACATCATCGACGAGGTAGACGAAGAACGAACCACTCTCGGTGCGCTGACCGGAGAGGATTTCGTCCAATTGCGAGAAGCTGCCCCGGCCGTAAACAAATCGGGGGACAACGCGGAGGTTTTTATGCATGCTGGATGATGGGTCGGGGCAGGGTCTGACAACGATAGGTCCCGGAGCCGACGGGGATCAAGTCTCAGGCTTCGGGATTGAAGTGCTCGACGGCGACGCGCTCAAACTCGGCGGCGTTTTCCGGAGTGTCGATCTCGATGAGGGCATCGTCCGACAATCCCACCGCGATCCGGTGGCCGCGTTCCAGAACCCGGAGCATTTCGAGCTTTTCAAACTGCTCGAGGCGGCCGGGCGGCCAGCCCGCAAAGGCTTCCAGCAGATCCCGCCGGTAAGCGTAGAGGCCGAGATGAATGAAGCCGCCCTGGTCGCCGTGGACCGCGGGATCGAACACGCCCGAAGTGTCGCGGTGCCAGGGAATCGGGGCCCGCGAGAAATAAAGCGCGAAACCGCGGTCGTCGCAGACGACCTTGACATGATTGGGATTGTGCAGGTCGCGGTCATGGCGCAACGGCGTGGCCAAGGTTGCCATCTGAACGCCTTCACTCATCAGCGAGGCCAAGCTGCGGATCTGCCGGCCCGTGACCATGGGCTCGTCGGCTTGGACGTTGATGATCACCTCGGCCCCGATGGTCCGGTTGGCCTCGGCGATGCGGTCGGTGCCACTGGGGTGGTCGGCCGAGGTCCGCAAGGCTTCGAAGCCGGCATCCTTGAGCACGGTTTCAAGGCGTGCATCGTCGACCGCGAAATAGAGCGGATATTCGGGCGCCTCCCGGCGGATGCGCTCGGCCGTCCAGAGCAGGACGGGCTTGCCTTTGACCGGATGCAGAAGCTTGTGGTGAAAACGGGTGGAGGCCAGCCGGGCCGGCACGATGATGGCGACGGGTGGGTTCATGAAAGGTGGCGTTGGAGAACGGCAGCGAGGCGATCGGCGCGGGTGGCGAGCTGGTCGGGGGTCCAGCCGAGCCGGATCTGCAGGGAGACGGTGCGGGAGAGGATGGCGTCGGATGCGGGCAGGTCGAGCGTGGAAAGCCCGTCGAGCAGGCCCTCTTTCTGCTGCCAAAGGGGCGCGGGCGAAGCCCCGGTTTTGAAGTGGTCCCACTGGCGGTGGTAGTGCCAGTTGTTGCCAAACCAGTAGAAGGCCCCGTCCACCCCCTCCTTGGGCAAATCCGCCGCCACCGCGCGGGCGAGGCCGGCATCGGGCAGAAGGAGGTCGAGAAAGGTGGCGGAGTCGCCGGCGGGGTCGGGCAACTCGCGGAATTTCACCCCGGCGACCGAGGCGGCGGCGACGCGCAAGGTGCCTTGGTGGTGGCGCTGGGTCTCCAGGATGCGGTCGAGCTTGCGGAGCTGGGCGAGACCGACCGCCGCATGCAGCTCGCTGATCCGGTGATTGGTCCCCCAGAAGGGATGTGTTTCCGCGCCGCGGTCGTTGCCCCGGTGGTCGTGGCCGTGGTCCGTGTAGGCCTGCGCACGGAAGTACACCTCGTCATCCGCGGTCACGACCGCACCGCCCTCGCCGCAAGTGATGGTTTTGACAAAGTCGAAGGAATAACAGCCGGCCGCGCCAAAGGTGCCGAGCGGACGGCCTTGAAAGGTGGCTCCGAGAGCCTGGGCCGCGTCCTCCAGCAGAACCAGATCGCGGCGCCGGCAGAGATCCGCCAGCCGGTCGATCCGGGCCATCGCCCCGCACATGTGCACCACCAGCACCGCTTTGGTCCGCGGCGTGATGGCGGCCTCCACCGCTGCCGGCGCGAGGCAGAGGGTCTCGTCGACATCCGCGAACACCGGCACGGCACCCGCCAGGAGCACCCCCTCAATGTCGGCCACGAAGGTGAAGGGCGGCACGATGACCTCATCCCCGGCGCCGATCCCCAGCGCCGCCATCGCCGCCGCGAGCGCCGAGGTGCCGCTGGAGCAGGCATGGGCATGGCGGGCTCCCAGCCGCTCCCTGAGAGCCGCCTCCAGCTCGCGGGCTTTCCAGTGGCCCTGCCGGGGTGCGTCAAAATTATACCGCATGAGCACGCCAGTCCCGAGCACATCGGCCACTTCGCGGCGTTCTTCTTCACCAAACCATTCGAATCCGGGCATAAAGCCAGCAGCACGGCACTTCGCCACCCCTCCCGCAAGCAAAAGCGCACTTCGCCGACGGGAAGTTCACCCCCCGGAGGAGTCGAGCCCGCCCGGAAGGCCGCCGCCCATCGTCCCCCCGGGCCGGGGCCGTCTTCAAACCACCGCCGGGATCCCGAGGAGAAAGGAGAAACGAAAAGCCTTTTCCTCGATCCGGTGGGGCGCAAACGTATCCGGACCGCAACTACCGGTCCCCACGCCCCGGTGCCGGTGGTCGAGGTAGAGGTAGGCTTCCCCGCCGGGCGCAAGGTCGGTGGCGTGCCGGGCCTGGAATAGCTCCTCGGCCGAGTGGCGCCCCGCGCTGAAGCCAAAGAGCGCGTCACCGCGGCAGCGCAGCGCGGGGCCGCCGCCGGCATCCGGCTGCACTTCCACCCAGCGGACCCCGCAGCGATGACCGTTCTCCTGCGGCATGACGTAGGGCACATGGAAATCGTCCACGGCCAGGGTGTAACAGCCCACCGGAGAGCCCGCCACCCGATCGGGGTAATTCTCGCCCGGGCCATGACCGAACCACCGCACTTGGCCGAGATCGGGCGGCAGGACCACCCGCAATCCCACCCGGGGGAGGTCGGGCAGATCCCCACCCACCGCCACAGCATGACCCAGCAGCAGCCCCTCGGCGGTGAAACAGGCGGTCTGCTCGAAACGGAAATCCTCCCACCGCTCCCGGCCGCTCCCGCGCCAGACGGCACGCACCCGCGGGGACCGGTTTCCCTTCCCAGGCTCGAGTTCAAATTGCTCCAGCCGCCACTGCACCCGGTCCAGCCCACAGGCCAGCCAACGGCCGAGCGGCTTGTTGTCCTGGCCCGTCCAGAGTTTCAGGCCGTCGTTGTCCACCGCCGCCCGCCAGAGCTGGGGCGTTACGGCCGCGGCCAAAAGTGGCGTTTCTCCGACTGACAGCCCTTCCAGCCAGCCGCTCCGGCGGCCGAAGCAGGCGCGGTAGCCCGCCCAGTCCACCAGCACGAGGTCGCCGTCCTCCTCCACCGTCACCCGCGACGAGCCCAGCGCTCCGGGCATGCGCAGCCGCGGAGCGCGTCGTCCGATCTGTAGTTGCTCCCTGGCGACAAGATGCCCCGCCTCGGCCCAAGCGGTGGCTTTTCGGAGGCGAAACTCGAGGTTGAGAAACAGCTCGCCGCTCTCCCTTGCGGGCGGCTTCCAGCCTTGCAGCTCCACCCGGGCCTCCCCGCCGGCCGGAACCCGCAGCCCGCCGAGGCGGCCTTTCGCAACCACCACGCCATCCCGGGTCATCTCCCATCGGCCTGTGAGATCATCGAGGCCGGCAAAGGCACGGCGGTTGCGCAGGGTGACCGCGCCCGCGGCGGCATCGAACTTAACCGCCGTGACCGGCCGGGCCAGGTGGTGGTGCTCGGCGGCGGCCGGGTGCGGGTCGCGGTCCGATCCGACGATGCCGTCGCAGACAAAATTGGCGTCGTTGGGCTCGTCGCCGAAATCCCCGCCATAGGCCAAACGGCTCCTTCCGTCCGGCAGGCTCTGCCGGAGGCCATGGTCGCACCACTCCCAGATGAATCCGCCCTGCAACCCCTTTTCATGGTAACGCTCGAAGAGATTCATGTACACCTCCAGGCCGCCGTTGCTGTTGCCCATGGCATGCGAGTACTCGCACAGGATGACCGGGCGCCGCGGCTCATCACGCGGACCTTTCATCCACGCTTCGATCTCATCGGGCGAGCTGTACATCGGGCAAATGAGATCGGTCCCGCGGTGGCCGCCCTCCCAGGTCCGCCGGGATTGTCCCCTCGAGACGGCCCCTTCGTAGTGCAGGGGCCGTGACGGATCGAAATGCCGCACCCAGCCGGCGGCGGCATCGTGGTTCGGCCCGTAGCCGCTTTCGTTGCCCAGCGACCAAAGGATGACACTCGGATGATTGCGGCCCCACAGCACCATGCGCTGCACGCGATCGAGAAAGGCGGGCGCGTAGCGTGGATCGCGGCAGATTCGGTTGTGAAACGCATGGGCCTCGAGGTTGGCCTCGTCCACCACCAACAGGCCCAGACGGTCGCAGAGGAGGTACCAGCGGCGATCCTGAGGGTAGTGGGAATTGCGGACCGCATTGAAGTTGAGGCGCTTCATGAGGACGGCATCCCGCTCGGCCGAACCCGGAGGCAGGGCGGTGCCATGGTCGGGATCGTGCTCGTGGCGGTTGACGCCGCGAATGCGCACCACCTTGCCGTTGAGGAGCAGGCGGCCGTCGTCGATCTCGATCCTGCGAAAGCCGGTTTCCACCACGGTGGCCATGGCCCCGGCCGCGGTCTCGAGCCGCAGCAAGGCCCGGTACAGCGCCGGCGTCTCATCACTCCAAGGGTGTATCCGCGGGACTTCGAGGGAGAACCGGCAGCCGCCGGTGAGTTCGGCCAAGGTGCCGCTCTCAGTGGAAAGCTCCTGCCGGAGCGGCCTTTTCCAAAGCGGCCGGCCACGCGGATCGAGCAGTTGCAGCTCCACCGTCCCGGCCATCGGTTCGCCGCCGGGTGCACCGGTATGGACGCGCACCTCAAGGAGCCCGGTCCGCCCGTCGGCGGCGAGGCCGGCCTGGACCCCGAGGTCGGACAGGTGGACTTCCGGAGTAGTGTAGAGAAGGACCCCGCGGAAAATGCCGCCCATCCACCATTGGTCCTGGTCTTCGATATAGCTCGCGTCGGACCACTTCACGACCACCAGCACGAGGTGATTGTCTCCCTTGGAAGCGAGGAATGGGGTGAGATCGAATTCCGAGGGCAGGCGCGAATCCTTGCCCATGCCCACGGCCCGGCCATTCAGGTAAACATAGAGCACGCTTTCGGCCCCGCCGACCTGCAGGACCACGCGGCGACCACCCCATCCTTCCGGGACTTGGAAGCTCCGGGCGTAGACCCCGGTGGGGTTTTCGCCGGGCACGAACGGCGGCTGGCCCGAAAACGGCATCTGAACGTTGGTGTAGTGGGGAAACCCATACCCGAGGAGCGTCCAGTTGGAGGGGACGGGCAATCGCTCCCAGCCGCCGCCTCCGGCACCCTTCAGCCAGGCGGGGTCGACTTCCTCCGGCCGGGGCGCCATCCGGAAGGCCCACTCCCCGTTCAGCGGCAATACCCAGGGAGACGTCTCCAGTGGATCCGTCGGGGGTCGGTCGGCGGGAAAGGGCGTAAACGCAGCGCGACCCGGCAGGCGGTTCATCCCGAGAATTTCGGGGGATTGCCAGGTGGGGGCGCCGCCGATTGCAAAGAGGGGGACTTCAGAGGAGAAGGCGGGCATGGAAGCGGCCAGCCAAGCCCGCGCCACCCGCCAAGACAAGGCCAAAGCCACCGGTGCAAACCGGCGGCCGCGGACCCTCTCCAACCCCTGCCTACGACGGCAGCTCCAACGGCTTCAATCCGGCCTCGATTTCGGCACGACGCCCTTCCAGAAACGGCGGCAGGGCCAGTCGTTCGCCCATCCGGTCCTCGGGTTCGTCGGTCGCAAATCCGGGACCGTCGGTGGCCAGCTCAAAGAGGATGCCATTGGGCTCCCGGAAATAGAGGCTGCGAAAATAAAAGCGGTCCACGGGCCCGCTCGCGGGCATGCCCCAGTCCTCCAGCCGCCGATTCCATGCATGATAGTCGTCCAGAGTGGCAACCCGGAAGGCGAGATGATGAACGCCGCCCGCACCCATCCGTGCCGGCGCCGCATCCGGCTCAGAAGCCACATGCACTTCCGCCGCTGGCCCACCCTCCGCCATTTCATAAACTGTTACTTCCGGTCCGCCGGGATGGGCGGCATAGGTCCGCGCCGCACGCATTCCAAGCAGGTCGACCAGGATGGGTTTGAGCGCTCCGGCATCGCGCACGCTCAAATGCACCGGCCCAAGTCCGTGGATCCGATGCTCCGCCGGCACCGCGCTTTGCGCCCAAACCGCCCCCTGCGGCCCATCCGGGTCGACCGTCAGGCTGAAACGCTGACCTTCCGCATCCTCGAAATCGAGGACCGGCCGTCCATCGCGCTCGGTCGGCTCGGCGGACGCCACCCCGGCCGCCCGCAAGCGCTCCTTCCACCAGTCCAGGCTGGCCCGACCCGCCAACCGCAACCCGGTCCGCACAATGCTGTTGGTTCCCCTGCGCTCGCGGGCGGCCGGCCAATCGAAATAGGTCAAGTCCGTTCCGGGCGATCCCCTGCCGTCGGCGTAAAACAAATGGTAGGCGGAGACGTCATCCTGATTGACGGTGCGTTTGACCAGCCGCATCCCCAGAACCCGGGTGTGAAAAGCCAGGTTGTCATTCACCCGTGCGGTGATCGCGGTCAGGTGGTGGATACCGCCGAGTTGAAGAGTCGAGCCATCAATCATCCTCCCAACGTGCTGCGGCCCGCCCGACTTGTCAAAAGGGCCGGCAGAGCCGAAAGCCGCCCCGGCGACCCGGCGGCGGTGCCAATTTTCGCGGCCCGGATGGCAAAACGCTCGACCCACGGCCCGGCCTTCCGGAGTCTCTCCCCATGCCGCTCTTTTCGCTTTTCCGGACTGCCGCGGTCGCCGCTCTCCTGCTGACAGCCATCCCTGGTTCCGCACTTTCCATGTTCTACCCCGACTCTGTTCTTGTCCTGCAAAATGAAAACGCCCTCCTTGCGGTGACGCCTTCCGTGGGCGGCACCGTAGTGGATTACCGGCGGCCCGACGGTCCCAGCCTTCTCGACACCCGCTGGGAGGTGCTCGAGGAGCCGGAGCGCATTCCCCAGCCCTCGACCAATGCCGGGTGGGTCGCCATTGATGGCCACACGACTTGGCTCGCACCCCAGCACCGATGGTGGGCGCAGCAGGATCTCGTTCCCGACCGCGGCAACTGGCCACCGGATCCCTGGCTGATCTACGGCGAATACCGCATCCTGGAGCAGACCCCGGAGCGCCTCGTCCTGCAAAGCCCCGAGAGCCCCGTCTCCGGGGTCCGGCTGACCAAAACCTACGAGCTGCGCCTCGACGGCAGCGTCCATCTGGACGCCACGATCGAGAACATCCGCGAAGAGCCGGTCTCCTGGGGTGTGTGGTCCAATACCCGCGTGCCCGTCTCAGCCCATGTCTTTGTCCCCATTCGGGAAAACACCCGTTTCTGGCGTGAGTTCAGCACTTCCTCGCCGGGTCGGGTCCGGGCCTGGGATTACGAGGTTGTCGACGGTTTCTGGATACCCGCGACCCGAGAACTGCCTGCGGGTCTCGAGGGCCAGGTGGGCAAGAGCTACCTTGAGGCGGAGGACGGTGTCATCGCCGCGTTCATCGAGGGCGATCTGTTTCTGAAAACAGCGGTCGAGCCCACGGCGCCGGGCGCCGCCGCTCCTCGTCAGGCCGCCATCGAAATCTACTCCCACCTCCGCGCCAACGGCGATGCCCTGTTGGAGCTGGAGATGCACGGCCCCTACCGGACCCTCACCCCGGGAGAGTTGAACCGCTTCGCCGAAACGTGGCGCATCGTGCCCTACCCCGGCCCCGAAGAGCGCTCCGCCCAAATGGCGTTTCTCCGCTCCGTGCTGGCCGGCTCCACTCCTTAACCCGCGGGTGTCGGCGCGGATATGGCCGGCCTTGGGAGTCGCACCACCAGCTATGACAGAGGCAGGGCCGGCCAAGGACTTCGGTGGCGGAAAGCGGAAACGGGCTGACCGAGCCCCGTCACGGTCTCAGGCTTTTCCCGAGTAGCGCTTTTCCTTCACCTGGACCGCCTTCTTGCCCACCCGATCACGCAGGTAGTACAAGCGCGCGCGCATCGTTTCGCTCTCACGGTCCACTTCGATTTTGTCGATCAGCGGGCTGTGCACGGGAAACACCCGCTCCACCCCTTCACCGTAGGAAATCCGGCGAACCGTGAAGGTCTCCTGGATCCCGGAACCTTTGCGGGCAATCACGATGCCGGAAAAAATCTGGATGCGCTCTTTTTCACCTTCGCGGACCTTGGTGTGCACGCGGACGCCGTCGCCCACCTTGAAGGGCGGCAGGTCGGTCTTGAGCTGATCCTGGGTGATCTCTTTAACAATCGCTTTCATGGGTGTGGGTGGTTAAATCGGGTCGGAGACGGCGGGTTTTTTCCTCCCTCATTTCCTGCCGCCACCGGGCAATCGCTTCATGGTCGCCTGAAAGGAGGACTTCCGGAACCTGCAATCCGCGGAACACCGCGGGCCGGGTGTAGTGAGGGAAATCGAGCAAACTGCCGGTGAAGCTTTCCGCCGTCAATGAATTTTCATCGCCCAAGACGCCGGGCAGGAACCGCGCCACCACGTCCACCAGGACGGCTGCGGCGAGCGTCCCGTTGGTCAAGACATAGTCACCAATACTGATCTCGCGGTCGATGCGGGTGTCGCGCACCCGCTGGTCGATGCCTTCGTAGTGACCGCTCACCAAAAGCAGGTGCGGCAGTCGGGATAGGTCCTCGGCAAGTGCCGGCCGGAGGGGCTGGCCGTCCGGCGTCAGGTAGATCCGGCAGGTCTGAGGGCCGGCGAGGGCATCGATGGCGTCGCAGAGCGGCTCGGGCTTGAGCAGCATGCCGGCCCCGCCGCCGAAGGGCCGGTCGTCGACGGTGCGATGACGGTCGGTTGCCCACTCCCGCAGGTTGTGCCCTTTCAACTCCAGGAGGCCGGCTCGGCGCGCCCGGCCGATGATGCTGGCGTCGAGCACCGCCTCCAGGATCTCGGGAAAGAGGGTCAGAACGTCGATTTTCATGACGAAAAAAACCCGGCCGGAGCCGGGTCGCGGTGCAGGTGGCGGGCGGGCTCAAGCCACCCGCCGGCTTCAGGCTTCGCTCTCGGCGGCCGCCGGGGCGGCGGCGGGCAGTTCGCCCGCGTCGGCGAGCTTTCGCCCTTTCTTCAGCAGCGAGCGCACGGTGTCGGTCGGAACAGCGCCATTGCGCACCCAGTAATCGGCCCGCTCAAGATCAAGCCGGACGATCGACTGTTTCTGGCGGGGAGCATAGGTGCCGAGGATTTCGACAAAGCGGCCGTCACGCCGCGAACGCGCTTCGGCCACGACGATGCGGTAGACCGGATTATGGGCGGCTCCGCCGCGAGCGAGTTTAATTCGAAGTGCCATGATAAATTGCGATTCTTGCAGATGGGAAAACGGTCAGCATGCGACCCGCCCGGAGTCAATGTCAAGCCGCCGGAAGCGGGAATTGCCCGGGCCGCCCGTCAGGTTGCGCAAGGTTGTGGCGCGACCGGCTGAAACCTGCGCCGGACCGTGTGTAAAGAACCGGTAAACCTACCTTCAGGCTCTTGAAAATGACACCCAAAGCCTCTGCCGGGGTAAGGGTGGGCGGCAGTTTTCCGATCAAACTCGCGCGGCACTTTTTCGCACAACCTAATAATTGTCCACAGCATACATGAGCAAATCCCGCCCATTTGGCCTGAGACCGCCGATCCGGTGGCCCACGGTCGCGGTCGCTTTGGCAGCGGGAACCCTGCCCCTTTGGAGCCATGGCGGGGCCGCGCCGCCGACCCCCCGGGAGCCTCCCCCGGTTCGGTATGTGGCGGACTTTTTTTCCCCGCTATCCGACCTTCCGGACCCGGCTGTCCGCAGTCTTTTCCAAGATTCGGGCGGGTTCCTCTGGATCGGCACCAGTTCCGGAGTGGCGCGGTTTGATGGCGCTCACTTCCAGACCCACACCTCCCTCTCCGACCCCGGGCTGCCACCCCCCGCGGTCATCGACTTCTACGAAACACGTGCCGGAGCCGTCTGGTTCGCGACCGAAGCGTCCGGAGTCTACCGCTACCAAGACGGAGTGTTCACCCACTTCACGGTCCGCGATGGACTCCCCGATCCTCACTGTCTGGTCCTGCTATCCTCCCCCTCGGGCGAACCGATGGTGGTCACCAGCCGGGGAACCGCCCGGTGGGAAGGCGGACAGTTCCTGCTTGATGGCTCGGTCACCGCGGATTCGATTTCCCTGCGCAGTGCGGAGGACGAACCGGCCCGCCGCCTGGAGAGCGCCCGCCGGCTGCAGTCCTTCATCGCACCCGATCAACCCGAACCCCTGATCTCACTCTTGGACAGCCACGGGCGGCTCTGGGCCGGCACAAGTGAGGGGCTGTTTGTTCATTCTCCGGGCCGTGGACCGCGGGACTGGAACTGGACACCGGAATCCGAAGTCACCGGGCGGGTACAGGCCCTGCTTGAGGATGCCGAGGGCAGTCTCTGGGTTGGCACCGATGGTGGCCTCGCCCGGCTGCGGCCCTTCCCCCAGACCCGCCCCCCGGGCCTCCTTGCCAACGGAGTTTTCGCGGTCGTGGAAACGCCCGACGCCACGGTCTGGGTGGCTGACCTGGACGCGGGTTTGCTTTTCTTTGACGGCCAAACCCGCCGCTACGCCCACAACCCCAGCATTTCCGCACCCGTTGCGACACTGGGCGTGGATCAAAGGGGTCACCTGCTCGTCGGAACCAACGGAGGAGGACTTTACACCATTGCCGAACCCACCGCCCGCCCCCGGCCACTGCCGGATCCCGAGGGCCTGCTGGCCGACGCCAAGATCAGCGCACTCACGGTCGATCACCGGGGTGCTCTCTGGATCGGCACGGCGGCGGACGGGCTTTTCGTGAAGTCTGGAACCGGAGTCAACCGGGTCGCTCTCCCGCCTTCCCATGCCTCGGCATCCATCCACACCATCGCCACCGGAGTCGAGGGCACCCTCTGGATTGGCACCGAAGGAGGCCTCTTGGCCTGGCGCGAAGGCGAATGGTCCATGCCCGCCACCGCCGACGGGATGGCTGTCCGACAGATTCTGGTCGCGGCCGATGGAACGCTCTGGCTCGCCGCCTCCGATGGGCTGATCCACTTCGGCGATGAAACCTTTTCCCATTTTGGGACCGAGGACGGTCTGCCCGCCGGCCCGATCCTGGGCATACTCGCGGATGCCCATGACCGCCTCTGGCTGGGCGCCGCCCGCGGTCTCTTTCAAGTCCGCAAATCCGATCTCCGGGCCCGCTCCCTTGGCTTGCTGGACCGTGTTCCCGTGGTCCCGGTGGAAGAACGGCCGGGACGGCGGATCGGCCGGATGGTCTCCGACGGCGGACCGACCGCCTGGCCTGGATCCACGGGACTGCTATGGTTCGCCACCGCCGATGGCCTCAGGCGGATCGACCCAGCCGCCATGCCCGGTCCGGCGCCGACCCCGCAGGTCCACATCGAAGAAATCTGGGGCGATGGACGTCGCATCTCCCCCGCCCCACCAACCGACCTCATCGCAGGCCGCGGGGGTATTCGTATCCGCTATACGGCGACATCGTTTCTTGATCCGGAGCAGATTCGATTCCGGGTCCGCCTTGATGGTTACGATGACGACTGGGTCGAGGTTGGCTCCCGGCGTGAGATGCACTATCCTCACCTCCGTCCTGGATCCTACACCTTCCGAGTCGTCGCCTCGAACCGGGATGGCGTTTGGAGTGATGAAGGCGCCGCCATCCCATTCACCCTCCGGCAGCGCTGGTACAAATCACTCCTCATTCTCGGACTGGTGGTTCTCGGACTCTCCGGCACCACCCTTTGGCTCGTCCATGAGCGCATGGCCTTCGCCCGCCGCCAAACCGCCGAACTTGAGCAACGCGTCCGTGAACGCACCGCCCGCCTCACCGCCACCAACCGCAAGCTGCGCGATGAAATCTGCGGCCGCCTGCGCATGGAATGGGAAATCCAACAGGCCAAGGATGCCGCCGAGGCCGCCGACCGGGCCAAGAGCGCCTTTCTTGCCAACATGAGCCATGAAATCCGCACGCCCATGAACGGCGTCGTCGGCATGACCCAGCTCCTGCTCGCCACCCCGCTCACCGATGAACAGCGCGACCTTGCCCGCACCCTCGATGGCAGCAGCGAAATACTTCTCGGCATTATCAATGACATTCTCGATTTCTCCAAGATCGAAGCCGGTCACCTCGCCGTGGAGGCGATTCCACTCAACCTCCGCGCCATCGTCGAAGAGGCCATTCAGCTCCAGACCGCCAACGCCACCACCAAAGGGATCAGGGTCTTGGCCGATGTCAGCCCGGATCTGCCCGCACCCATCCTTGGTGACCCGCTCCGCCTCAAGCAGATTCTGCTCAACTTGGTCGGCAATGCGGTCAAATTCACCTCCGCCGGTGAAGTCCGGGCCGTCCTCTCCCTGAGGTCGGGATCAAACGATCAAGTCACCATCCGCTTCGAAATCATCGACACCGGCGCCGGCATCGCCGAAGAAGCCATTCCCCGCTTGTTCAAGCCATTCTCCCAAGCCGACGACTCCACCACCCGAAAGTACGGCGGCACCGGGCTCGGCCTCGCCATTTGCGACCGCCTCGTCAAGCTCATGGGCGGCCACATCAATGTGGAGAGTGAGCCCGGCCAAGGCAGCCGCTTTTGGTTCGACATCACTTTTCCCGTCGTCACCCCCGCTCCGGAACCGACTCCGAAACAGCCAGCCTCCAACCGCCTTGACACCCAAAGCACAGCCTTTGACCCCGCCGGAGAAGGCCGCATGCCGAAAATCCTCCTCGTCGAGGACAACCCCACCAACCGCAAGGTGGTCCTGCATTTCCTCAAGCGCAGGGGCATCAATCCCGCCGTCGCCTGCAACGGCCGCGAGGCACTTGACCGGCTGCTGCAGGAAACTTTCGACTGCATCCTGATGGATTGCCAGATGCCGGTGATGGACGGCTTTGAGGCTACCCGTGAAATTCGCCGCCTCGAAGCCGAGGGCCGGGCGACTTGGATAGCCCCGGTCAAGATTGTCGCTCTCACCGCCAATGCCATGACCGGCGACGCCGAGGCCTGCCTCGCCGCGGGAATGAATGATTACCTTTCCAAACCGGTCCGCCCGGCGCGCCTTTTCCACAAACTCGGCCTCCCCATGGCCGATCCCGCCGAACTGGCGCTGGCCGGATCCAATTGATCCCCGGCGACCGGTCCCCGCCGGCCCACCCGGAGACGGCAATTCGACTCCCGGCAGTTTCACCCCTCTTTTTAGGTTTGCCTCTCCCCTTCCCTCCTTTTGGAATCCGCCTTTTGAGGAGTTCCGGGGCTGTAGCTCAGTTGGAAGAGCGCTACAATCGCACTGTAGAGGTCGTCGGTTCGATCCCGATCAGCTCCACCATCTCCATTCAATTGCCAACAAGTAACTCGGCCACCCCCCGGAGGTGAAACCTCAGGTGGCAGGCATCATCCTCTTGGTGCCTTTCCAGTGGGATTTCCTTCCGGTCCGCTCCCCGCAAGACGAAGGGTCCCGCCGCCTCGGCAAAGGTCACCTCCGAGAGACCAAATCCTTCAACCCTGTAAACCATACCGTCCGGCCCGTCGGTCGCCACTTCCAGCAGCCGCACCGTCGAGCGCAGCCAGAGCGGCCCGCCGCCACCCTCCGCCAGCACCAGGTGGCTTTCACCCTCCGGCAACCGGCCCTCGGGGATTTGCAGGGTTCCACGGCAGGGCGCTCCGTTGACCATGAGGAGCGGATCGCGCCCGGCGGACGCGAAATCCACCGTGAGCGTCCGCCCTCGCCACGGATAGGCCTCGATCCGCTCGAAGGCCCGCACTGGCCGCAGGGCCAGGCCATAGGGCAGTCGCCGCAGCCCCAGCGAAGTCCAGGCGGCCAACCACGCGCCCATGGCAAATCCCTGGGGACGGATGTCGTGGTAGAGATTGCCCTGAGGGGCGTCGAATTTCTCCGGCATCGCCCCGCCCATCGGAAGGTAGGGCCCGGGCTTCATGGCCTCGTCCTTCACCCGGAGCAGGATTTCCAGCAACCGCTCCTCGCCCGCAAACCACGGATCGGCCGCCGCCACCGCCGAGCAGATTCCGTTGATCCAGTGAAGGGCGGGCTGCTCCATGATTGCGTCCAATAGGCGGCCCAGCATCAAGTCGCGGCCGTCCAGCGGCAGGAAATTCGGCATTGTCAACGCCCAGACATAGACCGAACGCGCCGGCCCCCAAAGCCGCGCTTCCGCCAGGGTGCCGTCCTCCATGAGGAGATCGCCGTAAACCGGCAATCCGTCCTGTTGTCTTGAATACAATGTCCTGAGTCGTTCCCAGAGGCCGCTTGCTTTCGCCTCCCAAACCGCGCCGGCCGACCCACCGCAGGCCGCCGCCAGCATAGTGTAGCAGGAGTGCATGAGGGTATTCAAATATAGGTCGTAGCTGCGTCTGACCGCCCGGCCCTCGTGCCGGATGTGCTCGTCCCCGGCGGGCTGGCCAATGGCATAGTCCCATCCGTAGTCGCGCGATCCATACGCCGGGGTCTCATCGGCAAAATAACCTCCGAAGAGCCCGCGAGCCTCGTCGAAGCAGTACCGCTCCACCCACCGCAGAGCTTCTTCGAGGAGTTCCCGGTGCGCGCCTTCGAAAAACGTTTTTTCTCCTGTCTGCGTCCAGTGGGTGAAGAGGGTCCAGACCACGTAGTAGAGGCCGTCCTCCTCGTATTTGCCATAGTCGGGGTTGATGAGCTGGGCGAACAACCGGCCCTCC
The DNA here is from genome assembly GCA_007695295.1 of Puniceicoccaceae bacterium. Lineage (GTDB taxonomy): Bacteria > Verrucomicrobiota > Verrucomicrobiia > Opitutales > Opitutaceae > REEB01. Next base: position 24,251 of record REEB01000151.1, read on the forward strand.
GGCAAACCCTCGCCGCGGGCGGTGGCGGGATTGGCCAGGAGCAGCCGGCACAGTTCTTCCAGCCGGTGCGGCCAGCCCGCCGCGCTCTGGTAGGCAAAGGAAAACCCGGCATCGCGCACCCAGATGAGGTAATAAATCGCCTTCAGCGATGCGCGGTAGGCGCCGCTTTCGTCGATCATGGAGTGCAGTCCGCGCACCACCAGCCGCCGGAGGGTTTCCATCTCCGGATGAGCCGGCGAGCTTACCCGACCCATCCGCTCCACCGGAACCAGCGCCGCATTGATCGCCGCCATCACTTCGGCAGGTGTCCGGGCCACCAGGTCCCGGCACGCCGCCAACGGGTTCTCCGCTTCCAGCCCCACGCCGAGGGCGATCGGTTGGCCCGCCGCCAGCTCTGCCCGGGTGTAGTGAGCCGACCATGACCCGCGGAACGGAGAGTGCCGCATCGCCCCGGCACCCGCCTCGAGTGCGGCCGCAAAAACAAAGCGATGGGCCGGCTCGGCATGCGCCACCGCCAGCACGTCCCCGGCTGCTTCCAGAACCGGGTCGTACCGCCCGACCTTGAGGTCAACCGTCAGTCCTTGCTCGGCCCAGAGCAGCACCGCCGGCCGGTCCACCGCCAACGCCAAGTGCAGGGTCCGCCCTTCAAACTCCAACACGGTGTGGTAGGGATCATAGCGGCAACCGCGGAAACGCTCTTTGGTACACTCCGGCAGGGTGACGGACTCGAACACCGTGAGGTGATCTTCCCGGTTGGAGAAATTGCGGTCGCGGGCGTCGAAGGACTGCCCGGCTCCGGGCGACCACCAGAGAATCAGCCGTCCGTCATCGAGGCGGAACTCAACCCGGAGGGCTTTGGGATTGTGTAGAAAGATTTGGGTTGGGTGCTCCATGGTTGCGCTTGGGGAGGGAAAACTGAACCATGAGGGCCGGGATTCCGAATGCAATTCTTCACCGTTTCTCAACCCACTTCCTGCCATGCCCCGGGTTCACACCGCCCACCAGCCCTCCTTTCCCCAGACCCCGAAAGTGGACGCCGGGGCGGCGGTGGTCTTCCGGCACCACGACTCCAAGAATCCCGGCTGGTTCTTCGGTCGCGACCCGGACGGCATTGAAGGCTATTTCCCCACCGACTGGTTTGACCTCGATGAACCCGCCGGAATAGCCCACGCCCGGCGCGACTACGACGGGGTGGAACTCGCGGTCAGTCCGGGTGACGCCGTCGAGGTCATCGCCACCTGCGGCCCCTGGGCGCTGGTCCGCACCACCGCCGCCACCGGGTGGATTCCCGTTTCCTGTCTCCAGTAAACGGCGACAATCCGGCAAACCCCGGCGGTGGAGCGGCCCGCTCCGCCCGCCGTCATCCCGTCGCCAAAGGCGTCAGGTGGACATCCTTGAGCTGTTTCGCCGTCACCGGCCCTGGGCTCTGGGTCATGAGGCACTGGCCTTTCTGGGTCTTCGGGAAGGCGATGACATCGCGGATGCTCGCGCTGTCCGTGAGCAGCGCCATGATGCGGTCGAGGCCGAAGGCGATGCCACCGTGGGGCGGGCAGCCGTAGCGGAAAGCCCGCAGCAGGTAGCCGAAACGCGTCTCCACCACTTCCGGCGGGATCTTCAGCACTTCTTCGAAAATCTTTTTCTGGATATCCGCCTGGTGGATACGGATGCTGCCGCCGCCCAGCTCGGTGCCGTTGAGCACGAGATCATAGTGCTGGCCGCGGACGGATTTCGGATCCGAATCCAAGAGGGGGACGTCCTCCGGCACGGGGGCGGTGAAGGGGTGGTGTGAGGCCACGTAACGGCCCTGCTCCTCGTCATAGGTCATGAGGGGAAAATCAACCACCCAGAGGAAATCGTAGCGGCCGGAGGGGATTTCCAGACGGCCGCGCTTGCGCAGGAGGGCGGCGCTTTCCAGCCGGATGCGCCCGAGAATGGTGCAGGCGCGCTCCCAGGCATCGGCGGCAAAAAACACGAGGTCGCCGTCTTTGAGGCCGAGCCGCTCGGACAAGGCGGCTTTTTCCGCCTCGGAGAAAAACTTCACGATCGGCGACTTCCACTCCCCGCCTTCGATCTTGATGAAGGCGAGTCCTTTCGCCCCGAGTGACTTCGCGGTCTCGGTGAGGTGGTTGAGCTCGCCCTGGGTGATGTCGGCCAAGCCCGGAGCAACCAGCGCTTTAACCGCCCCCCCGCTCTCGGCGGCCGCCCGGAAAACTTTGAAACCGCTCTCCCGGAAATCGGCGGTGAAGTCCTCCAACTCCAGTCCGAATCGTGTATCCGGCTTGTCACTACCAAACCGGTTCATGGCGTCCTTGAAGGCAAGGCGCGGGAAGGGCAGGGCCAGCTCCACGCCGAGCACGTCCTTCCACAGCCGGGCCATCAGGCCCTCGATGAGAGCATAGAGTCCGTCGCGGTCGATGAAAGAGATTTCCAAATCGAGCTGGGTGAACTCGGGCTGGCGGTCGGCGCGAAGATCCTCGTCCCGGAAACAGCGCGCCAGCTGGTAGTAGCGCTCCATCCCGCCGACCATGAGGATCTGCTTGAACTGCTGGGGCGACTGGGCGAGCGCGTAAAAATGCCCGGGCTGGAGGCGGCTCGGCACGAGGTATTCGCGCGCGCCCTCGGGCGTGCTTTTGAAGAGGATCGGCGTCTCGATCTCATAAAAACCCTCTTCGTCGAAGTAGTCGCGGATGACCTTGGTGGCGCGGTGGCGCAGCTTGAAGATGCGCCGCAGCCGCGGACGGCGCAGGTCGAGGTAGCGGTAGGTGAGGCGCAGGTCCTCGTTGACCTTTTCACCAAGGGTGTCGTCGATCGGGAAGGGCGGCGTCTCGGCCAGGTTGTGGATCACGAGTGCGGTACAGTCCACCTCGATCGCGCCGGTGCCGAGATTGCGGTTCACCGTCTCGGCCGGGCGGGCCACCACCTCGCCCTCGATTTCAATGACCGACTCCGGCTTGAGCGCGGCCGCCTTTTCGGCCGGGCCGGGGTTGCCGGTCGGGTCGAAGAGGAGCTGGGTGATTCCTTCGCGGTCCCGCAGGTCCACAAACAGAATCCCCCCGTGGTCGCGGATGGAGTCCACCCAACCGAGGAGGGACACCTTCCGGCCGACATCCGCGGCGGTCAACTGGGCGCAATGATGGGTTCGCTTCATGGCAAAGGGACAAGGTCTGGCAGGAATCCCGCGCCCGCGCCAAGCCAAAAGGGGCTGCCCCGGCACCCGGGCGGCGTCCGAGTGCCGCGCGGCGCTCAGACGATCAGGCTGCGCCCGGTCATCTCCTCGGGCCGCGGCAGGTCCATCAGCTGCAGCAGGGTCGGGGCAATGTCCGCCAGCCGGCCGCCGTCCCGCAACTTGAGGTCCTCGCAGCCCCGGCCGACCACAAACGCCTCCACAAGGTTGAGGGTGTGGGCGGTGTGCGGTCCGTCGATCTCCGGCGCCCACATCTGCTCCGCGTTGCCGTGGTCGGCCGTCACCACCGCGCAGCCGCCGACGCTGTCGAGCGCCCCCAGGAGTTCCTGGACTCCCGCGTCCACGGTCTCCACCGCCTTGATCGTGGCCTCCAGCGAACCGGTGTGGCCGACCATGTCGGGATTGGCGAAGTTGATCACGAGGAGACCGTACTTCTTCGAAAGGATGGCCGCCTTGGCCGCCTCGATGACTCCGGGGGCGGACATCTCGGGCTGCTGGTCGTAGGTGGAGACTTTCGGGCTCGGGATGAGCGCGCGGTCCTCGAGGTCGAAGGGCTCCTCGCGGTAGTCGTTGAAGAAAAAGGTCACGTGCGGGTACTTCTCCGTCTCGGCGCAGCGGAACTGCGCCACCCCTTGGTTGCTGACCCACTCCCCGAGGATGTTTTTCATCTTCGGCGGCTTGGAGAGGAGCACTTCCACCGGCAGGCCGGCTTCATAGGCGGTCATGGTGGCATAGTAGAGGTCGAGCTTGTCTCCCCGGTCGAAGCCATCGAAATCATCGAGCACGAAAGCCTTGGTCAACTCGCGCGGGCGGTCGCCGCGGAAGTTGTAGAAGACGACCGCATCTCCGTCGCGCACGACGGCTTTGGGTTTGCCGTCCTCCCCAACGATCCAAGTCGGCACGACAAACTCGTCGCCCTTGCGGTTGGCGTCGATGGGGTTTTGATAGTAGTGCTCGACGGCCTCGACGGCGGAGGACGCGGTCCGCTCCGCACCGCGGCCGGTGAGGCAGTCATAGGCCTTCTGCACCCGCTCCCAGCGGTTGTCGCGGTCCATGCTCCAAAAGCGGCCGCAGACGGTGGCGATTTCCCCGATGCCGATCTCACGGCAGGCGGCTTCGACCTGCGCCAAGTATTCCCGCCCGCCGGTCGGACTGGTGTCGCGCCCGTCGGTGAAGGCATGGATGAAAACCCGGCCGTGGAGCGACTCCGCAGCCGCCATCCGCAGCATCCCGTAAAGGTGCTCCAGCAGGCCGTGCACTCCGGCATCGGAGACGATCCCGAAAAGATGCAGCCGGGCCGAGTCGTTTTCCCGCACCCGCGCCACCGCTCCTTGCCAGGCTTGGTTTTGCTTCAAGCCGCCTTCCTCGAAGAGCCGGTTCAGGCGCACGATTTCCTGGTCCACCACGCGACCCGCGCCGATGTTCTGGTGGCCGACTTCGCTGTTGCCCATGACCCCGGCGGGCACGCCCACATCCAGCCCGGCCGCGGCCAGGCGGGTCACGGGGTAGCGCTTGCGCAGGGCGTCCTCGCAGGGCTTGCGGGCCTGCTTGACGGCATTGAAGGCATCGTGCTCCGGCAGGGGATTGAGGCCCCAGCCGTCGCGGATGATGAGGGCGACAGGGCGGCGGGTTTGGCTCATGAATCGCCCATCAGGAAACTGCCTCCGGAACAAAGCAAGCCCCTGTTTTTCGTAATCGTTTTACCCCGCAAACAGAGTTGCACTGCTAAACTGGTGCACCTTATGCTTTGCATTAGGACGATGACCCTGATCATCCGAGATTCACTCGTGAACCCGCCCACCTGGTTCTCCTCCTTCCGTGATCTCACCCTGTACTGCAATGTGCTCCTCCATATCGATGTCGTGATCGAGTCGGAACAGGCCGACCTCTACTACCGCTGGCTCAAGGGCCGTGGCGGCCTCGACTTCGTGGAGGACTTTGTCCGCCCCGGCAGTGAGGACGGTGTCCGCCTTGACATCGAGCCGAACTTCCCGCGGACAATCGTCACGGACCGGATCGTGCCCGAGAACACCCACCGGTTGGTTTCACGGATCAAGTTCTGCGGCATGCTTTGACCCGCTCCCGCCGGCCCAGCCCCGGTTATTCCGCGGTCAGGGGCAAGTGCGCCGTACGAGCGATGCGGAAGCCGATTCGACCGGAGCCCGTCACCCAAAAATCCCGGGCGGCCGCACGAACCAAACCGGGCGTCTGATTGTATCCACCACCTCGTACCACGCGCAAGCTGACGGGAGCAATTGGCCCGATCGGATCGACCAGCGGCCCGTCCATCGCATCGGGATCGGGATAGACGTTTCCGGTGGAAGCATCGAAGACGATTTCCAGCACATTTCCCAGCATGTCATAAAGACCCCAGGGGTTGGGTTGCTTCCCGCCGACCGGATGGGTCTGGCCGCCGCTGTTGGCGCCATACCAAGCGATGGCATCGAGAGCCGGGTCAACCACCTCCGTGCCGAGGACGGTGAGATCGCCGTTGTAAGTGGCCGTGGTCGTGCCCGCGCGGGCGGCGTATTCCCACTCCGCTTCGGTGGGCAGCCGGAAGCCGTTGGCGTCGAAATCACAGACCCAGTCGCCACCCACCCATGAACGGATGACCTGCCCGTCAAAACCGCTGCCGACCCAGCGGTAGCACGGCTCGAGGCGGTTCATCTCACTGAGGGCATTCGACCAGAGAATGGCGTCGCGCCAGTTCATCGCCGTGACCGGATCGTCCTCGGTGTTGCGCTCGTCGCCGTGGCTTCCCTTCCGGCCGGGGGTCGCGAAGGTGTAGCCGTTGTACACCGCCCAGTCCTTCACCATGGCCCACTGGCGCCAGGTGACCGGGGTTTTCAGCAGCTTGAAAGCGCGGGTCAGCGTGACGGAGTGCTGGCGTTCATGAGAAAAAGTGCCGGGATCGGCGCCCGATCGCCCCAACTCATCCCCGGGGCTGCCCCGAAAGTAGGTTCCGGGCATGATGGTGACGAACTGCTCGGCGAAACTGAAGTCCTGCTCGGCCAGCCGAACCCGGAAGAAGGCCTCCCTCCCCACCTCGAGGTTGGAAACGATCAGCTTGCCGTCGGGAGTGATCATGTAGGGTGTGAAACGCAGCGTCTCCCAAGTCTGCATGCCATCCTGGGACTGGTCGATCTCGAGGATCGCCCAACTCGCCGCGGCCGGTGAAGAACCAAACAGAGTCAGAGAAGCACAGACCAGGAGGCAACGAAGGAAAATAGGAGATATTGTTATGGTCATTAATCTTGCTTAATCTAATTCACCCCGGGATCGTCAAGCCGACAGTGCCGGATCGGCTTCTCTCACCGGGCGGGAGGATCGGCTTCTCTCACCGGGCGGGAGGATCGGCTTGATCTTGCCCGCAATGCCGGAGGTCCCCACCGTGCCGCCATGCCATTGCCCCACAAATCCCTCTTTCCCCCGGCTCCCGCCGGCACCCGCCGCACCCCGCTCGCCTCCGAACGGGTGCGCTACGATCTCCCCGCGGCTGCGGTCGGCCGGGGCTCGGTCGCAGGCTGGCGCTTCCCCGGCCTCGAGCGTTGGTGCGCCCTCCACCTGCGCAGCATCTTCTGGTCGGGACCCGCCTGGGGGACAAATCCCGCCGCCATCCCGCCCGACACCCAGTGCCTGCTCTGGCAACGGCGGGACGGGACCTGCGGCGCTTTCCTCCCGCTGGTCTCGGGCAACCTCTGCGCCACCCTGCAGCCTTCGCCCAAGGGTCCCGTGCTCCAGCTCGCCGGCGCCGCCCCCGGCGACAATCCCATCGCCCGTCCCGGCGCCGTCGCCGCGCTCGGTGCGAGCCCCGCGGCCGCGCTCCAGGCCGCCTTGGAAGCCGCCCGTGAAGTCCTCGGCACCTTTCGCCTCCGCGAGGAAAAGCCCCGGCCGGCATTTCTCGACTGGTTCGGCTGGTGCACCTGGGATGCCTTCTACCACAGCGTCTCCCAGGCCGGCGTTCGCCAAGGGCTGAGTACGTTTCAGAAGGGAGGCACGGTGCCGGGTTTTGTCATCATCGATGACGGCTGGCTCGACACCGAGGGCGACCACCTCAAGGACTTTCCCGCCCGGGCGGATAAATTTCCCGGCGGTCTCTCCGCCCTCGCCGCGACCGCAAGAAAGACCGGGGTGCGGCTCTTCGGGGTCTGGCATGCCTTCCAAGGCTACTGGGCCGGGCCCCACCCCAAGGGGCCTCTCTCCCGGCGCTACCAGCTCCATGTTCAGCCCGGCAACATCCGCCCCTGGAATCCGGAGGAGACCCGCGACCTCTCCCGTATCCATGATTCGGATATAGCCCGATTCTACCAGGATTTCCACCGCTACCTCCGCGACCAAGGCGTCGATCTGGTCAAGGTCGACGGCCAGTCCGCCCTCCAACGCTTCTGTGAGGGTAGCGCCGGCCGCGGCGAGACCATGGGCCGCTGGCAGGAAGCCCTCCAGGGGGCCGCGGCGGTGCACTTCCGCGGCAACCTGCTCCACTGCATGTGCAATGGCAACGATGTCGCCTACCACCTCCTCAACTCCAACGCTTGGCGCAATTCCGACGACTACTTTCCCCGCCGCGGCCCCGACCAGCAGCAGCTCCATCTCGTTCTCAACGCCTACAATGCCCTCTGGAGCGGCGGTTTTTCCTGGCCGGACTGGGACATGTTTCAGTCCCACGGCCCGGCCGCCGATTTCCACGCCGTCGCCCGTTCCATCAGCGGCGGTCCGGTATATGTCAGCGATCACCCGGGCAAGCAGGACTTCGCCCTCCTCCGGCGGCTCGCTCTGCCGACCGGAGCCGTGCCAACCTGGGACCGACCGGCCACCGTCACCAACGATCTGGTCTTCACCAATGTCCTCGAAGAGCCGGTTGCTCTCAAAATCCACAATTACCGTGGTCCGCTCGGCGTGCTCGGCTGTTTCCATTGCTGGACCGGGCACGACGATCGCCCGGTGGCCGCCCGCTGGCGGCCCGCCGATGTGCCGGAGCTGCCCCGCTCCGGTGCCTTTCTCGCTTACCAGCCCGCCACCGGAGAGGTCCGCGAAGTCTCCTCCCGCAAAGTCCAGCGCGACACCCTCCCTCCCCTCGGCTGGAGCCTCTGGGTTCTCGCGCCCATCGGCCCCGCGGCCGCCGTCCCCCTCGGCTTGGCTGATCTCTGGAGCGGGGCCGCCGCCCTCGATGCCATCGTCCATGAGGCCGAAGACGAACTCGCTTTCCGCCTCCGCCACCCCGGACGCGCCCTCTTCTGGAGCCGGCGGACGCCGTCCACCATCCGGGTCGACGGCCGCTCCGTCCGCCCGAAACCGCTTGGCTCAGGCCTGTATTCGGTTTTGTGCGACAAGGCGGAGCGCCCGCTGGTCCGGATCCGTTTCGCAACGAAATCCGGCAGGAAACGCCGCTGAGTTTCGGGCTCAGACCCGGTGATCGAGGACGTGCCCCAGGAGCGCGTCGAGCGGGGCGGTGGCCAGCGCGATGGCGGTGTCGCAAACGCCGTAGTACAAGTGCACCACCCCGTCGCGCACCACCAGGCCGGTCGGAAAGATGACGTTGGGTATGTAGAGCCCGGTGCGCTCGTAGTAGGCCTCCGGCTCCATGATGAAGTGCGGGCAGCGCGCCACCACCCGGCGCGGATCCTCCAAGTCGAGCAGGGCCGCCCCCACCCGGTAGCAGACGCGCCGGTCGGCGCTCTCCTCGGTCTCCACTCCGTGGTAGAGGACCAGCCAGCCCGCCTCGGTCCGCAGTGGCGGGGTTGACCCTCCGATGCGGTTGTTCTCCCAGCGAAACTCCGGCTTCAGCACGACCTCCGGTTCGCTCCAGGTCTTCAGGTCTTCGGAAAAGCTGATCCGGATCGACGGCGCCCCACGATGCTGCGCCCCGGTGGAAACGAGCGGACTGGGTCGCCGCAGGACCGCGTAGCGACCGCCCACTTTCTCCGGGAAGAGGATCACATTGCGGTCGTCCACCTCGGGGGGATTGACCCAGCCGAGAATTTCCCAGTGTCGCAGATCTTCGGATACGGCGATCCCGGAGCGGGTCTGGTTGTCTTCGTCGCGCCCGCTGAAGCCGGGGTAATCCACCTGGCGGGACTCCGGCACGCCCACCCCGGTGGGATGGCTGGCCCAAGCATAGGGGCGGAAGGCAAAGGTGAGGTAGAAGCGGTCCTCCATCGCCACGATGCGCGGATCCTGCACGCTGCCGTGGGGACTGCCGCAGTCCGCCGGAGTCAGCACCGGCTCGTCGACAGCGTGGCGGAAATGAACCCCGTCCGCGCTCTCCAGGAGGCCGAGGCAGCAATGAAATGGCCGCAGCCCTCCGGCCGCCCGCTCAAGCAGGTAGACCTTGCCGGCGTGGGCCACCGCACCCGGGTTGAAGACCACCGCCCGCCGCCAAGGCAGTCCTCCGGGCCGGACGATGGGATTTTCGGGATGGCGTTCGAAGCGAAATGCCTTCATCCGCGCAGCCTAGGCCGGGACGGCGCCGGGCTGCCAATACTTTTTGCCGGGTATTCATTCAACGATGACGGTGCGAACCAAGGAATCGGCTTCAGCAGCGGCGGGCATCTCCCACCTCACGGAGCAAGGGGCGGTCGCGCCTCAACCTTGAAGAACCCCCGGTCGCCCGCGACGAGCAGAAAGCTGCGCGCGGTCGTCATTCCGGGATCGGCGACGAACGGACCAAGACCCACATCCGTCCAAGCGACGCTCGAGCCAGGCGCGGGGCTGTGGAGGATGCGATAAACGCGGAGGGGAACAGAGGTAAACCCGATTTCGAACTGCTCGTTGGCAACATCCGCGGTAATATGGATCACCCGGAGGTTGCTGGTTGGATCGAGAGGATCGGTGCCGGCCCCGTACTCATCCAAGTCTGACATGCCGTCGCCATCGTAATCACCCGTGCCCAGTGTGTGAAGATTGCCCGCGACCTGCCACTCGTAGGCGTCGGGGATGCCGTCGTTGTCCTCGTCCGGTCCGGTGCTCAGGTTGAGCGCGTTGAAGCCGGCAAACCCTTCGCCGAGATTGATCCACCCGAGATTGGGTGACCAAGCATAACCGCCCATCCAACCAGTGAGCAAGTTGAGCCGGGGATTGCCTTCGTCTTCGAAGACGATCCAGCCGGTATTGGCGCTCCAGGCCAGGCCGCGGAGCCGGGCGGTGCCGTCGGGATTCGATCCGGCAAGGTTTACGCCGGAGTCGGCGCCGGAGGTGTTGGAGTAGGCATAGCCGTTGGCAGGCTGGCCCTTGCCCAGGGACACCCACCCGGTGTTGGCGGACCAACAGTGACCCTGCAGGTAAAACAACCCGCAGGCGGCCCCGCGTGCATCGCCCGAGAGACCATGAATCCAGCCGGAGTTCGGGCTCCATGCATGGGTCCCGGCAGGGGCGAGATTTCCCCCGGCGAAGAGAAGGGGAGGGAGAGCGAAGGAGAGTCCGCTGAAAGCAGCAAGCAGGGTGAGTCGGATCAAATGCATGGCAGGCCTCCGGGTTGGATTCAGTTGGTGCCGAGGTAATTCGGGCTGGCAGGGTTGAATGGGCTGGTGTTGAGCGACCACCATCAGAGGGCCGCAGCAACCGGCCTTCATGATGCCGATAAGTGGCCTCGTCCGCAATCGGCCTTTGGTCGGATTCTGCGGGCGACCGCCGGTCCGACCAAAGTCGGAAGCGCCGCCGGCCGCTCTCCGTCTTCTCGTTTCCGAATCCGAGCGCGAGCCCGGCCGGGCTCATCATCCGGCTGCCGGATGGCGGCGGGTGGCGAGAATCTCCAATGCCCGCACCGTGGCCGCGTTCCGCCCTTCCACGCCGAGTTTCTGAAAGACACTGCCAAGGTGCTGCTTCACGGTCTTCTCCGCCATGCTAAGGATGCAGCCGATATCGGCATTGCTTTTGCCCTGGGCTGTCCAGAGCAAAACTTCGGCCTCGCGGTGAGTGAGGCCGAATGCCGTCCGCAGCGGTTCGGGCGAGCTGAAGTCCGGGTTGAAGGCCGCCGATCCCAGGGTTTGCGCCAGCGCCGTGGCTCGCTCAAGGCGCGCGTGCACCGCGGCCAACAAGTCCTCGCGAACCACCGGTTTGCAGAGGTAGTCATCGGCCCCAAAATTCATCCCCACACGTACATCAGCGGCACCGCCCCGGGCGGTCAGAAATATAAAGGGCACGGTCCGCCCGGCTTCCTCCCCGCGCAAGGTTTGGAGGACGGCAAACCCATCCAGCTCCGGCATCATGACATCGCAGATGATGAGGTCGGGCCGGAGGCTTCGGGCCACTTCCAGGCCGGTGCGGCCGTTTTCCGCCGTCACCACTTGGAAACCCTCCATCTCCAGCATGAGGGCGAGATTGCGCCTCATGGGAGGCTGGTCCTCAATAAGAAGAATTCGTTTCGTGGGACGGTCCATGGCGTGTGATCTCAAGCGGATCCGGCGGATAGCGCGGGTGCGCCGGCGGTTTCAAAAAGCGGCAGGCAAACAGTAAACGTAGTGCCCACTTCGACTTCGGACTCCACGGCGATGGAGCCGCCATGCAGTTCCACACAGCGCTTCACGATGACGAGGCCCAGGCCCGTGCCGGGGAAATCCGTGGTGTTGGAACCGCGCTGAAAGGCCTGGAAAAGTCGGGGCAGGTCGTCCGCGGGGATGCCAATGCCATGGTCACGCACCACGAAGACAGCCTTCGAATCGGATCGCCTGACTTCGAGCTCTATTTCCGATCCCGGCGGGGAATATTTGGCGGCATTGCCAAGCAGATTGGTGAGGATGTGCCGCAGGAGAGCTTCGTCGCTGTTGGCTTCCACCAAATCTCCCGTGGGATCAAACCGGATACGGCACTTGCCGTGACTGGCTGAGAGGCACTCGTCCACAATCCTGCCGCAGAGAGTCTTCAGGTCGAGCCGAACCGGCCGGCACCCGGTTCTCCCGGCCTCCACCCGGCCGAGGATCAGAACCTGCTCCATGATGCCGGACATCTGCAGGGTGGACTGGAATATGTCCTCGAATAAATCACGTCGCTGGTCCGCGGGAAGGCGGTCCGCGTAATGCCTGAGCAGCTCCACCGCCGACATGATGATGCCGAGCGGAGTACGGAATTCATGCGAAACCATGGCCACAAAACGGTCCTTGAGCACGCCCAACTCCCGGGCCTGCTCGAGGGCGGCTCTCAGGTCGGCATGGGCGCTCTGCAGTTCGGTGGTGCGCTCGGCGACACGTTGCTCGAGGATTTCATTCATGGCACGGGTCCGGGCGGCGGCTATGGCAGTTTCGCCGGCCTCCGCCTCCGCCCTCCGCAGGCGGCGGGCAAGTACGAGCATCCAGCCGCCGGAAAGGCCCAGCAAGAGCACGACAAACCCAACCAGTTTCCAAAAGCGAAGGCGTGCAATGCCGGCATCGGTTCCATTGCTGACGAGGTCTTCGAAGCGGAGAACTTCCAGACGCAGAGAGCCCGCGGGGCCGGCCGAGAGCAACCCGGCCACCTCCACATCGTCATCAATTTCCGCCAGAGATCCCGGCAGGTTTTCATTGAAGTCCACCGTCGCTTCAATCTCCCGCCCCTGACTGGTGAGGGTGTGGCTCAATCGCCAGCGCCCGTTTCCGGATGGGTTGACGGACCGGGAGGTCACCCGGCCACGTACCTGGATCCAGTCGTGCCGGTGGCGATCAAGGTCGACATCAGCCAAGGCCAGATTGAGTGGCTCGAGCGGCAGCTGCTCCCCGGTGGGACGGAAACGAGCATACATCAGGTGGGGCGCGGGCTGGCGGGAGGACGGCGTTCCCACCACCTCGACGATTTCTCCGGGCCGCAGGTACGGGATGACAAACGCGTCCGGATACCAGCCATCCGCATCCACCTTGCTCCAGGGCAGGAGCGGATCAGCCGCGAAAGCACCGGTGGCGTCCCGCAGCCAGATCAGTCCATCCCGCTGGTGCAAGACCTGCGCGCGCAGACGCACCCGTTCCGGCAGCGGCGGCCGATGGCGGAGGGCGGCGCGATCAACCAGTTCCGCTCCGAAAGGCTCCGGAGGCCCTTCGCTCACTACCTCCAGGCCGGAAGGCCAGTAAGCCAAGAGGGCGGAACTTGGGTGCTTGTTGAAGCCAAGGTTGACCCCACGAAGCAGCAGCCTCGAACCCGGGCGGTATTCGGGCGGGTGCTCCGGTGGCCAGCCTCGGATCAGGGCAACCAACCAACCCGTCGTATCCGCCAGGTGAAGGAGCATCTCACCCCGTTCGACTTTGGTCTGAAGCACGACTGCTTCCAGCTCCACCAAATGCTCCCAATGGCGGTAAGTAGCCAAATCTTCGATACAGGTTGGAACGACCCAGGGCGATGCGCCCGGATCCGCCGATGTCACTTCCGTGGCATCGATCCAGCGGGTTTCGTAGCCGTGGTGCGGGCCCTCTCCGAGGGCTCCGCTTACCTCCACCCAGTTCCCCACCTCCGGACAGTCCTCGGCCTCCGCTGTCCGCACCATGATGGCGGCCGTCTCCTCCTGAATGACAAAATGCCGCCTCAGGATGCTGGTCATGGTAACTTCCCCACGAAGTCGGATTTCGCCGGTTGCCGCCAGCTGGTCGGACTCCATCTCCAGTACTTGGGCAATGGGGAGAGGGGCGGGCCGCGGAACCTCGGCGTAGACCGCCTCCGACAAAACCAGCCCCCACAGCAATGCCCACCCAGGCCAGCGTTGCCATGCGGAGATCATTTTTCGGTTCGATTTCTGACCTCGCTCACGGAGGTTGGCGATCTCCGAATTGCTCGCCCGGCTCCGACTTTGGTCGGAATTGAAGCGGGCGAAGCTGCTGATTTCAGTCAATCCCGCGGGTGAAACCAACCGCCTTCAGGAATCCGCCCCGGTGTCTTCGAGGTGATCCCGCACGGCGGGGCCGAGGGTGTCGAGTGCTTCCTCGAAAAGGTAGTGGCCGGCCTCCGAGGCCGTCAGGCAGCGGGCCCGCGGGAGCAGCTCACGCCAGCGAGCGAGAAAACGGAAGGAGAAGCACCAGTCCCGAAGGCCCCAGGCCAGGAGGGTGCGGGGCGAATCAAGCGCGGGCAGAAAGGCGGCGATCGCTTCCAGCTCCGGCCGGGTGGGATGGTCCGGCTCCATCGGGATGTCGCGTACGAAGGCATCCACCGCCACCCGGTCAGCGTAGGATCGATACGGATACAGAAACCCGTCCCGCACCGCTCCGTGCAACGGCCGCCCGGCCACCGCGAAGCGGACCGAGAGGCCGGCAAAGGCGTTGCAGCGCCGGATCAACCACGGGCCGAGCCGGGGCCGCCGGCAGAGCGCGATCCGCCCCGGAATCCAAGGCGAAGGCCAGGCGGCGGTGTTGGTCACGACCACGCGCCCGAGGCTGGCGGGACGACGGCGGGCAAGCCCGAGGCCGATCGGCCCGCCCCAGTCGTGGACCACGAGGTGAAAACGCTCGAGGCCGAGCGCCTCGACGAGCGACTCCAGCCGGTCGATGTGGGCGGAGAGGCGGTAATCGGCTCCGCCGGGTTTTTCCGACAGACCGCAGCCGAGGTGATCCGGCACGATGCAGCGGAAGCGGGGGGCGAGCAGCGGCACCAACTGCCGGTAAAGGAAGGACCAGGAGGGATTGCCGTGAAGGAGGAGGACGGGTTCACCCGATCCCTCATCCAAAAAGTGGATACAACCGGCCTCGGTGCGGTGGAGCCGCCCGGTGAACGGGTACTCGCCGCGCAACTCCTCCGGCACCCGCGGCACGGGGCCAGGCTCAGCCATGGCCGCCGCTCCCCCACTCCACCCCGAGCATGAGGCAGTGGATGCCGCTGCCGATGCCGAGCAGGGCGATCCGGTGCCCGGGGGCCACCACGCCTTTCTCGGCCGCTTCCGCCAAGGTCACCGGAAGGGAGGCGGAGCCCATGTTGCCGAGGTGGTCGAAGGTGGAGTAATCGCGCTCCGGATCGAGACCGAGGGCCTCGCAGATCCGCCGGCGGTGGGCGGCGCCGACTTGGTGGCAGATGAAACGGTCCGGCCCTTCCGGCGCCCAGCCGATCTCCTTGCCGAAGGCCTCCCAGGTGCGGGCCGCCAGCGCCACTCCCGCCTCCAAGAGCAGTTCGGAGTCGGTCTGCATCTGCAGGCCCTGGCCGGCGGTGTCACCCT
>REEB01000241.1 GCA_007695295.1 Puniceicoccaceae bacterium
GTGCGTTCCCAAGCGGGGTTGAGCTGTTTGAAGACCCCGTCGAAGCCGGCCACGCAGAGGAGATCGGCGGAGAGGTTGAAGAGGCGGTCGCGCTCCTGTTCGACGTGTTTGCGGTCGGCGATGTCAATCCCCATGCCGAGCAGGCAGGGTCGGCCCTCGTGGGTGACCTTGAGTCCGGTGAAGTAGTAGGGTACGGGCATGCCCTTTTTCGGCACGAGGGAAGCCTCGGCATGGGCGGTGCCCATGTGGAAGACTTCGGCGATGCCGTCGGCGATGACCTGTTTGTCGCTTCCGGCGAAGAGGTCGAGCGGGTGGAGGCGGGCGAACTCTGCGGAGGAGTAGCCGGTGACGGTTTCGAAATTGCGGTTCCAGCGGAGGAAGCGGCCCTCGGCGTCGAAAAGGTAGAAGACTCCGGGGAGGCTGTTGATGATGGAGTCGGAGAGGTTGCGCTCGCGCTCGAGGATGGCCTCGGTCCGTTTGCGGTCGGTGATGTCGATGTGCATGACGACCGCTCCTTCGATGCGGTCGCGGCCGGCGGGGGTGACCATGAGGCGGAACCACCGTTGCTCCGCGGGGCCGTCGCAGGGGTATTCGTGGGAAAACTCCGCCGTTTCTCCCGCGAGCACGCTCGCGATGCCGGCGAGGACCTGCCCGGCATCATCCAGCGGCTTGGTGGCGCTTTGGCGGCAGACCTCGAGGTAATTCTGGCCGACGGCCATTTCCGGATCGGGGAGCCGGTTGGCGCGGCCAAACTCGATCCAAGCCCGGTTGACGGCGAGGATGGTGCCTTCGGCATCGAGGAGGGCGACGTGGGCGGGGAGGGCGTCGATAACGGCCCGGCGGAGACCGTCGTTCCAGGAGGGGTTGGTGAGTTCGCCGAGGCGGATGCGGGCGCGGGCCAGCTCGGAGCGGTCGCGGCGGGCTTGGATGCGGTGCATGGCTTGGCGGGCCAAGGATTCCAAGGCGGCCAGCAAGCCGGGATCGGGCGAGTGGGCTTTGCGGTCGAGGATGCAGAAGGCGCCGAGGACAGTGCCGTCGGCATCCTTCAAGGGTGCGCCGGCGACCACCCGGATGGCCATGGAATCCGATCCGGCGGGCGCTGGGGATTCCTCAACGGCGAGGGCGAGGTCGCGGGCAAACGGGGCGGCCGCGGCCAGGATCTCCTTGCTCACCGCCGGCGAGACACCGTGCCGAGCGATCAGCCGGCAGTTTTCTCCATCGCAGGCCAACAGGATCGCCCCGGCGGCATCGGCAACGCGGGTGGCCAGGGCGGCGAGGTCGTCAAGGCCGGGATCGGCCGGGGGTTCGAGGAGACCGAAAGCGCGCAACCGAGCGAGGAGACGATCCTCGGCTTGAGGGATGGAATCGGGGTTCATGCGGGCTTTCTCAAAACCAACCCCCGACCGCCTTCGGGCGCAAGTTCCAAGGCAAGTTCATGGATCGGAACGAGTCGGGGCGGTGGTATGGGATGCGACGGGAGCAGCGGATGCTTGGAAAGAAACCGGGAAGGGCCCGGGTGTTCCGTCTGCCATCCCGCCGGAGGCCCCGGACGGGGGGCGGCCGGATCAGTTGTTGCCACCGAAAAGGCGGGGATCGACTGCTTCCGGGGGGGGAGCGGGAGGCCGCTTTGGATCGGCTGATGGCGCTGCGTTTTCGTTCCGGGGCCGCTCGCCGGCCCGCTGGAGGGCGCGGCCCAATTCTTCGACCCGGATGGGCTTGGGCACAAAGCTGTTCATCCCCGCGTCGATCGCCGCCTGCTGTTCCTCTTGGGAGACGCCGGCGGACATGGCGATGATGGTGGGCTGGCGCTCGGCCGGAAAGTCCCTTCTGATGAGGCGGGTGGCGGTGAGGCCGTCCATTTCGGGCATCTGGACGTCCATGAGGATAAGGTCGTAAGGCTGGCGGCGGACGGCTTCGACCGCTTCGAGGCCGTTGCCCGCGATGTCGGCGGAGCAGCCGAGCCGGTTGAGGAGGGCGCGGGCGACGCGTTGGTTGACCGGGTTGTCCTCCACCAGCAGGACCTTGAGCTTCCAGAATTCTTCGAGAAAGGACGGGATGGCCTTTTCCTTGGCGGTGGTGGCTTCGGCGGTTTTCGGCTGGCCGAAGCAGCGATCGAGGGCGGTGCGGAGCGTATGGCAGCGAATCGGTTTGGTGAGAGAGGCGATGTACTCCTCGGGTCGGTTTTCAGTTTTCACGGCCGCGGTTCCCAAAGAGGTGAGCAGAACAGCCCGCGGGGCGCGGCCTTCGGCATTAACCAAGAGGGAAGGCAGCACCATCGGATCGACTTCGGGGAGTTTTTGATCCACCAGGACCAAGTCCCATCTCTCGCCGTCGCTCCAGCGCTTGAGGACCTCGCGTCCGTCGGCGGCTTCGGCCGGGACGGCCTCCCAAGCCTTCAAGGTTTCGCAGAGGACCCGGCGAATGGTGCCGTTCTGTTCTGCGACGAGGATGCGCTTGCCGGCCAGCTCTTTCGGCAGTGGGGATGGTTCGGGTTGACCGGCCTGCTCGGGCAGGGAAATGCGGAATGAGAAGGCCGTGCCCTGGCCGACCTCGCTCTCGACCCAGATGCGCCCGCCCATGAGCTCGATGATGCGTTTGCAGATGGTGAGGCCAAGGCCGGTGCCGCCATGCTTGCGGGCGATGGTGGCGTCGACTTGGCTGAAGGGCTGGAAGAGACGGCCGAGGCGCTCCCGGGGGATGCCCTGGCCGGTATCCCGGACGGAGAAGACGAGGTCGCCGCTGGCGGCTGAGGTGACGGCGACAAAGACCTCGCCCCGGTCGGTGAACTTGACGGCATTGCCGATGAGGTTGACCAGGACTTGGCGCAGGCGGGTGGGGTCGCCCACCCGCATGGGGCGCAGTCCGGGGTCGATCTGGTGCACCAGCTCGAGAGCCTTGTTGTGGGCTTGGGGGGCGAGCAGCTCGAGGACGTTGTCGATACAGTCGAAGAGGTCGAAAGGGGTCTCCTCCACGCTCATCCGGCCGGCTTCGATTTTGGAGAAATCGAGGATGTCGTTGATGATGGCGAGGAGGGCCTCGCTGGAGCTGCGGATGGTGCGGACGAAGTCGCGCTGCTCGGTGGTGAGGGCGGTGTCCGAGAGCAAAGTGCACATGCCGATAACGCCGTTCATCGGGGTGCGGATTTCATGGCTCATGTTGGCCAGGAACTGGCTTTTGGTTTCGACCGCCTCGCGGGCTTCGGCGGAGAGGCGCTCCTCTTGGCGGAGGGCTTCCTCGAGGTCGCGGGTGCGCTCGCGGACCTCCTGCTGCAGCATTTCATTGGAACGGCGCAGGACGAGGGTGCGCCACCGCACCACGGCGGTGACCAGGCCGAGGAAAGCGAGGGAATAGCCGGCATAGGCCCACCAGCTGCGGTGCCAGGGAGCCACGATAACAATTTCGCTCACGAGGGGGGCGCTGGCGAGGTGGTGGCCGTCCCGGCCCCGGAGGATGAGCCGGTAACGGCCCGGGGGCAGGTTGGTGAACTCGCGCTGGGCGTCAGGGCCGAACTCGGGCGGGGAGGCATCGAAGCCATCGAGGAAGATGCTGTATTGGTTGAGCGGGGCGTCTTCGATGCGGTCGAGCGAGACCTCGATCCGCAGGGAGCGTTGCCGGTAGTCGAGCCGCAGGGGTTCGGCCGTGGTCCGGGAAGGTCCGCGCAGGAGGGGTTGTTGCGTGGCGAGGTCGGTGATGGCACGGAGATGGACGCGGGGAGGCGGCCGGCTCTCGAGTGTCTCCGAAGGAGTGACCCTCAGAAGACCCTCTTCCCAACCCAGCCAGTAGCGGCCGTCCCCGTCGCGGTCGAAGCACCGGATGCGGGTATCGGGCACGGAGCCGAGCAATTCGAGAAGGCGGCGGAAGTTGCCCGGCGGGCGCGGGGCGAGATTGCCGCCAAAGCTGGTCGTGTTGACCCAGTCGCGACCGGTGGCATCGGTCACCAGGCTCCAGAAAGGCGGATGCCAGTCGCGGCCGAACCAGACCAAGTCGGAAGCCCGCATGACCGCCGTTTCGGCCGCGTTGAGCACGTAAATGCCATCCCCGGCGGCGATCATGGCCGGTCCGCCGGTTTGCAGCGGCTGCACCCATTTCTCAGGCAGGCCCTGTTGTGGTCCGAGATCAAGGATCCTCCAGCCGGAGGTGACCCGGGTGATGCGCACCGCCCGGCCCACCCCGGCCGTGAGCCAGTAGGATCCCCCGGGCTCGGTGGTGATGCCGTGAATGTGGAAGTCGATGCCGGGAACGCGCCCGGCCGGCTGCCAGCCGCTTTCCCGGCGCAGGATCCGGTGCAGGCCGGTGCGATTGCCGACGAAGAGTTCGTCGGGATTATCGGGGTTGAGGACCGCCGCGAGGGATGGTTCGGGAAATATGGTCCTCAGTTCATCGCCCTCGAGGAGATAGAGGCCATGGTTGGTGCCCACGAGCAGACCGGTGGGCGAAGAGATCAGAGTGCGGGCGTTGAGGGTGGCGCCGATTTCGATGAAGGGCGGTGTTTCCGGTGCCGCGGAGCGATCGAGGCGAAAGAGTCCTGCGGTGGTGCCGACGTAGAGTTCGCCTTGGTGCCAGCGGATGGCTGCCACCGGGCCGCGGATGCCGGAGCGCTCATCATAATAGACGACCGGGGAGGGGTACTCCATCCGTGCCAAGCCCTTTCCCTGGATCAGCCAGAGTCCGCCGTCGCGGCCCTGCATCACTTGGAGGACGGTGTCGTCGAGCAGGCCGTGCTCTTGGCCGAAGCGGGCCACCCGGGTGCCGTCAAGCCGGTGAAGGGAAAGGCCGTCGCGCACGCTGCCAATGGCGATGAGGTCTTCGCCGATGCGGGTGATGCTGGTCAGGCGGGCGGTTTCGGTGCCGGTCTCGATGCCCTCCAGCGGCATGGGCTCGAAGCGCCGTCCATCAAACCAGCCCACTTCGTTGATGGCGTTGAGCTGAAGCGAGCGGTCGGTTGAAAAGGAAAGGGATCGTCGCACGGGGACCCACTCGCGGTCGTCTTTCTCCACGGCAATAAAGCGGTCGCGCTGGGCATCGAGTTTCCAGAGGGTGCTGTTTTCCAGGGAGACATAAACTTCTCCGCCGTGGAAGAATGCCCGGGCGACTGCGAAGGGGAAGCGCCAGGCGTTGATGGCCCGGTCCGGGTGGATCAGAAAGACCTCCCGTTCCGAGTGGGTCAGGCCCCATTCGCCGTGCAGACAAAGCTGGTAGAAAATCCGAGTTTGGGAATAGCCGTCGGGAACCCGGTCGCGGAGGTTTTCAAAGCGGAGGAATCCGGCCTCATCTTGCTCAAGGAGGCCGAAGCCTTCTTCGCCGGCCAGCCAGAGGCGGCCCTCGTCCGCCACCAGGTCGTGGATTTCGCCGATGCCTTTTGGATGGAGGTTGCGCCATCGAACACCGTCGTATTCCAGCAGCCCTTGGCTGTTGGCCAGGTAGACGAGGCCCCGGGCATCGGTCTGCACGGCTTGGTTGCCGACGGAGCCGCCGTAGTCGCGCGGCCGGAAGACCTGCACCAGCGGGAGACCGGTTTCGAGGGCGAATCCCGGCGTCAGCGTGAGGACGAGGAGCAACCCCCCAACCGCCCAAACGCGCCGGGCCGGGCCTTTTGTTATGCGTGGCATGGTCGTGCTGCAGGCGGTGGCGGGGCCGGCGTCGAAGAGACGCGGCCGGGCCCTTGGGCCTGGTGGATGGCAGGGCAGTGCATTGCTCCCTCTAGTATCGGCGGCAATCCGCAGTGGTTTACCGGCAGATGCCGCCGCCGGTCCCGTGCGCCAATCCGATCCGCGATGCTTTTCGCTTGGAGTGCGCAGGTGGGGCGGCATCATAGTGGTGCCATGAGTTTACTTGGACTTCAACTTTACAGCCTGCGCAGGGAATTTGCCCGGGATGCCGAAGCCGCGCTTCGCTCCGTCCCCGGTCTCGGTTTCGACCATGTCGAGCTGGCCGGCACCTACGACTGGCCCGCCGAGAAGTGGACCGCGCTCCTCAAGGAGCTTGGTCTCAAGGTCTGTTCCGCCCACGTCGGCGCGCAGTTGCTGGAAAAGGATTTCGAGGCCACGGCCGCCTTTTACCGTGCGGTGGGCTGCCCGGCGCTGATTGTCCCCCACCTGCCGGCGAGCGACTTCACCGCCGATGCCCTTCCGGCCACGGCCGAACGGCTCAATGCGATCGGCCGCAAGGCCAAGGATGCCGGTTTCCGTTTCGGCTATCACAACCACGCCCATGAGTTGGCCGTCCTGCCTGATGGCCGGGTCGCCTTCGAGGTGCTGGCCGAGTTGGTCGATCCCGATCTCGTCGCCCTCCAGGTCGACACCTACTGGGTGGAAAAAGGCGGCCAGTCTTCGCTGGCCTTCATCGAAAAGATGCAGGACCACATCGCCTTCATTCACGCCAAGGAGCTGCGCAAGTCGGACGGTTCGGATGTGCCGGCCGGCCAGGGCGATGTACCGTTTGCCAAAATCATTCCCTTGGCCAAATCCAAGGACTGGCCGGTGGTGATCGAGTTCGAAGGCGAAGGCGCCCCCGAGGCGGTCAAGGCTGGCGCCGCCTATTTGAAAACCTTGCTCTGAACGCCGCCGCAGGCGCCCTCAGTTCAGCCGTGGATCGGCTGGCACCGGCGTTTCCACATGCTTGGCCCGGGCAAGCTCCGCGAGAGCTTGCTCCAGATCCTTGACCCGGATCGGCTTGGCGATGAAGCCGTCCATGCCGGCTTCCCGACTGGCGGCCTGCTCTTCTTTGGACACACCGGCGGAGAGAGCGTAAATCCTCGGCTGGCGGTCCTGCGGAAAGGTTTGCCGGATGACCTTGGTGGCGGAAATCCCGTCCATTTCCGGCATCTGGATGTCCATGAAAACGACGTCGTAGGGCTGGCGTTTGAGGGCGTCGATGGCTTCGAGCCCATTGCCGGCGATGTCGGCTTGGAAGCCGAGGCGCTGCAGCAGCAGGAGGCCGACCCGCTGATTGACGGAATTGTCCTCGGCGAGAAGCAGCCGGAGTTTGTCCTCTCCCATAAAGGCGGCTTCGATGGGCTGCTCCTTGCGCAAATCGGCCTGTTCCTTGGCGGCGGGTTTGAAGCAACGCAGGATGGTGCTTTGGAGAAGGTTCTGGCGGACCGGTTTGGTGAGGATGGCGTCAAGCTGCTCGGCGCCGGGGCGGTGTTTGATGTTGGCCACTCCCAGGGAGGAAAGCAGCACCATGGGTGGTGAGCCGGGGCTTTCCTCGCGGAGCGTCCTGGCGACCGAGACGCCGTCAAGGCCGGGCAACTGATGATCGAGCAGGAGGAGGTCGAACTGCTCGCCGTCGTGAGCCCGGCGGAGGACTTCCTCCCCATCGGGGCAGGTGACGGTCTCCATGCCCCAGCGCTTGAGCATGCCGGCAAAGACATCGCGGTTGGTGGCGTTGTCGTCGCAAACGAGGACGCGTTTGCCCTCCAGATCCGTGACGGTGGCGGAGCCGGCCTCTTGTTCGGCTTCGACCGCCAGAGTGAGATTGAAGGAAAAGGTCGTGCCCCGGCCTTGTTCGCTGTCGACGCGGATTTCGCCGCCCATGAGCTCGATGATCTGCTTGGAAATGGTGAGCCCGAGGCCGGTGCCGCCGTATTTGCGGGTGATGCTGGCGTCGACCTGGGTGAAAGGCTGGAAGAGGCGGTCGAGTCGTTCCGGGGGGATGCCGACCCCGGTGTCGCGGATGCGGAAGAGCAGGTCCTCCGGACCGCGGCCGCGCGGATCGGGCATCACTTGGACCAGAATGTCCCCGGCTTCGGTGAACTTGATGGCGTTGCCGATCAGGTTCATCAGCACTTGGCGCAAGCGGGTGGGATCCCCCCGGCGCTGCAAAGCGCTGCCAAGGTCGATGTCGTGGACCAGTTCGAGACGCTTGCGATGGGCTTGGGGAGCAAGCAGATCGAGCACATCCTCAACGCATTCCGAGAGGTCGAAGATGACCTCTTCGATGTCCATGCGGCCGGCCTCGATTTTGGAGAAGTCGAGGATGTCGTTGATGACGGTGAGGAGCGCTTCGCCGGAACTGCGGATGGTGCGGACGAATTCCGCCTGCTCCTCGTTCATGGGGGTGTCCGCGAGCAGGGTGCACATGCCCATGACGCCATTCATGGGCGTGCGGATTTCGTGGCTCATGTTGGCCAGAAACTGGCTTTTGGCCTGGGCGGCCGCTTGGGCCTCGAGGGCGAGGCGCTCGGCTTCGCCGAGGGCGGCCTCCAGCTCCTCATTTTTGCACTCGAGCAGATCGGCCTGCCGGACGACCTCGGCGTTGCGCTCCTCGACGACCTCCTGGAGGTGCTGGTTGGAGCGGCGCAGGGCCACCGTGCGCCAGCTCACGAGGCCGGTCACAATCCCGAGAAAAAGGATGCCATAGCCCGAGTAGGCCCACCAGGTGCGGAACCAAGGGGGGGCGACCACGATTTCCATCCAAAGGTAATTGGACTCGCGGCCAAGCCCATCCCGCCCGCGCAGGTGCAAGGTATAGCGGCCCGGAGAGAGGTTGGTGAAGTCGCGCTGGGCCTCCCTGCCGAACCAGGGGAAGGCGTCTTCGAACCCTTCGAGGTGAATGATGTACTCGTTGGTGTCGGCATCGCCGATGGTGCTGAGGGCGGCTTCGATCCGGATGGAGCGCTGCTCGTAGGACAGCTCGAGGCGGGTGGGCAGATGGGGGGCGGGGCCGCGCCAGAGGAGATCGCCGCTGCCCAAGTCGCGGATCGCACGGAGGTGAACGATGGGGGGCGGGGTTTCCTTTCCTGAGGCAGGGGGATCCTGGCGCAGGAGTCCCTCATCCCAGGCCATCCAGACGGTGCCGTCTTCATCAGTATGAATACTGTGGATACGGGAGTCCGGGGCGGCGCCGATGCGCTGCATCACCCTGCTGAAAGCCTGCGGTGGACAGAGGGCGAGGTTGCCGCTGCTGCCGGAGGTGTTGACCCAGGCCCGCTCCCCGGCATCGACCACCACTTGGAAAAAGGGCGGGTTTTTCTCGAGGCTGAAATACCTCAGTTCCGGGTGCGGTTCGAGGCGACTCTGGTCGCTGGTGAGCCGAAAGAGGGTTGAGCCGGCGGCGAGGACCACCTCTCCGGCGGCCTTCATCGGGATGGTCCAATGGTTGGGCAGCCCATGACTTTCGTCGAGGTGGAGAAAAGACCAGTCGCTGTCGCGCCGGGTCGCCCGTACCGCTTTGCCGATGCCGGCCGTCAGCCAGTAGGAATCGCCTCCCTCCGCGGTCAGGCCGTGGATGTGAAATTGAGAACCGGGGATGGTTTCAACAAAGACCCAGCCCTCCTCCTCCTCTTGGACGAGGCGGTGGAGACCCCGGCTGTTGCCAACGAAAAGCTCGTCCTCGTTGTCGGGATTGATCTGCAGGGATCGTGAAGTCTGTGGGAACACAATTCTGGAATGGGTTCCATCCACCAAGTGGAGGCTCTCGCCGGTGCCGGCGAGCAGGCCGGTGCGGGTGGAGACGAGGGCATTGGTGCCGGGGCGTCCGATCTCTTCGAAG
>REEB01000100.1 GCA_007695295.1 Puniceicoccaceae bacterium
CTGTGGTTCCATGCTTAGGCCCTCGCAACGAAAGCGCTCCGCGCTTCCGCTACGTCCGGAAGCGGAAGCCTCCGTCAATACCCGTAATCCTTCTCGTAATCGTAATCATAATCGTAATCCTTCTCCCAATCCCCCTTTTCGCTCTTCCGCAGGTCCTGCGCCCTACCCCGATGATTTTTCATTGCTGTCACCCATACTCGATCCGTCGATTATGATTACGAAAATGAGTACGATTACGATGGGCGGCAGGAGACCCGATCCCGCGCCGCCTTATCCCGCACTCACCCGGTGGGTGAAAATGTGGCAGAGCGCGACGGCGGCCGCGTCCGCCTCGTCGAATCCCAGTTCCCGTCCGTGCGCAAGCAGGCCCATGACGGTGCGCGCCACCTGCTCCTTGCTGGCCCGGCCGAAGCCCACCACCGCCTGTTTCACCCGTAGTGGCGGGTATTCGAATACCGGATACTTCCGGGCCGCCGCCGCCGCGATGGCCGCTCCCCGGGCCGCGCCCAGGATCTGGGCGGTCTGAAAGTTCTGCACGTAGATGGTCTGCTCGAGGGCGACGTGGTCGATGGGGTGCGCGTCCAGGACCTCCCACATCTGCCGGGCGATCTCCCCGAGGCATTCCGGCATCGCGACCGAGGCTTTCAGGCGCACCACCCGGCTGTGCAGCATCACCGGCGCCGACCGCGCCCGCGCTTCCACCACCGAGAACCCGGTCCCCCTGAGGCTGGGATCCACCCCGAGCACGGTGCCGGTGAAAGCGGCGCCCGTCACCGGATCGGCCTTGCGCGCCCCGGCCCGGCCGCCCCCCTCGATGAAGGCCTTCCACTGCTGCCGACTGGAGCCCCGCGCCATCTCAGTCGAAGTGAAGCCCGCCGTGGGCGAGCACGGCGCGGCGGTCGGTCCGCCGCGCATGGAGGGGATTGTGCGTCACCAGCACCAGCGAGGCGCCTTCCTCACCGCAGAGTTCGAGCAACAAATCCAGAATGGCGTCGCCGGTGGTTTCGTCGAGGTTGCCGGTCGGCTCATCGGCCAGGATCACGGCCGGCCGATTGAGCAGCGCCCGTGCGATCGCCACCCGCTGCCGCTCTCCGCCCGAGAGCCGCGCCGGCAGGTGGTGGCCGCGCTCCTCCAGGCCGACGCGCTTGAGCAGCCCCTCCACCCGCTCGCGGTCGTCCGCCTTGGGTCGCCCCAGCATCCGCGCCGCCAGCAGCACATTGGCCCGGGCATCGATCTCCGGGATGAGGTAGAAGGCCTGGAAAATCATGCCGATGAAGCGCGCCCGCTCCCCCGCCAACCGGCTCCGCGACCAAGTCTCCACCGCTTGGTCGCGCCAGAAGAGCCGCCCTTCGTCCCGCGGCTCCAACCCCGCGATCAGGTGCAGGAGGGTCGTCTTGCCACAGCCGGATTCGCCGCGGATGCTGAGGCTTTCGCCCGCCCGCAGCTCCAGGTCCACCCCTTGCAGCACTTCCAAGACCCGGTCCCCGCTGGGAAACCGCTTCTTCAATCCCTCCGCCCGCAGAACGACGCCGTTTTTACTCACTGCGCAAGGCCTCCGTCGGATCGAGGCGCGCCGCCCGCCATGCCGGAATCAAGCCCGCCAGCGTCGAGATCACCAGGGAGGCCGCCGCGATCAGAAACAGGTCCCGCGGATCGGTCTCCGCCGGCAGGACGCTGAACTGGTAAAACCGCACCAGGGCCGCCTCGCTCTGGGTCAGGCGGGCGAAGGTCTGGATGATGTCATTGCGGAAGTGCAGCGCCAGAAACCCGAAGGCAAAGCCGAGCGAAGTGCCGCAGATCCCGATGAACAGCCCCTGCAGGCAGAAGCATTGCCCCACCTGCCACGGCCGCGCCCCGAGCGCCCCCAGGAGGCCGATTTCCCGCGTCTTGCGAACCACCGTGATCAGCAGCGAACTGGTGATCGCGAAGGCCGAGACGAGCACGATGAAGAGCAGCAGGAAGAAGAGAACGTTTTTCTCCAGTTGCAGGATGAAAAGAAAATCCCGGTTGGCATCCAGCCACGAGATCGCCCGCAGAGGGGGCTCCAGCTCCCGGTTGAGCGCGGCCACCACCGTATCCGGATCGTCCCGGTCGCGCAGCCGCACTTTGATGCCATGCACGCCGTCGCCCAGCCCATAGAGATCCTGCATCAGCCGCAGGGTGGTGATGACAGTGTTTTCATCGATCTGGTGCCAGCCGGTCTCGAAGAGGCCCGCCACCCGCACCGAGCGCGGCAGCAGGATCTCGTCCTGCCGCAGCCGCTCCAGCAGCAGTGGAGAGTAGATTTC
This sequence comes from Puniceicoccaceae bacterium, assembly GCA_007695295.1. Taxonomy (GTDB): domain Bacteria; phylum Verrucomicrobiota; class Verrucomicrobiia; order Opitutales; family Opitutaceae; genus REEB01. The sequence goes on from REEB01000100.1 coordinate 2,289, forward strand.
AACCTCCCCGCCCGGAATCACCCCGAGCGACCGGGCCAAAAACACACTCAGAAAGACCGAGTCGTCGTCCAGATCCTCCGGCCGCCCATAGATGAGAAAGTCATCCAGCGGCATCACGCCCTGCTCGGCGGCGGGATCGATGCCCTGCACGAGTGGAAAGGCGGGCCGGTTCGCGTGCTGCACCATCACCATCCCGGCCGCATAAGGAACGGCCGCCACCACTTCGGGGCGCTGCTCCAGCTCCGCGATCACTTCCTGGTAGCGGTAGAGGATCTGCCCCGACTCCACCCGGAGGTGCCCCTGGGTATCCACGACTTTGCGACGAATCTCCTCCCCGAAGCCGTTCATCACGCCGAGGACGATGATCAGGACCGCCACCCCCAGCATCACCCCCGCCACCGAGACCAAAGTGATGAAGGGGAATCGCTTCCCCGCCGGAAACAACTGCCGCAGCGCCAGATAGAGATACCAGCTCATGGATCAGTCCAGACACCGCGCAGGGGCGGTCGATCCTTTCTCCGGCCACCCTCCGCCATGAACTCGGCCGATCCTCCGCCTCATGCTTCCGCCTGGGGCCGCAGTTGGGGAAAGAGGATGACGTCGCGGATGCTTTCCGCGCCCGTCAGGAGCATGGCGAGGCGGTCGATGCCGAGCCCGAGCCCGCCCGCGGGCGGCATGCCGTGCTCGAGGGCGAGCAGGAAGTCGTGGTCGATTTTCTGGATCTCGCCCCCGGCCTGGTTCTCGAACATCCGGCGCTGCTCATCCGGATCGTTCTGCTCCGAGTAGGCCGGGGCGATTTCCATCCCGCCGACGCAGAGCTCAAAAACGTCCAACGTGGTCGGATCGTCGAGGTTGACCTTCGCCAACGGGCACAGCTCCTGGGGCAGGTGGGTCACAAAGGTCGGCTGGATCAGCTCTGGCTCGATCCGTTTCCCGAAGAGTTCGTTCGTCACTTCGAAGTCCTCCCAGTCGTCCTCCGCCGCCAGGCCGAAGTCGCGCAAACGCGCGGCTTTCTCCGCCTTGCGGCGGCCAAACCAGTCGGGGTCGCCGGTCTTTTCGATCACCAGCGCCTTGTAGCTGACTTCCCTCCACTCCGCATCGAAGTCGATCACGGTGCCGTCGGCCCGCGTCACCGCTCCGGCCCCCGTCACCTCCCGCACCACCGCTCGGAGGAGGTCACGGATCAGCGCCATCATGCCGCGGAAATCCGAGTAGGCCTGGTATAGCTCCAGCATGGTGAACTCCGGATTGTGCCGGCGCGAGAGGCCTTCGTTGCGGAAATTCCTCCCGATCTCGTAGACGCGGTCGAAACCGCCCACCAGGAGGCGCTTCAGGTAAAGCTCCAGCGAGATGCGCAGAAAAAACTCACAGCCAAGGGCGTTGTGGCGGGTGACAAAGGGCTGCGCCGCCGCCCCGCCCGCCACCGACTGCAGGACCGGCGTCTCCACTTCCACGAATTCCCGCTCTTCCAGAAACCGGCGGATCGCCGCCACCATCCGGCTGCGCGCCAGGAAGCGCCTGCGCGATTCCTCGTTCACGATCAGGTCGAGGTAGCGCTGCCGGTAGACCTGCTCGGCATCGGTCAATCCATGCCACTTCTCCGGGAGCGGTCGCAACGCTTTGGATACAAGCGCGTAGCGCGCCACCCGCACCGTCACCTCCCCGGTCTTGGTCCGGAAAAGCTCGCCCGCAAACCCGATGATGTCCCCGAGGTCGAGCTTCTTGAACTCCGCATAAGCCTCCGCGCCGATGGCGTCGAGCTTCACATAGCCCTGGATGATGCCGGTCTGGTCCTGGATTTTGATGAACTGGCTTTTGCCCATGTTGCGGATGACGAGCAGCAGGCCCGCCACCGCCACTTCGGGCTGGACCGCTTCCTCACCTTCGACGAAGGCGGCCAGGGCCGCCGCCGCCGTGTGCGTGGGGGTGAAGACGGCCCGGAAGGGATCGCGCCCGGCCTGCTGAAGTGTCTCCAGCTTGGCCCGCCGCACCGCCAGTTGATCGTGGGATATATCGGAAAGGTTCTCGCTCATGGACGAAACCGCCGACCCTGCCACGCCTCCCCGCCAAATTCAACGGCGGAGTTGCTCCCGCCAACCCCCGCACCCACCCGCCTCGTCACCTCGGCAGCTACGTCCCGCATCCCCTATTCAGATTTTCAGCTTTCCGCTTTCCGCTTTCACCTCCACCCATCACTCATCACCCCTCACTCTTCACTCATCACCCTTCACTCTTCACTCATCACCCCGCCAACCATGGATCAGCTTGTCGCCACCGATGACGCCTCCCTCAAAAAAGGCTTCCTCCCCGCCCCGGAAAACCCCGCGGACTGGCCGCGCTGGCGCAGCGAGCTGCGCGCCTGGGCCGACTCCCGCCGCGCCGAGCTCGGCCCCGTCCGCTACGATCCGGCCGCCCAGGCCTGGGCCTCCCGCTGCTACGCCCAGGGCTTTGTCATGCTCTGGGATCATGAACTCATCGATCACCACGACGGCTCTTGGAAGGTCGATCGCCTGCTCGACCGCGCCGAGCGGGACTTCGGCGGCTACGATCTCGTGGTCCTCTGGAACAACTACCCGCTCTCCGGAGTGGATGCCCGCCATCAACTCGCTTACTTCGACCTGCTGCCGGGCGGCCGGGCCGGTCTCCGCGAGGCTGTGGAGCGCTTTCACGCCCGGGGTGTCCGCGTCCTCGTCGACCACAAGCCGTGGGTTCCCGGGCTCCCCGAGGGCTGCGCGTCCGTCGAAGATGCCTTCGTCGACCTTGTCGCCGAGTGTGGCTTGGACGGCATCTACCTCGATTGCTCGGACGGCCCGGCCGATGCCTTCCGAGAAGCCCTTGCCACCCGCGCCGGACCGGAGCGGATTTTTATCTCCGAGGCGCCCGCCCGCCTCGAGCCTTTCGGCCATGAGATCGGCTCCTGGCAGCAGTTTACCGACGACTCCGCCGTCCCCGGCACCTACCGCAACCGCTGGCTCGACCGCCGCCATCTCGTTTACGAAAGCCGCCGCTACTTCCATGACCCGATGCGGGAACTCCAGCGGGCCTGGATGAACGGCGGCGGCTTTGTCGTCTGGGAAAATGTCTTCGGCTACTGGGCCGCCTATAGTGCGCGCTCGAAATCCTGGATGCGGCTGCTTTTCCCCGCCCTGCGACACTTTTCGGACTGGTTTATTGAAGGCGAGTGGGAACCGCATCTTGGCGGCGGGTCGGCGCCGGGCGTGACCGTCTCCCGCTGGACGCTGGCCGGGGTCCCCCTCCACACCGTGGCCAACCGCCGCGGGCATGCCCTCGACAAAACCATTGCCACGATCCCCGGCGAGCCGGGCCATCGCTGGGTCGATGTCATCAGCGGCCGCGAGCTGGAGGTTCTCGAAGCCAAGGAGGGCACCGTGCGGCTCGGCGGACGGCTTGAGCGCGACGGCTGCGCCGGGCTCCTCCCGCTGCCGGAGGGACCGGCCGACCCCGCTCTGGAAGCGTTTCTCCAGGCCCAGCGGGAGCGCTGCGCCCGGGGTGACTGGGCGCCGCCGGCTTGGGAGGGCGAACACCGCCGCACCGAGCTGCCACACATCCTGCGGCAGGTTTCCCCCACCCCGCGGGTCGCCCAAGTCCCTCCCGGCATGCTGCCCGTGCCCGACTTCGAGGGCTGGATGACCACCCGCTACCGCATGCGCGAGTGCGGCTACATCGCCGGCGTGGTCGACGAAAAACATGTCTACGACGCCTTCGAAAAAACCTGCCCCTGCAGCCGGCCGGTCAGGATCCGCCGCGTTGCCCTCGATGTGTATCCGGTTACCAACGACGACTTTGCCGCCTTTCTCGGCGCCACCGGCTACCAGCCCCGCGATCCGCGGCAGTTTCTCGCCCACTGGACCGAGGGGCGCCCGCCCGCGGGTCTCGGGCGGCATCCGGTCGTCTATGTTTCCCTCGGCGATGCCCGCGCCTACGCCCGCTGGGCGGGCAAGCGCCTCCCCCGCGAAGAGGAGTGGCAGCAGGCCGCTCTCGGGCCCGGTGGCGCACCGTGGCCTTGGGGCGAGGACTTCGACCCGGCCCGCTGCCGCCACGGCGCATCCGGCACCGCCCCCGTCGATGCCCACCCCGCCGGCATCTCCGCGGCCGGCTTTCACGACTGCTCGGGCAATGTCTGGGAAATGACCGAAAGCGAACGGACCGACGACCACACCCGCTACCAGATCCTCAAGGGCGGTTGCTGGCACCATGTCGAAGGCAGCCACTGGCTCTTCGACACCGGCGCCCGCCCCGCCGACTGGGGCGCCAAGCACATCCTTCTCTGCGATGCCTGGGACCGCTGCGCGACCGTCGGCTTCCGCTGTGCCGTCGATCTCTGAACCCGCCGGCCCTCAGCCCCGCCGACGCCAGTCCAGGAAAACCCGCGGCCAGACCAGTACCACCCCCACCAGCATGCTGGTGATGAGGGCGGCCGCGAAGAGCTTCTCCGTTTCACCGCCGGCCACCGCCATCCAGCTCACCGTGGAGCGCCAGGCAAAGGCCGCGCCGACAAAACTCAGCGTGCCCAGCGCCACTGGCAGGCTCCAGCGCATGCCTTGGTGGGCGCACATTCCGAGCACGAGATGCAGGAAACCGAAGACACTGCCGGTGATCAGCGCCGTCTTGGCCGCCTCCGGATTGGAGGCATAGCCGGCGATGCCGGCCAGAAACAGGTAGCAGCCGAAACCGGCCAGCCAGTAGGATGAAGCAAAAACGCGTTTGGACATAATGGGGATGGCAAATCGAAATCTTTCAGAGCCACCGTGGCCGGGCTCGCGCAAAATGCAACCCCCCCGGGGTTGACCCCGCCCCCATCGGCCCAACTGTGCGCTTGACGATGCTCCGCCCGCCGCGACACCTCCTGCTCTGCACCGCCCTCCCGGCCCTCGCTGCCTTCGTCCTCGCGGACGACGACTCCGGGGCCCTCATCGACCTCGAACCCTTCGAGGTCACCGCCCGCCGCACCCTCGGCGCCGAATCCCTGGATACCAGGCGCCTGGATCCGCCCGCACTGCCGACCGCCCAACCGCTCGACCAAGGCCTGCGCGGGGTGGCCGGGTTTTCCCTCTTCCGGCGCAGCCCCGCCGACACTTCCCACCCGACTTCGCAGACCGCCAACCTCCGCCACCTCGCCCCCACCGCCACCTCCCGCACCCTCGTCCTGCTCGACGGTGTCCCCCAAAACGATCCCTTCGGAAGCTGGGTCGCGTGGTCGCGCTATCCCGCCTCCGGACTCCAGCACCTGGCGGTGGAGCCGGGCGGCCGCCCCACCGCCTGGGGCAACCTCGCCGCCGGGGGTGTCATCCGCCTCGAATCACTCGATCCGTTTCTCGAAACCGGCCTTCTCCAGACCACCGCGGGCAGCCACGGCACCCGCGCCGCCGAGGGCTACCGCAGCATCGCCCTCGGCCCGAACGCCGCCCTCGCCGTCGAGGGCCGCATCCGCCGCCATCATGGAGTACATGCCATCCGGGCCGACCGTCGCGGAATCGTGGATACACGGGAATGGAACCGCCATGAGACCGGGGCGCTCCGCTTCGCCTGGCGCCCCGAGCCCGACAGCCGCCTCGACCTCTCCCTCCGGGGCTACCGCGAGCGCCGGGGCAATGGCACCCCTCTCCAGATAAACCGCACCGACGCGCTCGACCTCTCCGCCCGCTACCGCACCACCCGGGAGGCCGGCACCCTCGAAACGCTCCTCTACGCCCGCAGACACGACTTCCGGAATCGTTTCACTTCCGTGAACCCCGACCGCTCCGCCGAACAACCCGTCCTCGATCAGTTCGACGTCCCGGGCCGCGCCCTCGGTTTCGGCTTCACCTTCCGCCCCGAAACGGATCCTTCCACCGCCTGGCTCTTCGGCCTCGACGGCCAGCTCCTCACCGGCGAAACGAACGAGCTTTTCTTCTTCCAGGACGGGGCCTTCACCCGCGAACGCCGCGCCGGCGGTGACCAGCGCTCGGGCGGGCTCTTCGCCATCGTTCGCCACCGGCCGGCGGACGATTTCTGGCTCGAGGTCTCCGGCCGCCTCGACGGCTGGCAACTCCGCCACGGCCGCTTTCAAGAATGGACACTGCCCGACCGCGCCGAGCTTGCCAGCGAGGCTTTTCCCGATCGCAGCGGGACCTTTCCCGGCTTCCGGGTTGCCGCCGGCTCCCGCCCCCGCGAAGGGCTCGCGCTCGAGGCGGCCGCCTACCGGGGATTTCGCATCCCCACCATCAACGAACTCTACCGCCCTTTCCGCGTCGGCAACGACATCGTCCAGGCCAATCCCGACCTCCGCCACGAGGAAATCCGCGGGGCGGACCTGACCGCATCCTGGCAGCCCGCTCCCCCGGCGGAGCTGCGGCTGACGGGATTCGCCTACGATCTTCGCGGCGCCATCACCAACCTCTTCCTTTCCTCCGGCCCGGAAATGTCCCCCATCTGCGGCTTCGTCCCCGCCGGCGGCACCTGCAGCCAGCGCCGCAACATCGAGCGGAGCGTCGTGCACGGGTTGTCCCTCCACGGGGCTTTTGACCTCACCGCGGCGCTGCGCTTTGAAGCGGAGCACCAGTGGGCCCGCAGCCGCTTCCGCCGCTCCGCCGACCAGCCCCTCGTGGATGGCGCCCGCTTTCCCCAAACCGCCCTCCACCGCGGCGCCGCCCGCCTCGCCGCCCGCCCCGCCAATCCCTGGGAAGGCTGGTTGGAAGTCGAGTATTCAAGCGGCCAATACGACGATGCCGCCAACACCCGCCGCCTGGCCGCCTACGCCCTGCTCAACTTCGGCCTCCGCTTCCAAGCCGCCGCCGGCCTCAGCCTCGATCTCCGCCTGGAAAATCTCCTCGGCGCGGAAGTCCAGACCGGCCGCTCCGCCGACGGCATCGTCTCCATCGCCCGCCCGCGCGCGATCCACGCCGGCTTGGCCTACTCCTGGTAGCCGGACCCCGCCACGGAGCTCCCGGGTGCTCGAACAAATCTCCCAGTGAACGCGCTCTTCGTGAGCCCGGTCTTCATTGCCGGGTTGACCTTTGCACACCCGGCGGCCTTCTCCTTCTCGCGACCTTCCCCCGTTTTACCCGCTCCCCAACCCGCTCCCCATCGTATGCCTCGTCTTCACGCCTTCTTTTTGGGTCTTGCCGTCATGGTTGCCCTCTGCCCGGCCTTCGCCCAAAGCGACCCCC
>REEB01000242.1 GCA_007695295.1 Puniceicoccaceae bacterium
CCTCCGCGCCTTCACCCGCTTGCTCCGGCTTCGCCAAATCTGCTGCCACCCCGCCCTCCTCGGTGAGCGCCACCACTCCATCCCCTCCGGCAAAATCGCGGCCTTCCGCGAACTGCTCTCCGAAATTCTCGACGACGGTCACCGCGTCCTCGTCTTTTCCCAGTTTGTCTCCCTGCTCAAACTCCTCGAACCGCTCCTCGACGATCTCGGGGCTGGCTACGAACGCCTCGATGGTTCCACCCGCGACCGCCAGGCTGTCTGCGACCGCTTCAACGACCCTGCCGGCCCTCCGGTATTGCTGGTTTCACTACGCGCCGGCGGCGTCGGCCTCAACCTCACCGGCGCCGATACCGTCATCCACTTCGACCCCTGGTGGAATCCCGCCGTCGAAGCCCAGGCCACCGACCGCGCCCACCGCATCGGCCAGACCCGCACCGTCACTTCGATCAAACTCATCACCGCCGCCAGCGTGGAGGAAAAGGTCCTCCTCATGCAGCAGGAGAAACGCAGGCACCTCGAAGCCGTCTTCGAAGCCGGCGAAGCCGCCCGCTCCCCCCTCACCCTCGAGGATCTCGGCGATCTCTTTTCGCCCGATCCTTCCCCCTGAGGCTGCCCCTCCAACGGAAGGACGACCTCGGGATCATTCCCCTCCGTGGCATCGGGCCTTCGCACGATGATCCACCGACTCACGTCGGCGGCTACCACTTCCCGCCTTCGGCCCGCCGGCCTCCCGCTTCTGACCTCCGGTCGCCGGCCCTTCCGCACCCCACTACGGTGGAGGTAGCGGTTCAGGATGTTTTCCGGATACTCCTGGCGGCCGCGGCTCGCTCTGCTTCATCGCGGCCTTCGCCAGCTAGTTGCAGGAAGGCCGTGAGGTGGTCCATCTCCCGCTTCAAGTCGGTGTTGGGCACGATCGCGTAGCCTTCCCGCACCTCCGGGAATGGTCATTTAGGCCCCCTGAGTTCTTTCGTGATGGCGTGCGCCTGGATATGGAGATGTCCAGTGACAGCGAGGCCGGTGAGCCACCGGATCAGCACCAACCGAAAATCCGTTGCCCGCTCCGAACCGGCAGGAAGAAAATCAACCTGATGGAATGCGTGCACTGCCCCCTTCGATCTCCCCCGCGCAGGCCGTTGTCCGGGATTGGCGCTGTGGCGCATCAGGCATCATGTACCATGAGGCCTGATTGATTCAGTTCGACGAGGTTGGATTGGTGCAGTGCATCAACAATCAAGGCGATATGGGCTTCAAAAAGCTCGAGCAGAACGCGGTTGGAGATTTTTCCTGTTGAAACCATAAGCAATTTGGCGGGACTTCCCCGCAAAAGATGCGCATCCAAAAAGTCGAGGTCTTTAGTCACCACGACAGCTCCATCTTGGTCGGCGATTCGCGCGATTTCGTCATCGCCGGTTCGATTACCCAGAGACAGGTCGTAGGTGTGCCGCGCGTCGTGATTGAGTTGATTGAGTTGAGTCGCGAGGCGCTTGGGAAGTTGGGCATCGTCAAGGAACTTCATGCCACAGGGATGGGCAGGAACGTCTTGAGTTTAGCCATTCGGGCGGCGTAGGCCTGAACGGCCCGGATATCCTCGGGCTCAAGATCCGGATAGTCCGCGAGGATGTCCGCTTCGGTCGAGTCACCACTCAACAGTTCGAGAATGAACTCCACCGGGTAGCGAAGCCCCCGGATGCACGGTTTGCCGTGACAAATATCCGGGGATAGGGTGATGCGTTTGAGGAGCTCTTCGGATTTCATACAACGAAGCTAAACACCGGGCAACCCTGCGCAAATCAAAAGCGCGGGCAGATGCAAGCGCTCAGTCCGCGCGAAACGACCGGAATGTTTTGCCATGGATTCCTGAATTTCTTCATGCTGTGGAGCTAGGTCACGCAAGGCGCACAGCGCCTACGCAGGGGCTTGCCATCCCGTTATCAACCGTGGCCATTTCCGCAGTTGGTGGTTGCTCCGCGAAAGCATGGCGGCTGCATGCGCGGATCTCGCTGAGCCAACAGGCTCTCTTGTGTCTGCAAAACCCGATACCCAACCCGCGGATGAGATGAAGAGGTCGCCTCGTACTTTCGCGAATCGGCTCAACCGGTTTCGCCAATCCAAAGGCCATACTTTTGCTCATGAGGCCGACCCAAGCACATCCGGCCTGACCCACTCCGCAATGCGGAGCTTCGCCATCGTTGCGCCGCCGTCCTAAGTCAGGAGCACTGCAAGGCGATACATTCGGACGATGAAGCGTCTGGTCCGTTCTCTTGGCGAAATCAACCTAGCCCCGAACAGCTCTCGAACCGAGCACCTGGATATGGAGATGTCCAGTGACAGCGAGGACGTTGAACCGCCGGATCAGCACTCACCGGAAAGCCGTTGCACGCTCCGAACCAACAGGAAGAAAATCAAGCTGGTGGAATGCGTGCACGAGTCCCTTCTACCTCTTCGCCTCCGCCAAATCTGCTGCCACCCCGCTCTCCTCGGCGACCGCCACCGGTGAAGCCTGCTCGGGCAAAGGCGACGCCTTCGCCCTCCCCCTGAGGCTGCCCCTCCAACGGAAGGACGACCTCGGGATCAACCCCCTCCGTGGCATCGGGCCTTCGCCCAATGATCCGCCGACTCAAGTCGGCGGCTACCACTTGCCGCCCTCGGCCCGCCGGCCTCCCGCTTCTGACCTCCGGTCGCCGGCCCTTCCGCACCTCTCACCGATACAAATACCGGTTGAGGATGTTTTCCAAATATTCCTGCCGGCCGCTGCGCGACTCCGGTTCGCCCTGTTTCAGCGCCGCTTTCGCCAGCGCCTCGAGGTCGGTCTTGCCTTTCTCGACCTCCCGGCCAAGTCCACTGTCGTAGGAGGCATACCGCTCCTTCACAAAGGCCGCCAAGACGCCGTCCTTGAGCAACCGCCGCGCCGTCTTCCAGGCCAGGGCGAAGGTGTCCATGCCGCCAATGTGCGCATAGACCAGATCGATCGGATCGACCGAAGGCCGGCGCAGTTTGGCGTCGAAATTGAAACCGCCGCTCCCCAGCCCGCCGTATTTGAGAATCGTATACATGCCGAGCGTGATCTCCTTCAGGTCGGTCGGAAACTGGTCGGTGTCCCAGCCCAGCAGGGTGTCGCCCTGGTTGGCGTCGACCGAGCCGAGCAGGCCCGCCCCGCCCGCCACTTCCAGCTCGTGCTGGAAGGTGTGACCGGCGAGGGTCGCATGGTTCGTCTCAATGTTGAACTTGAAGTGTTTCTCCAGCTTGTAGGTGCGCAGAAAGGCGATCCCGGAGGCCACATCGAAGTCATACTGGTGCTTGGTCGGCTCCTTCGGCTTCGGCTCGATCAGGAACTGGCCTTTGAAGCCGATCTTTTTCGCATAGTCCACCGCCAGGTGCAGGAAAGCCGCGAGGTGGTCCATCTCGCGCTTCAGGTCGGTGTTCAAAAGGGTCTCGTAGCCTTCCCTTCCGCCCCAGAAAACGTAGTTCTCGCCCCCGAGTTCCTTCGTGATGTCGAGGGCCTGCTTCACTTGGGCGGCCGCATGCACAAACACGGCCGCATCCGGGTTGGTCGCCGCCCCGCACATGTAGCGGGCATGGGAAAAGAGGTTCGCCGTCCCCCAGAGCAGTTTCACCCCCGTGGCCTTCTGCAGCTCCTTCGCCAGGCCCGCGATCTCCTCCAGGTTGCGGTTGGTCTCCGCGAGGTCCTTGCCCTCGGGGGCGATGTCGCGGTCATGAAAACAGTAATACGGCGACGAGAGTTTGGTGAAAAACTCAAAGGCCGCCTCCAACCGCTTCTTCGCCACTTCCATCGGCTTGCCCTTGGCCTCCCAAGTGCGGCAGATGGTCGGTCCGCCGAAGGGATCGGTCCCGGCGCCGCGGAAGCTGTGCCAGTAGGCGATCGAAAACCGCAGGTGCTCTTTCATCGTCTTGCCATCGACGACTTCGTCGGGGTTGTAATGGCGGAAGGCCAGGGGATTGTCGCTCTCGGGGCCTTCGAATGGGATAACGGGGATCTTGGGAAACCAGGCTTTTTTCATCACGGCCGGGAGCAAACCAACGCTGGTCCGGTTTGTCACTTCTGTTTGTCGTCCCGGGCTCGACTTTCGCACCCGATCCGCTTCGACTGACCGCCGCCGCTCGGAAAGCCGATCGCTCCCATGTCGGACCGCCCTCCCCAACGACCCGCCGTTGCCGAAGCCGCCCTCGAGCTTGCCCGGCTCTGTCCCGGGGAGATCCCGCTCGCGCTCCTCTTGGAAGCCGGCGCCTCCGGCGAAGCCGTCAACACGCTCCTGACCAGCGGTGATCTCCGGCCGGGAGATTCGCCCGGCTGCGTCCGCCTCGCTCAGCCCGACGGCCCCGCGGGAGATCCCCCCTGGCCTCGCCGTCGCGAGCTCCACCACGCCCTCGCAGAAGCCGCCACCCGCCTCCGGCTCACCCCCGCCATCGCCGCCTCCCATTACGAAGCCGCCCTCGATCTGCCCCGGGCCCGGGCCGCCTGGTCGCGCGCCGCCCAGGCTGCCTGCGCCTCCGGCGATTTCCACGCCGCCCACACCGCCGTCGACCGCGCCCTCGCCAACTGGCCCTGGACCGAAGATCCCGCCGGCCGGGTCGCCCTCCTCCGCGAAAAAGCCCGCTGCGCCCGCCAGACCAGCAACACCAGCGCCGCCCGCACGGCTTGGAAGGAACTGGCCGAGTATGCCGCCGATACTGCCGATACCGCACTAGAAGTCGAAGCTCTCCACCAGATGGCCGGCCTCGCCAACGACCCCGCCCGGGTCCAGGAACTGCTCGTCGCCGCCGCCGATCTCGCCGAGCGCGCCCTCCCTCCCCGCGAGGCCTTCCGCCACCTGCTCACCCACGTGGACCACCTAGCCAACCGCGTCCGTATCCAATCCGCGGAGACATCCTTGGCCCGCGCCCTCCGCCTGGCGGAGACACTCGGCGACCCCGCCCTCCGTTCCGAGGCTCTGGGCTGGCAGGCACTCCTCGCCGCCATGAGCGGCCGCCACCAGGAAGCCACCCGCCTAGCCGACGAAAGCCTCCGCCTCGCTCTCAGCCACCGGCTCCCCGAGCAGACCGCCCTCGCCTACCGCCGCCAAGCCAATGTCGAGGAATACCGTGGCCGCTATGGAGACGAAATCGCCGCCCACAACCGAGCCCTTGGCTACTGCAAAACCTCCCGCACCGGCGATCGCAACGCCTGCCTCGCCTGCCTCTCCTATGCCTGCTTTCGGGCCGGCCGCTGGCGCCAAGCCCTCTCCTCCGCCCGCGCGGTCGCCAACGACGCAGCCTCCCCGCCAATGCTCAAAGCCATGGCCGACTGCATCCGCGGACTCATCGCCGCTTTTCGCGGAGAACGCGGCCCGGCGCTGCGCCTCCTCGAACCAGCACTCCACACCTTCCGGGCCGATGACGCTGTCGGCATGCAGTTTTTCGCCCATTGGGGCCTGGGGTTCGTCCACCACCTCGGAGACAGGACCACCGCCCTCGGACACGGTGATGCCATCCGCTCCCTCTGGCGCGAGACCGAAGATCTGCACGACGCCGCTCCCGGGCTCCTCTTCGCGGGTGCACTCTACGCCGACGCCGGCCTCCGCGATCGGCTCGACGACTGCCTCGACATCCTCCTCGTCATGGCGGAGAAAAATGACCTCGACGAAACCCGCGGCGCCCTCGCCGCTCTCCGGGCCGAACAGCTCCGCCTCGACCACCGGCCTGCCGAAGCCGCCGCCAGCCTTGATCTCGCCTCCACGCGCTACGCCGCCGCCGGTCTTCCCGTTGAACAGGTCTGGTGCGAATGCCGCCGCGGGCCCCTCGGCCTTCCACCTCCATCCCCGGGAGTGGCGACGGCTCTCTCTCTTGCCACCCGGCTGGGGATGCGACCGCTCCTCGCCCGGCTCCGGCACGGAGCCCAGCGCCCGTCCGCAACCTCCGTGGATGAGCTCACTCCGCGCCAGCACGAGATGGTCACCTTGCTCGCTTCCGGGCTCACCAGCAAAGAAATCGCCGACCGACTCGGCCTCAGCCCTCGCACGGTCGAGATGCATGTCAGCCGCCTGCTCCAGCGACTCAACTGCCGCACGCGCTCCGAGGCCGTCCGGCTCGCCTCCGAACAGGGTTGGCTCGCCGGCCACGACTGAGTCTTTCCCCACCTTACCGTAGCCAAGACCCTCCGATACCGTAGTTCTGGCATCTGGTCCCGGCCGCCCGGACCGGATATGCTGGGGTTTTCAACGAAAACCGCCAACCCAACCCAACCAATGTGTATCGCCTGTGATCTCCCCGTCGATGCCGCCGACACCAACGCGTTCGGCGACCGCTACCTTGAAATTCTCAACCACGGGGCCCTCGCTCTCATGCTGTCCATCGGCTACCGCACCGGACTTTTTGATGCCATGGCCGGGCATCCCCCCTCCTCCAGCGAGGCCATCGCCACCCGCGCCGGCCTCAACGAACGCTACGTCCGCGAGTGGCTCGGCGCCATGGTCGCAGGCGGCATTGTCGCCTGCGATGCCGGCGGGGCACACTTTGCACTGCCGCCCGCCCAAGCGGAACTGCTTGCCCGCAGCCCCTCAAGCGCGGGCTTCGGCCACTTCACCCAGTACGTCAGCATGATGGGCGAAATCGAAAACCGCATCGTCACCTGCTTTCAGCAAGGCGGCGGCATTCCCTACGAGGCTTTCCCCCGGTTTCATGAGGTCATGGCCGCGGACAGCCGCCAGACGGTCGTCGACGCTCTCTTCGATCACCTCCTCCCGCTCGTTCCGGACATCCTCCCCGGGCTCGATTCCGGCATCGATGTCCTGGATGTCGGCTGCGGCCGCGGCGAAGCGCTTCTCGCCCTCGCCAAGGCGTATCCAAAGAGTCGATTCACGGGTTATGACCTCAGCGTGGAGGCCATCGACCATGCCACCGCCGTTGCCGCCGCCCGCGGTCTCCACAACGCCCGCTTCCAAGCCCGCGATCTCACCGACTTCGACCAGTCCGCCCCGGCCGGGGCCTTCGATTTCGTCACCGCCTTCGATGCCATTCACGACCAAGCCCGCCCCGACCGGGTACTCGCGGGCATCCACCGCACCCTCCGGCCCGGCGGCACGTTTTTCATGCAGGATATCGGAGCCTCCAGCAACATGGCCGAAAACCGCGATCATCCGCTCGGACCGCTCCTCTACGGTCTCTCCTGCTGCCATTGCATGACCGTCTCCCTCGCCCAAGGCGGCCTCGGGCTCGGTGCCATGTGGGGCGAACAAGCGTCCCGCCGCTTCCTTGCCAAGGCGGGCTTCACCTGGGTCGAACGCCACACCCTCGAGCACGATGTCATGAACTACTACTACGTGATGCGGAAGTGAGGCCGGCATCCCGTCGATCCCAAAGCCCCCTCGGGCCGCCTCCCGGCTCCAAGGGCAAACTTATGCCACATCACCGGGAAAAACGCCTCCGGCAGGTCCCGCCCGGCCTCTTTCAGCTTTGTTTGACTCAGGTCAAGGCAGGGTTTTCTTATTTGGGCAACACTCATCCCATGCGTATTTCATACTTTCTCTCACTCTCCGCACTCGCCCTTGGTGCCATCGCTCTGGCCGCCTGCGGCTCGGGAAACAACGGCACCACCGCCCACGACCACGACACCATTGGAGCCGATGGCGTCCGCAGCATCACCATCACCGGCAACGATGCCATGCAGTTCAACCTCAATGAAATCCGCGGCGAGCCGGGCGAGCGCGTCCGCCTCACCCTCCGCCACATCGGCCGGATGACGAAACAAAACATGGGCCACAACTGGGTGCTCCTCCAGTCCATGGATGCCTCCGCCCTCAACTCCCTCGGCATGGAAGCCGCCGCCAACGCCCCCGACTACCTGCCGCGAGACATGTCCGTCGTCATCGCCCACACCCGAATGCTCGGCGGCGGCGAGTCCGACACCATCGAGTTCAATCTTCCCGAAGAACCGGGCCAATACCCCTTTGTCTGCACGTTCCCCGGCCACTTCGCCCTCATGCGCGGCAACGTGATCGTCGAGTAACAGCCGTTACGCAGCGCCAAATCCTCCACGGCGTGGAAACCGAACCTGCGCCGTGGCCGGTTCTTTACCGCCCGCATCTTTGACCAGTTGTAGCGTGCCCGCCGGGCGCCCGGACGACCGTTTCAACTACGGCTTACTCATCTGAGAAGGAGACGCTCTCCACTTCCATGTGACTGACGGGTGCGTTGGTTCGTATTTCGACTTCCAGTTCGCGCAACTGCTTTTCCGCCCTTGGCGAGAGGAGTTCGGAAAAAGTGAGCAGCAAGCGGCTCCGCGTTTCTAGTGCGAGGAAGTGTTGTTGTTCTGGACGTGAAAACCGAAGGGCCAGCTCGAAGTTAAAGCCAACCAACTCGACGCCCCTGGATCCGCCGTCCACCGCCAGGAGGAGGTTATCGTATTCCAGATTATGGTGGCGCAGAATCACGCACCGATTGCGCAGATCAAAACCGACCCACTTACCTATCACCACATGAAGATTGGTTTGGCGCCTGAAAATGGTGCGTACGGCAGAAGCGAGCCCATACAGGCCAGACCTGCGGCGGGCAACCAATTGTGCAGAGAGTGAAACACCTGATGGTTTTGGCGACCCACCAATGTGAGGTTCACGGGCGCGCCCTTCATCTGACGGCAGAAGGCCAGTCCGCCGAATCCGGCGCCCTGCACGGTAGCGCGTGGGCAACCTCTGATTTCAATATTTTTGCCCTTTATTCCTCAATCGCCCGGCTAGGATAGCCATTATCGCGCCAGTGATCGTTTGCTTGAGCGATAGTCTGGAAATAAAGCGCAATGACTTGGGAGGTTGCGATCAGACTGTCGGGATCCGGCGCGTATTGTTCCCGGCCGGCAAAAAGCACCTCCCGGTTCGGCTGAGTTTCGGTGACTCCCTTGCGCGCCAGACGAATGGCCAGTTGAAACCCTTCCTCCGGTGTTTCAGTAATCAGGCTCCAAGAGGATGAGGATTTTTCTTTAACCCCGGCTTTATCCTCGGCTTCTGAAGCAAAGCTTGGACCAAATAAAACCAGGAGTGCGAGGGAAAGTATTGGAAGTATTTTCATGGTTCGTCTTGTTGTGAGTGGTAAAGTGCCAGCGGTTGGTTCCATTTCCGGCAGACAGTTTACTGTTATTCCGGTGCCAGAGATATTTCTGGAAAGAAATCTCGTTTTTCATTAAATTGACCCGATGTTTGCTTATTTTGGAACTTGCAAGCCGGGGGCTGATTCGTTTGAATGTTGCTTATACTGACTAGTCAGCAGCATAGGAGACGCTTTTGGCATTAAAAAATGAGGGTCTTCCAAAGAATCCGTGGGTGAAAAGTTGTCATTAGCGCTGCCATAGTCC